>JAZONZ010000057.1:0-10718 GCA_045654765.1 Christensenellaceae bacterium
ATTAAAAAAATTCAATTGCAAAATGATTGATTATACATCTAATAGTAATGAATGGTATCTTATTTTCATCCACAAAAAAACAACAATTTTAACAGAAAAAGAAAAGAAATTAATCTCGCATTTTTAATAATAAACCTTCTATATTAACAACTTTTTCAGTTGTTGGGCAAAAAGAGGGAAAAAGTAATTTAGGTAAACATTTTGACGAAATTTTAAAAAACGATAGGTTTAACGAATCAAGTTTTGAAAAGGCTGAGTGTAAAATGTTATCGCACTCAATAAACGAAGTAGCGTTAAAAAGCAAAATAAACCTTGAAGACGTTGATATTTTAATAGGCGGAGACTTATTAAATCAAATAATTTCAGCAGGTTTTGCAGCAAGAGATTTCAATTTGCCGTTTTTAGGAGTGTATAGTGCTTGTTCAACTATAACTGAAAGTTTGCTACTTGGAGCAACTTTTGTAAATAATGAAATGGCAAAAAACGTTATATGTGTAACGGGAAGTCATTTTGCAACTGCGGAAAGGCAATATAGATATCCGCTTGAACTCGGTGCAATAAGACCACCACAATCGCAATGGACGGTAACAGGTTCGGGTGCTTATTTATTGTCAAAACACAAAAAAGATATTCCGTATATTAAAAGTGCTACGATAGGTAGAGTAGTTGATTATGGTGTCGTTGATGCGAACAATATGGGTGGCGCTATGGCACCATCGGCTTGTTTAAACATAGTAAAACACTTTGAAAACACCAACACTTCTCCTAACGACTATGATTTAATTGTAACGGGCGATTTAGGAGCGTTAGGTACAAGATTGTTAAAGTATTTAATGCGAAAAAACGGTTATGATATTTCAAAAAATCACGTAGATTGTGGCGAACTTATATACAATATAAGTGAAGAAGACTTTCAAGGTGGTAGCGGTGCGGGGTGTGCAACGGTAGTAATGGCAAGTTTTATATATCCTAAGTTAAAAAATAAAGAGTTAAAAAGAGTGTTATTTTGTGCCACAGGCGCATTACTTTCAACTGTTTCAACTCAGCAAGGCGAATCTATTCCGGGAATATGTCATATTATTGAAATTGAAAATTTATAGAGGTATAAATAATGTTTGAAATGATTTTTATGTATTTAAAGGCTTTTTTAGTAGGTGGTTTAATTTGTGCAATTGCTCAGTTTATAATAAATAAAACCAAATTAACTTCGGGTAAAATTTTAGTATATTTTATGTTGGCGGGAGTTTTTTTACAAGCAATAGGCGTATATCAATATATAGTAGACTTTGCCGGAGCAGGCGCAACAGTGCCTATTTCAGGGTTTGGTTACTTGTTAGCCGAAGGTGCAATAAAAGGGGCTAATAACGGCTTATTCGGGGCTATAACGGGCGGTTTAGCGTCAGCATCTGCCGGCGTATCTTCAGTTATAGTTTTTAGTTATATATTTACGTTGATATTTAAGCCAAAATCAAAAATAAATTGATATAATTTAATAATTTTTCATATAATGTTATATGAAAAAAACTACTTTTAAAAAAAAGGTTTGTAAATTTTTAATATTAGTTTCAATTTTATCAATAATTTTGTATTGTTTTTCAACTAAATTAGTATTAGATATAGGTCAAGCGAAATATTCCGGAATGTTGTCAACGGCATCATACTACGCAATATCGCAAACGGTTATTGATGATGAGTTATATAATAGTTTAATAACAATTCATAAAGACGAAAATGGTAAAATTGTTTTAATAACGACAGACGCATATAAATTTAATAAATTAACTAATACTTTGGCTGATAACGTAGGCAAATTCTTAGTTGACGAATTAGATAAAGGTGTAGAAGTGCCTATAGGTGCATTTACAGGATTTAAGTTGTTTGCTGGTTTTGGTAAAAAAGTAAATATGCCACTAATAACAATTCCGTCTATAAAATGTGAAATAATATCTAATTTTGAAAGTGTTGGAATTAACCAAACAAGGCATAGTTTATATTTAGATATAGTTCCCGAAGTGTATATAGTAACTCGGTTCAAAACAAGAGATTTAAAAGACGGCATAAAGGTTTTATTATTTGATAACTATATAACGGGAGAAATTCCAAGCGTATATTTAGGAGGAAACGTATTTACTACAAATAAAGAATTATAATTAAAAATGTGGAATATTTAATTGACAAAATCGCCTTTTAATAATATAATATTAACATATATTAAAGACTAAGATAAAGACAGGCGTTTTTGTTGTAATTAAGAGAGGTTTTTGGTTGCTGAAATAAAACCATTACTGATAAAACGATATTCACTTTGTAGTTGCGTGCTGAATAGTTAGGCATTGCCGTTTGTGTGCGTTAAAACAAATAAGGTATTTATATTTTTTATATAATACGAATTAAGGTGGTACAGCGTACTTAAAACGCCCTTTTTTAAGGGTGTTTTTTTTATTTTATAAATAAATTAAAGGTGGAATTATGAACGAAAAAATCAAAGTAATTTTAGAAAGTGCTAAAAATGATATTTTAAGTGCAACTTCTTCAAAAGAACTTTACGAAGTAAAGGTTAAATATTTAGGTAAAACGGGTTTAGTAACTGAACTTAGTAAAGGCATGAAAGATATTTCTAAAGAAGATAGACCTATCGTAGGTAAACTCGTTAACGAATTAAGGGGTCAAATTGACGAACTATTATTAACAAGGGAAAATGCTTTAAAAGAAATAGAAATAGCAAAGCGTTTTGAAGAAGAGGCTATTGATATATCTTTGCCGGCAAAATCAAGTGAAAAGGGTGCGTTACATCCTATAACGTTAATTAAAAACGAACTTATAAATGCTTTTATAGGTATGGGTTTTGAAGTGTATGAAGGTCCTGAAATAGAAGAGGACTATTATAACTTCCAAATGCTTAATATTCCGCCGGAACATCCTTCAAGGGATATGCAAGATACGTTTTATATAACGAACAATATTTTATTAAGGACACAAACGTCAGCGGGACAAGCAAGAGTAATGTTAAAAAAGCAACCACCAATTAAAATATTAAGTCCGGGTAAAGTATATAGGTCTGATGACGATGCTTCTCACTCGCCAATGTTTCATCAAATGGAAGGCTTAGTAGTTGATAAAGGCATAACTTTATGTGATTTAAAAGGCACTTTAGATGAATTCGTTAAATTTATGTTTGGCGCTAACACAAAAACAAGGCTTCGTCCATCATATTTTCCATTTACTGAGCCAAGCGTTGAGGTTGACGTTTCTTGTAGCGAGTGCGGTGGAAAGGGTTGTAAACTTTGTAAAGGCACTGGCTGGATTGAAATTTTAGGCGCTGGTATGGTAAATAAAAAAGTATTAGAAGGTTGCGGTATTGATAGTGAAGTTTATTCAGGCTACGCCTTTGGTATAGGTATTGAACGTATTGCAATTTTAAAATACAAAATTCCAGATATTAGGCTATTTTTTGAAAACGATATTAGATTTTTAAAACAATTCAAGTAAGGAGAAAATAAAAATGAAATTACCACTTTTTTGGTTAAATGATTATGTTGATATAAGTGATATTTCCGCTAAAGAATTAGAAGAAAAATTATTTTCTTCAGGCTTTGAAGTTGAAGAAGTTATTGAAAGTGGCAAAGAAATATCTAAGGTTGTTGTCGGCGAAGTTATCGAATGTGAAAAAATTCCTGAAACACATCTTCATAAGTGTATGGTTGATTGTGGCTCATATGGTATTTTTCAAATTTGTTGCGGGGCGGACAACGTTAAGGTTGGTATAAAAGCGCCTTGTGCTTTAATAGGTGCTACGGTTTATGACGTTGATAGAAAGACTAACGAAGTTTTAGGTGTATTTACAATAAAAGCGGGTAAACTTCGTGGGTACGATTCATTTGGTATGCTTTGTTCGGGTTTAGAAATAGGCGTTACTGAAGAAATGTATGCTGGGGCTGGCTATGATGGTCTTTTAATTTTAGAAAATACTGCTAAAAACGGTGATGATATTAAAAGTTACGTTGGTTTAGGCGACATTATTTTTGATATAGGTGTAACGGCAAATAGACCTGATTGTCAAAGTATTTTAGGTTTAGCAAGGGAAGTAAGCGCTATTTTAAATAAACCATTAAAAATGCCTAATTTAGAGTATAAAACTTGCGATATTGATATTAACGATAAATTAAGCGTTGAAGTTAAAGATACTGAATTGTGTCCAAGATATATCGCATCGTACGTTACTGATATTAAAATTGATAAGTCGCCGTTATGGATGCAAAAACGTTTAATGAGTATGGGTATTCGTTCAATAAACAATATCGTAGATATCACGAACTTCGTTTTACTTGAAATAGGTCAACCTATGCACAGTTTTGACTATTTTAATTTAGAAGATAAAAAAATTATAGTAAGGCGTGCAAATGACGGTGAAAAAATTACAACGTTAGATGAAAAAGAATTTACTTTAAACAATTCTAATCTCGTTATATGTGATGGTGTTAAACCACAATGTATAGCAGGTATTATGGGCGGTATAAATTCTTCAATCACTGATAAAACTACTGAAATAGTTTTTGAAAGCGCTATGTTTAAGCGTGATAGTATAAGGAAAACTTCAAGAAATTTAGGTAAACGCTCTGATTCTTCTTCAAGATTTGAAAAGGGTACAGACCCATATATTGCGCAACTTGCTACGAAAAGGGCGTTATCACTTATTGATTCGTTAAACGTAGGTAAAATTGCTAAAAATTATATTGACGTACTTTCAGTTAACGTAGATACAAGAATATTTAAAACAAAAATTTCTAAAATAAATAAAGTTTTAGGTATAAACGTTGCTACTGAAACTATTAACGATATTTTAACTAGATTAAACTTTAATCCCGTTATAGATGGGGACGATATTACGTTGCAAATTCCGCCATATAGATACGACATTGAAGATTATCCAGATATTGCAGAAGAAATAATAAGAATGTACGGCTACGATAATATCGTTGATACACTTTTAGACGAGGCGTCAATTACGGTTGGCGGTTTAAATAAAGAACAACGTGATTTAGATATTGCTAAAAATTACTTAACTCAAAGTGGTTATAATGAAATTATAACTTATTCGTTCGTTCCTGAAAAAGACTTTGAATTATATAATTTAGACGTAAATACTGACGAGTATAAATATATCAAAATATTTAATCCGCTTGGCGAAGATTTATCGGTTATGCGTACAACTTTGATACCGTCAATGTTAAGGGTTATAGCAAATAACGTAAATAAAAAGAATTTAAGTGGTAAATTATTTGAGTTTGCTAAACAATATCATCCAAAAGCATTACCTTTAAGCGAACTTCCAAACGAAGAAATGGCACTTTCATTAGGTGCATATGGTAAAGACGTTGATTTCTTCACGTTAAAGGGCGATATTGAAGGCTTGCTTGCTACTTTAAAGGCGACTTTCAAAGTTGATTATAAAAAGTGTACAAGAAGTTTTATGCACCCTACAAGAAGTGCTGAAATTGTTATAGGTAATAACTCAATAGGTTATTTTGGAGAAGTAAATCCTATACTTTTAGATAAACTTGGAATTGATATGAGAGTGCTTGTTTGTGAAATAAAATATCAATCAATTTCAAAAATGTTCAACAAAAAAACGCTTTATAGTCAAATTGCAAAATATCCGTCAGTAGAAAGAGATATAGCGCTTGTATGTGATAAAACTATAACTAACGGAGATATTATAAAGATAATTAAAAGAGCAAGTGATAAAACGTTAGTTGAGATTTCGCTATTCGATATCTACGAGGGCGACCAAATTGAAGCAAGTAAAAAGAGTATGGCATACCACTTAGTATTTAATTCTTTAGAAAAGTCTTTAACAATGGAAGAAATTGATATAAGTGTAAATAAAATTTTAGAAAATCTTAAAAAGAACGGAATTGAATTAAGATAAATTATAGCACCACTTGATTTTTGTGGTGCTATACTATATACTAAAACTATGGTAGAATTATTATCGCCGGCTGGCAATAAAGAAAATTTTATAACGGCAATAAAATTTGGTGCAAACGCCGTATATTTAGGGTTGAAAGACTTTTCTGCAAGAAAACCTTGTGAAAACTTTGATTTTGATGAATTAAAGTATTGTTTGGCATACGCAAAAACTTTTAACGTTAAGGTCTACGTTACCGTAAATACCTTAATTAAAGACGAAGAGTTAGAAGACTTTATAAATAGTGTTATTAAAGCGTATAATTTAGGTGTAGATGCGTTTATACTTCAAGATATGTTTTTATCAAAAGTCATATTAAAATATTTGCCAGATGCCGAACTTCATTTGTCAACTCAAGGTGGAGTTTGTAACGTGTACGGTGCAAATTTAGCCAAAGAGTATGGTTTTAAAAGGGTAATTTTAGCAAGGGAAACTAAATTAGAAGATATTTGTAATATTTCAAAAATAATAGAAACTGAAGTGTTTATACAAGGTGCGTTATGCTCGTCATTTTCAGGGCATTGTTATTTTTCTTCAATTATAGGTGGAAATAGCGGAAATAGAGGTAATTGCAAGCAACCTTGTAGAAAATTGTATAGATTAAACGACAATAATTTTACTCAAAACGGCTATTTAATATCATTAAGTGACTTGTGTTTAAATAAAAAACTTGAAATCTTAAAAAATGCAGGTGTAAAATCTTTTAAAATTGAAGGAAGATTAAGGAGTAAAGAATACGTTGCTTTTGCCACGGGTTACTACCGTTCGGTTTTAGATGGCAAAGAAAGGCTTGATTTATTAAAAGGTTTAACTTCAACTTTTAATAGGGGCGATTATACTGAGGGCTTAGCGTTTGGTCAAAAAGATGGATTTTTATCAACCGATATACAAAGTAATAAAGGTTTAAAAGTCGGCGTTGTTGGTAAAATAGTGGGCGACACTTTGTATTTTAAAGATTATTATAATTATGATGAAGGTGATTCTTTTAAAATTATTAGAAATAATAAAGAAGTAGGTAATGCTATTGCAGTTATAAAAGACGGCAAATTAAAAATACAATTTAAGGGAAACGTTAAGGTTTTAGACGATATAAATATAACTAAAGATATTTCCTTAAATAAAAAAATAGATGAGGTAAAAGATAAAAAGAAAGATATATTAGTTTCAGTTGAAATAAAAGAAAACGAGCAAATAGTGGCAAGTTGTAACGGTGTTGCTGTTAAAAGTGAAACGATTGTTTTAAAGGCGATAAATAAACCAACTAATACTGATGAAATTATTAAAAATTTTAATAAAACCGATATTTATCCATATAACGTAAAATTAGATATTTCTTATAGTGAAGATTGCTTTATTCCTAAAAGCGTTTTAAATAACGTTAGGGCGTCATTATATAATAAGTTATTTTATAAACATTTAAAAAACAGCGATATTATCGCAAAATATGAAGATTTTTCTATTTTTGAAAATACTGAAAAAAACTCAAAAAACAACAATATAAAAGCGGTTATTGTATCTAACAAAATTGAACTTAGCGATAGTTATACTGACGTTATTTATATGCCACTTGACTATAATAATTTACAAGATTTAAATTTTAACAACAAAAGAGTTTGGTTATATTTACAGCCATATTTAACAACTAACGAGTTAGAAAAATTAGTTAAAATATTGCCTAAATTTTACGGCATTTACGCACAAGGCTATTATGCCTTAGATTTTAGTAATAAACACAATTTAAAGGTATTTTGTGGTACGGGATTTAACGTATTTAATACGATTACTTACAATATTTTAAGTAGCGTTAAAAACGTTGAATATATAACTTTATCTAAAGAATTAAGTTATGCTGAAATAAATAAGTTTTCAAAAGACGCTATTATTTTTAATGAGGGTGCTATTGAAGTTATGGATTTTATATATTGTCCATTTACTAAAAGGTGTTCTATGTGTAATAAGAAAAACGTTTACACTTTAATTGATGATAATAATCGTAAATTTGCACTTTTAAGGTATAACGCAAGTGAATGTAGATTTAAATTATATAATAATAGCATACTAATCAGTAAAAATTTTGAAAATACAATACAAAACTTAGTAACTTTAACTGATAACGATATTAAAATTTTAACAAGTGATATTGAAGTTTCTCAAAAAAAGAATTTAATACAAAATTACACGCAAGGTAATTTTATAAAAGGTACGTTATGATAGATAATAAAACTATTTTATCTTTAGAATTTGATAAAATTTTAAGCAAAGTTGAAAACTTTGCCGTCTTAAATAGTACGAAAAAACTTCTTTCATCTATAAATATTGAACACGATTACGAAACTTGTAAATACCTGCTTAATAGAACTAACGAAGCGTATAAATTATTGTACACTTACGGTGCGGGTAGTATTGAATACTTTGATGATTTTACTGATGAATTAGAAAGAGTTAAAAAAGGTTCAATATTAAATTTTAGTGAACTTTTAAAAGTTGCAAGATTACTTCGTTCGTTAAGAATAGCCGTTACGTCTATTCAAAGTATAACTGATGAAAGTATAATTTATTTGCGTGAAGACGTAATGAAAATTTATTATAATTTTGCGATAGAAAGGGAAATTTTTGATAAAATTATAAGTGAAGATACAATTGCTGACAATGCAAGTGAAAGGTTATATTCAATACGCCAAGCGATTAAAAGAATAAACGAAAGAATACACGAAAAACTAAGTGAATTTATTCGTAAAGATAATAACAAATATTTGCAAGACGCTATAATTTCAGTTAGAAACGGAAGGTACGTATTGCCCGTAAAAAGTGAACACCGCCAAAACGTAAAAGGTTTTATACACGATAAATCTCAAAGTGGTAGCACTTTATTTATCGAGCCTACCGCCATTTTAGATTTAAATAACGATTTAAAAAACGAATTATTAAATGAGAAAGCGGAAATAGAAAGAATTTTAGCCGAGTTAAGTGACAAAATATCACTAATTAGCGATAAATTAAGTGCGAGTTTAATTTATTTAACGAATATAGATTTAGCGTATAGTAAGGCGCAATATTCATATTCAATCAAAGGTATATATCCTATTTTAACAAGTAATGGCGAAATTGACGTTAAATTTGGTCGACACCCACTAATTGACCGTGAAAAAGTAGTGCCGATATCGATAAGTTTAGGTAAAGATTATAACTACGTTTTAATTACTGGTCCAAATACGGGCGGAAAAACGGTAACCTTAAAACTTATAGGCTTATTTACGTTAATGGCAATGAGCGGTATATTTTTACCAGCATTTGACGATACGAAAATTTCAGTTTTTGAAAATATTTTCGTTGATATAGGCGATGAACAAAGTATAGAGCAAAGTTTATCTACCTTTTCTTCACACTTAAAAAATATAATACACATTACTGATAACGCAAATAGCGATTCATTAGTTTTAATTGACGAAATAGGTGCAGGTACTGACCCCGAAGAAGGTAGTGCGCTTGCAAAAGCACTTTTAAACACTTTAATTGAAAAGGGTAGTTACGGGGTAGTAACAACGCATTATTCTTCTTTAAAAGAATTTGCGTTTACAAAAAAGCAAATAATAAACGCATCAATGGATTTTGATACCGATACTTTTATGCCTTTATACAAAATAAGAATAGGCACGCCAGGCTCTTCAAACGCCATTGAAATTGCAAAAAGATTAGGTTTAAACGAAAAAATTTATAACCTGGCAAAAGAAAATTTAACAAACGAAAAAAGGCAGTTCGATAATATATTGTTAGAGGCTGAAAAAGTACGATATCAAGCGGAAAAAGATAGAATTTATATTCAAAAACTAAAAGAAGAGCAACAACAAATATACGATAATTTAGTTAACGAAAGAGATAAGTTTGCTAAAGATAAAAAAGCCTTTTTAGAAAAAGCAAAATTAGAAGCGAGAAAACTTTATACGGCTAAACTTGATAAAGCCGAAGAAATGCTTGAAGAAATGAAGCAAATTTATAAAAAGCAACAATTTACTACGACTGATATAGTAAAAGTGTCTACCATAAAAAACAATATTGAAAAAGATGGATATATACTAAATCAAGAAGAAGAAACTATAACGCCTTACGTAAAAGCCGATATTAACGTGCTAAAAAAAGGCGATAACGTGTATATTAAAACGTTGTCGAGTAAAGGCGTTGTAGATGAAGTTAACGTAAAAAAGAAAACCGTTTGGGTAATTTTAAACCAAGCGAGAATTAACTGCAAAATTGAAGACTTAGAGTATATTGAAACACCAAAACAACAAAATAGCAAACTTTCAGCACAAATTTCAATAAAAAAAGCGAGTGTATTAGGTGAAAAAACAACCGAAATTAACGTAATAGGTAAAGATAGTGAAGAAGCGCTAATGCTCGTTGATGCGTTTATTGATAAAAGTGTAATGCAAAATTTAGAAGTGGTAAAAGTCGTTCATGGTAAAGGCTTAAAAATACTTGCAACGAAAATTCATCAATTTTTAAAGACTGATAAACGAGTAAAAGAATATAGGTATGGCAAATACGGCGAAGGGGAAGACGGCGTTACAATAATTACTTTAAAGTAATATTGTAAAGTGGTTGCAAAATTCTAAGTTTTTTGTTAAAATTTAAAGGAATTATTAAAAAATAAAGGTGATATATGGAATTAAATATATACGAAATTACAATTGAACCTAAACATAAAAAAAGAGAAAAAATTATTGCTAATATGTTAAACGTATTATCAATATTT
>JAZONZ010000058.1:0-7346 GCA_045654765.1 Christensenellaceae bacterium
CCGCCTTTAACAAATTTGTTAAAGGCGGTATTTTTACGCATAAAATAAGCGTTTTTGTAAATTTATTAACCGCTATATCGTGTTTTAAAATTTTTTACAACACAATATATTGTGTATTTTTTTAAATAAAATTAAAAAATGTTGCATTTGCAACAAGCAAAACGTATAGTGTTGTAGTATAATGTGTATACTATAAAAAAAGCAATAAAATTTAAGTAAAATTTATTATATATTAACATAAGGAAAAGTATTATGAAAATCATTAAAAGAAGTGGTGTTGAGGCTGATTTTGACCTTGATAAGATTATTAACGCAATAAACAAAGCGAACGCAAGTGTACAAGAGGAAGATAGGCTTAGTGAAGAGCAAGTTAGAGAAATTGCTTTAACTGTTGAGAGTATTTGTAAAACAAGAACTCGTTCATTAAGCGTAGAAGAAATTCAAGACCTTGTTGAAACGGAAATTATGCGTCACGGAGCGTTAAATCTTGCAAGGTCGTATATAACTTATCGTTATAAACGTCAACTTGTAAGAAAGCAAAACACTACTGATGAAAGTATTCTTGCTTTAATTGAGTGCAATAATGAAGAGGTAAAACAAGAAAACTCTAATAAAAACCCAACGGTTAATAGTGTTCAAAGGGACTATATGGCGGGCGAAGTATCTAAAGATATAACTAAGCGTATTTTACTTGAACCAGACATTGTTGCCGCACACGAAGAGGGTAGAATACATTTTCACGATGCTGACTATTATGCTCAACATATGCACAACTGTGACCTTGTAAATTTAGAAGATATGTTACAAAACGGCACTGTAATTTCAGGCACTATGATAGAAAAACCACATAGTTTTTCAACGGCTTGTAATATTGCAACGCAAATTATAGCGCAAGTAGCATCATCACAATATGGTGGTCAAAGTATATCTTTAACGCATTTAGCACCGTTTGTTCAAATTTCTCGTGAAAAAATCACTAAAGAAGTTATTGAAGAGTTTAAAATAGTAAACGTTACTTTAACTGACAATGAACTTTGTGAAATAGTTGAAAAGCGTGTTCGTGATGAAATTAAAAGGGGTATACAAACGATACAATATCAAGTAGTAACTTTAATGACTACTAATGGTCAAGCCCCATTTATCACCGTATTTATGTATCTTAACGAGTGTAAAAATGATAGGGAAAAGCAAGACCTTGCTATAATGATTGAAGAAACGCTTCTTCAAAGAATAAAAGGTGTAAAAAACGAGCAAGGCGTATACATTACACCAGCCTTCCCTAAACTCATTTACGTATTAGAAGAAGATAATATTCACGAAGATAGCAAGTATTATTATCTTACAAAACTTGCAGCAACTTGTACGGCAAAGAGAATGGTTCCAGACTATATTTCTGAAAAGGTTATGGTAAACCTTAAAAAAGATAAAAATGGTGACGGTCATTGCTATACTTGTATGGGTTGTCGTTCATTTTTAACGCCATACGTTGATGAAAATGGTCAACCTAAATACTATGGAAGATTTAATCAAGGCGTAGTTACGGTAAACCTTGTAGATATAGCGCTTTCTTCAAAGAAGAATTTAGAAGATTTTTGGCGTATTTTTGATGAAAGGCTTGAACTTTGCCATAAGGCTTTACAAGCAAGACACGAGCGTTTAACAGGCACTTTATCTGATGCAGCGCCTATACTTTGGCAACACGGTGCATTAGCAAGATTAAAGCCGGGTGAAAAGATTGATAAATTACTTCACGGCGGATATTCTACAATTTCATTAGGCTACGCAGGTTTATGGGAAACCGTATATTATATGACGGGCAAGAAATTAACGGAAGAAGAAGGCAAAAAATTCGGTTTAGAAGTTATGCAAAAACTCAACGATTATACTAATAAGTGGAAAGCAAGTGAAAATATTGATTATTCTATTTACGGCACTCCACTTGAAAGTACAACGTATAAGTTTGCAAAGTCGCTTCAAAAGAGATTTGGAATAATTGAAGGCGTAACTGATAAAAACTATATAACTAATAGTTATCACATACACGTAACGGAAGAAATTGATGCGTTTAGCAAACTTAAATTAGAGGCTGAATTCCAACGCTTATCACCAGGTGGCGCTATAAGTTACGTTGAAGTTCCAAATATGCAACACAATATTCCAGCGGTATTACAAATAATGAAATTTATTTATGATAACATTATGTATGCCGAATTAAATACTAAGAGTGACTATTGTCAACAATGCGGTTATAACGGCGAAATTCAAATAGTAACTAATAGTGATGGCAAACTCATTTGGAAATGTCCAAAATGTGGTTGCACTGACCAAACTAAAATGAACGTAGCAAGAAGAACTTGTGGATATATAGGTACGCAATACTGGAATCAAGGTAGAACACAAGAAATAAAAGAAAGGGTATTACACCTTTAACATCAAGGAAATCTTTTAGCGTTGCTAAAAGATTTTCAATAATAGGGAAAATATGAATTACGCTACAATAAAATACTATGATATAGCAAATGGTCAAGGCGTTAGAACTTCGCTATTCGTATCAGGCTGTACGCATAAATGTAAGGGTTGTTTTAATAGTGAGGCATGGGACTTTAAGTATGGTAAACCTTTTACAAAAGAAGTAGAAGACGAAATAATACTATCTTTAAAAGACGATTTTATTGACGGTTTATCTTTACTTGGTGGCGAGCCTTTCGAGGTAGCAAATCAAAAAGCGTTACTACCATTTTTAAAAAGAGTTAAAGAAAAATATCCAAATAAAAACGTTTGGTGTTATACGGGCTATTTATTTGACAAAGACTTATTGACTGAAAGTAGAGTTAAAACGAAAGATACGCTTGAAATGTTAAAACTTATAGACGTTTTAGTTGATGGCAAATTTATTGAAGAATTAAAAGACATATCACTTCAATTCAAAGGTTCAAGCAATCAAAGAATAATAGACGTTCAAAAGTCGTTAAAAGAAAATCAAGTAATATTATTTGATTTATAAAGGGGAACTATGGAAAAAATTCAAATTAAATTTAAAAAACTAAATGAAAATGCAGTTATGCCAACCTTTGGAACAATGTATTCAGCGGGTGCTGACTTATATAGCGCAGAAGAAGAAATTATAATCAATCCAAACGAAACAAAGTTTATAGGAACAGGTATAGCCGTTGCAATTCCTAACGGAAAAGTTGGTTTAATTTATGCAAGAAGTGGCTTAGCGTGTAAAAAAGGCTTAGCCCCAGCAAATAAAGTGGGCGTAATTGATAGCGATTATAGGGGCGAAGTTAAAGTTGCTCTCCATAATCACGGAATAGAGCCTCAAACTGTTTTAAAGGGCGAAAGAGTGGCTCAAATGGTTATTTGCGACTACTATCCTTGCGAATACGTTGAAAGTGATGAATTAGATGAAACTGAAAGGGGCGAAGGTGGATTTGGTTCTACGGGTAGAAAATAAACTAAGTGTTGGTTTATCATCTCTTTTATTTTACGTCAATTATTTAAAGTTTTAAATAATAAATTTCGCATTATAAAGTAATTAGTGTGATAGAATACCTTAAAGGAGTAGAGTATGTTAGACGATATTTTTAATAAATTAACTTTTGAAGAGAAATTATATTTGCTTGTAGGATACGCTTCTATGGAGACGAACGGCATAGAAAGGTTAGGTATTGAAAGAAAAAAATGGCGGACGGTCCTCACGGTGTAAGATTTCACGAGAATTGTAACGTAGATAACGTGCCTAGCGAAAAAGATAGTACGTGTTTTCCGTCATTATCACTACTTGCATCAACTTTTGACAAGGAAATGGCTTTTAAATACGGCGAGTATTTAGGTCGTGATTGCGTTGAAATGGGTGTAGATTTAATTCTAGGGCCAGGCTTAAATATTAAAAGGTTGATTACTTGTGGAAGAAATTTTGAATATATGTCAGAAGACCCCGTATTAGCAGGCGAAATGGCTGCGGGATACGTTAACGGGGCTAAAAGTGTAGGAATAGCAACTTGTCCAAAGCATTACGTAGCAAACAATCAAGAAGAATATAGAATTGAAACGAGTGTGGATATTGATGAAAGAACTTTAAGGGAAATTTACTTAAAGCCTTTTGAAATTATGGTTAAAAAATCTCATCCACAAACGATAATGTCTTCATACAATAAAATAAATTCAATATGGGCTTCAGAAAATAAATTTATATACGATATTCTTAAAGACGAGTGGGGGTTTGACGGAGTTGTCGTTTCGGACTGGGGTGCAGTTCATAATATGGTTAAATCAGTTGCGTCAGGCTTAGATTATAAACCGGGCACAATGCCAACTATTATCGAAGAGTTTAAAAATGCGTTAGCGGAAGGCGAAATTACAATGCAAGAAATTGATAATTCCGCAAAAAGAGTTTTAAAATTTCTTTTAACAAAAAAGCCTAAAAAATTGCCGTACGATAGAGAAAAACAGCACGAAGTTTGTAGAGAAATTGCAAGTGCCGGCGCCGTTTTATTAAAAAACAACAACAAAGTTTTACCTATAACCAAAGAAAAATATAAAAAAATAACGTTAGTTGGCGAATATGCCGTTAATCCTTTATATATGGGTCAAGGTAGCGCTGAAGTCTTTTGTAATAAAAAACATATAGAAAATCCTTATGATGAACTGAAAAAATCGTTAAAAGGCGTTGAAGTTGATTATTACGAATTATACAAAAAAAGTTCGTTTGTAGAGTCTATGATTTGGGCTAAATCAGGCGAGTTTATTCAAAAAATTAAAGATTCTGATTTAGTTGTATTCTTCACAGGCTCTATGACTAGTGAAGACACGGAGCAGTTTGATAGGTTAAGCGCAAAAATTAACCCAAATCACGAGTATATGATTAGGCTGGCTTCAAAAATATGTGGTAAAAAGGTTGTTGTAGTAATGCAGTCGGGTGGAGGACTTATTCTTGGTCAATGGAACGACTACGTAGACGGTGTCGTTCAAGCGTGGCTTGGTGGTGAGGCAAGTGGTGGAGCAATAAGTGACGTATTAACGGGCAAAGTAAATCCAAGTGGTAAGTTAAGCGAAACTTTTCCAACGAAAATGCGTGCCGACTTAGAATATCCGGGTAATGGCGTTTTTGTCGAATATAAAGAAAAATTAGACGTTGGTTATAGATATTACGATAAGCATACTGATGAAGTTGTATATCCATTTGGTCACGGCTTATCATATACTACTTTTGAGTATTCTAAATTAAATTTAACTAATGACAAAGATAATATAAATATAACGTTTAACCTTAAAAATACGGGCGAAGTTGCGGGTAGTGAAGTTGTTCAAGTATACGTTCAAGACGTTGTATCAACAATGGTAAAACCTATAAAAGAACTTAAAGCGTTTGAAAAAATCTATTTAGAAAAGGGCGAAGAAAAGGTAGTAAACGTAGTAATTCCCGTGCAAGATATAGCAAGTTACAATATAATGCTCAAAAAATGGGTGGTAGAAAACGGCGTGTATAATATATTAGTTGGCTCGTCTTGTCAAGATATAAGGTTAAAAGGCTCTATTGAGCATCAACAAAAAATGCCGTATACAATGACAAAAATTAACGAACCACGAATAGGCTAAAAGTGCATAATACCACATATTTTACTTATAATATTGTTATGAGAAAAATTAACAAAGAAAAAGTAAAAATATTAAACAAATTAAAAACCGCTAAGCCTGAAGAAGTGGGAGCAATATTAAAAGAGTATTTTAAAATAAAAAAACCTTGAATATTATCGCTCTTTCTATCGAAATTTTAAGAGATTGTAAAAGAGTAGCAGAAATTTTGCTACTCTTTACTTTTTTGTTTTTCAAAACCACAACTTTGCTTGCAAAGTATATTGTGTGCTACACTTTAATATTTTTCATAATTTCAAGTTCAAATTTTAAATATTCAATAGTTTCTTTGTCTTTACATCTTAAAATATTTCTTTCAACGCAAGAGATAAGTTCTGGAGACATAAAATGCATCATAACTTCTTCTAATAATTCTGTTGCGTAAGATAATTCTTTTTCACTGCATTCATCTAAATATTTTATGGTTTGTTTTAAATCTATAGTTAATAAATCTAATCTTTTTCGCCAATTAACCTCCCATGATAAATCATCTTGTGGGTCAAACAACTCTACTTCATCAACTAATTGTTTTAAAATATCTTTCATTATTTTTTGCTCCCGTGCTGTTTATAATATGGAAAAATTGTAGATACTTTCCCATAAGTTCTTTTTACGCATATTTTAACTTTTTTATACGTTCCAAACATATTAAACCCATCTGGCAACTTATATGGTATAGCATTTATAGTTTTTTCGCCTGCTTTCTTTATTGTGTTTCTTGTCCAAGATTTAGGAAACCATACTTGCCAATTGCCTTTTCTTTTTTGTTTATCTTTATGAGATGGAATATTTCCAAGCCTAACGCCGTTTGGATATTTAGCGACAACATTGTATTCCCAGCCGTATTTTTTTAATGCTTGTAAGTTTTCCTCGCCATGGCCACCACTTTTCAGTCTTGGCTTATTATATTTATCGCCCGCCGTGAACGTGCCACGAGAAGAATGCTCAATAGCGCTATTGCTAATTCTTTCTTTTTTATATTTCATATTATATCACCTCATTTTTAATTAGTCAAGGTTAATGTGAGTAATTATCCTTGTGAGCATATTCTATCATGATTTTTAGAAAGGCGAAATAGCGAATATTTTAATGATTTTATGCTACAATTTTAAGGGTATTTATGTAAAATATTGTTTTATTTATAATAAAATTCAAACAAAACTATACAATTATTTAATTTTTAGTTGACTAATTATGCTACAATTTGTAGAATATTCATATGAATACAAATTTTAGAACAACCTTTTTTGACCCTACGCATTTTGTTTTACCTATCAACGTTTACTATACATTAGTTGAAGATGCTTTATATTTTAAAATTTTAAAAAATAATCAAGCAAGCGTAAGTGGTTTATTAAATATTTTAATACCAAATATGGCAGAATATCGCAATGATTTACATTCATCTTTTTTAAGAGTAAATAAAGGAGATATCAAATTAACAAATAAAATTGAAAAAAATATTTATAAAACGTATTTTAATCAATATGATTATTGTGATGATGGAACGGTTTCAGTATCTTTTAGAGTAAATAGTTCCCACATGCAACAATTTTTAGATATTTATGACAATGTTTTACATAGATACAATATGAATTTTACTGAATTTGTAAGAAGTGTGCTTATTGAATATTCGTCAAAGCGTTTAAATCAACGAGAATATTTTTTCTATTATAATGAAATACATAAAATTAAAGATGCAATACAAA
>JAZONZ010000059.1:0-7496 GCA_045654765.1 Christensenellaceae bacterium
GTGAAGTATAGTGTGCTATACTTTTGTTATGGATAAAAAATCCCTAAGCAAAGAGCCCTTTTGTGCGTTTTTTTATATTTATACTTGAAAAATACTATATATTGTGTTACAATATATGTATAATGAAATAGTGTTGCCTAAACGGCAATACGTTTTTTATGTGATTTTTTATATTTGGAGGAAAACATTTTGGCTAAAACTTATAGTTCCGAAAATATTCAAATACTTAAAGGTTTAGAGGCTGTTAGAACAAGACCGGGTATGTATATAGGCTCAACGGGTTCAAAGGGTATGCACCATATTTTATGGGAAATTATTGATAACGCTGTTGACGAAGCAAGTAACGGCTACGCTAAAAAAGTCATAGTTACTTTATATGCTGACGGCAGTGCATCAGTTGAAGACGATGGTAGAGGTATGCCCGTTGATATTCACAAAGAAGCGGGCGTAAGCGGTGTTGAAGTAATATTTACGCAATTACACGCAGGTGGTAAATTTAATAGCGATAACTATCAGTATTCAGGTGGTTTGCACGGTGTTGGTGCATCAGTAACGAACGCTCTTAGTGAGTGGCTTAAAGTTGAGGTTTATAACAAAACGATATATACTATGGAATTTTCTTCGTATTTAGACCCAACGACTAAAAAAATGGTTTCAGGCGAAAGGAAAGCACCGCTTAAAGATACGGGAATAAAAACGATTAAACACGGCACTTTAGTAAGGTTTAAACCAGATGCAAAAGTGTTTGAAACGACTAATTTTTCCGAAGAAATAATATGTACGAGATTAAGGGAAACTTCCTTTTTAAATAAAGGCTTAGAATTAGTTTTTTACGATTTAAGAAAAAATGAAAAAGCCGAGCCTCAAGTTTTCAAAAGTGAAGGTGGTGTTATCGACTACGTTAAATATATAAATAACGGAAAAACGGTGTTATATGACGAGCCTATTTATTATTCAGGCGAACTCAACGGAATTTTAATAGAAGTAGCGCTTCAGCATAACGATGGATATGCTGAAAGCATATTTTCATTTGTAAACAATATTCCAACGATTGACGGCGGTATGCACGACGTTGGCTTTAAGTCAGGTATGACTAAATTCTTTAATGATTACGTTAAAGAAAATCGCAATTCAAAAAATAAAGATACTTCGTTTAACGGCGAAGATTTTAGAGTTGGTTTAACAGCGGTTATAGTCGTTAAAATGAAGAACGTTCAGTTTGAAGGTCAAACGAAAGGCAAACTTGGAAATATCGAAGCAAGACCAGCAGTAGAAAGTGCCACTTACGAAGGTTTAAGCGAGGCGTCTAAAAACAAAAAGCAAGCAAAATGTTTTGAAGCCATATTAGAAAAAGCGTTAAGTGCCGCAAAAGAAAGAGAAGCGATAAGAAAGACAAAAGAGTTAAATAGAGCAAAGTCAGGCGCAGAGTCTACAAGGTTACTCGGTAAACTTGCCGGTTGTTCAAGTAAAGATGCGTTGAATAACGAAATATTTATAGTTGAAGGCGATAGTGCTGGCGGTAGTGCAAAAGAGGGTAGAGATAGAAAACATCAAGCAATTTTACCACTTCGTGGTAAACCTCAAAACTCTTTAAAGACGCCGTTACTAAAAGTATTAAATAACGATGAAATGAAAACTATAATTTCAGCACTTGGTACGGGCATAGGTAACGATTTTGATATTAAAGGTTTAAATTATGGTAAAGTAATAATTTTATCTGATGCCGATATAGATGGTTACCATATAAGAAGTTTACTTTTAACTTTCTTTTTCAGGTATATGCCAAAACTTATTAGCGAAGGGCATTTGTATATAGGTATGCCACCGCTTTACAAAGTATATAAAGAGAGTACGGGGGTAGTAGAGTATGCTTATAACGAAAAAGAGAGAGAAGTTGCGCAAGAAAAAGTTGGTAGAGGTTATAAAATACAACGCTACAAAGGTTTAGGTGAAATGAATCCTATACAATTATGGGATACGACCTTAGACCCAGCAAAGCGTATGCTTATACAAGTAACTATTGAAGATGCTTTAAACGCCGAAAGGTTAATGACTACTTTAATGGGTGACGATATCGAAGAGCGTAAAAAATATATACAAAAACACGCTAATTTTAACAAGCAAGACAATTTTGAAATTAAAGGACAATAAAGGGAAAATAGTAATATGAGTGAAGAAATTAAAAGGGAAAACGTAATACTTACAGATATAGAAACCGTTATGCACGATACTATGATTCCTTATGCCGAATCGGTATTGCTTGAAAGGGCGTTGCCACGTGTAGAAGATGGTTTAAAACCTGTTCAAAGAAGAATTTTATATGCAATGCACGAACTTGGCTTAACACCAGATAAGCCTTATAAAAAGAGTGCAAAAGTAGTAGGTGAATGTTTGGCTAAATATCACCCACACGGCGATAGTTCGGTATATGAGGCTATGGTTCATATGGCGCAACCGTTCGTAATGGGTATGACGCTTGTTGACGGTCAAGGTAACTACGGCTCGGTTGACGGAGATAAAGCGGCGGCAATGAGATATACTGAAGCAAGGTTAAATTCCTTAGCGCTTGAAATTTTAAGAGATATTGATAAAGACACCGTTGACTGGGGCAATAACTATGACGATTCGTTAAAAGAGCCAACCACAACGCCTTGTCGTTTTCCAAATATTTTAGTAAACGGAGCAGTTGGTATAGCCGTTGGTTTAGCAACGAACATACCGCCACATAACATTGTAGAAGTAATAGACGGTGCTATTGCGTATATTGACAATCCAAAAATTAAACTTAGCGAAATGATGCAAATAGTAAAAGGCCCTGATTTTCCAACGGGCGGTTATATTATTGCTAATGATGGATTGCAAAGTGCTTACGAAACGGGCAAAGGCAAAATTTTAATTAGAAGTAAACTTAACGTAGAGTGCGAAAATAATGGAAGACAATCTATAATAGTAACAGAAATTCCATATCAAGTAAATAAAGCCAAACTTATAGAAAGTATAGGCGAATTGATGATAGAAAACAAAGAAGAATTCGGTGGAATTAGTGACGTTGTAGACGAGTCTGATAGACACGGTATGCGAATTGTAATCAAACTCAAAAAAGACGTTGATGCAAACGACTTATTATCGTTGCTTTATAAAAAGACTAATTTACAAGTTTCATATGGTAT
Organism: Christensenellaceae bacterium; assembly: GCA_045654765.1. GTDB lineage: Bacteria > Bacillota > Clostridia > Christensenellales > Borkfalkiaceae > HGM11412. The sequence goes on from JAZONZ010000059.1 coordinate 3,171, forward strand.
AAATATGGTAATGATAGCCGATGGCAAGCCACAACAATTAGGTTTGTTACCTATTTTAAATTACTATACCGAATATCAAAAACAAGTAGTTTTAAGAAGAACTAAATTTGATTTAAGCAAGGCAAAAGCAAGGCGAGAAGTAGTAAATGGTTTAATTATAGCCGTAACGAATATTGATAAAGTTATTCAAATAATCAAAAAGTCGCAAGATACGGCAACTGCAAGGCAAAATTTAAGAAAAGAATTTGACTTAACTGAAATTCAAGCGCAAGCAATTCTTGACTTAAAACTTGCAAGATTAACTCGCTTAGAAATTGATAATTTAAAAGATGAACTTGTATATTTAGATAATTTAATTAAGTCATTACAAGAAATCGTTGATAGTAAGAGAAAATTAAATAGCGTTGTTAAAGAAGAATTAAATCAAGTTAAACGTAAGTATAAAACGTTAAGGCGTTCGGTAATTGTTGGTAGTGAAAATGAAATTCAAGCCGAAAGATTTGATGATGAAAAACCTATTGAAAACTACGTTTTAGGTTTTAGCGGAAAGTCGCTCGTAAGAAAAGTAAAACTTATGAGTTATTCAAGAAGCAAAGCGGTAAAACCAACTAACGCAGAAGTATTTTTATTTAGCGTAAATTGTACTTCCGTTGATACTGTATACGCTTTTACTAATAAGGGTAATTTATTTAGATTAAACTTAGATAATATTGCCGAAGCACGAGGCGCTGGTCAAGGCGGTGTAACTTTCGATAGTTTATTTAAAGAGGCGTTAAAAGATGAAGTTCCTGTTAAATTCTTTACGGGTAAAGATAAAGAAAAGGGAGGAAAACTTGTACTTTACACTAAATCGGGCGCTATTAAAGGCTTAGAGTGGAGTGAACTTGAATTTAGTCGTTCAAATTGCTTAGTAATAAAATTAAAAGACGATGACGTTGTAATCGGCGTTGAAGAAATTGACGAAAGTAAAGATTTATTCTTCATTACCGAGCAAGGTATGTGTTTGCGTGCTAAAAACGAAGTGCCTATATACGGTAGAAATGCCGGTGGTGTAAAGGGTATGGATTTAGACGAGGGCGATAGCGTAATATACGCATCACAAGTAAATGCTGACGAAGATATAGCAATAGTAGGTTCAAGTTTTGGAACGTTTAAAAAGGTATTACTCGGTGCAATAACCGTAACTTCAAGGGCAAGAAAAGGCGTTAAGATAATTGAGGTAAAAAATGGTATTACCGATGAGTGCGTAGTATTTGCAAATACTTTAAAACAAAGTGAAGAAGGCGTATTAGTAGTAGTAGATAGAATAGGCGCTATATATCATATTGAAACAAACGAAATATTGATTGATAGTAGGACGACAAAAGGAAGATACGTTCCAAGCGTTGGTGCGTGTCAGCCGTTAGTTGTCTACTATTCCAAGCGTTAGCGGGCAGGGAAAGTCAATAGTAAATACTGAAAGCGTATGTAGTGAAGATACTCATACGCAACTTTCCGTACCCGAAAAAAGAAAAAAACAAGTACAAATTGAAGAAAAAATAACTAGTGAAGAATTAGAAAATAATCTAAAATCGCAAGAAGAAATTGAAGAAATTTCTCAAGAAAAAATAAAAGATGAAAGCAGTTTAGAAGTTAAAGAAAGCGTGCTAAATTTACCTTCTTCAAAAGAACAATTTAAAAATGCCGAAAATTTAATAATAAAATTATATAGCGAAATTTTCTCTAAGACTGAGAATTTCAAACCTAGTAAAAATCAAACTATAGGCGACTTATTGATATATTTTGGCATAAAAGCAAAGGGTTTAGATTTATATCAAAAATTTGTAACGGAATATAAAGTTGAAATTGAAAACGATAGCGTTAGAGAGAGTGAAAATTATATTCCATACGCTGTAAAATTAACCGTTTTCGTTGATAAAAAATATAATACTAGTTACTCTAAAAAACTCGTTGAATATTTACTTATGGCGCTTCTTTATTTAGATGGCGATAATGAAAGTGTAGTAAAAGATATTCCTTCTTCATTAAACGCAATTTATGATTATTTAATAAAAAATAAAGTTGACGTTTTATAGTAAAAATTTCAAAATAATATAGCATTTAAAAAAATCGTGCTATAATAATTTATAAACGTATAAAAATAAAGGATACGTTATGGAAAAAGAATTTAATCCTATTGAAACTTTAGTTCCAGATGCAAAAATATTTTGCGTAACCGTACCAAGAGATGACCGTCTTAGTAAAGAAAAGTCAGACCTTTTTGATAAACACGCTGAATTTATTAGAAGTTTACCAAATTATTTTAAATCGTTATACGTAATAGATTTAAGAAAATACGCTTGTGATTTTGGCGAAGAATTTTCTAAAAAATATAGGCTTGGTGGTCATTTAAGTCCGTTAGGATATAAATACGTTGCTGATTTAATTTCTACTTATATTGATTATATTATATGTAACAACGTTGATGATTTTAAAGGCATAGGCTTCGTTGGAACGGGGTTAAAAGCACGTGATTAAAAGTGCCAAGAATTAAAAATTGTAAGTTTAAAACTTTAATTAAAAATGAGTTCAGTTGAAACTGAACTCATTTTTCAATTTTATAGATATTTTTTGTCATTTTATTAGTTACTTTAACTTTTTCATTAAGTCTAAAATCGTTTGTTTGCCGTCTTGTGAAAGATTGTTATATAAATCTAAAACGTTTTTATCTTCTTTGTTGTAGTGTTCGCCTAAATAAAAGAAATCTTGTGGGGTTATATCAACCATATTACAAAAATCTAATAGAGTTTTAACTTTCAACTCTATTGTTTGGTTTTCTATCGTTGACATAAATTGAGGATTATATCCTAATTGCATACTTGCTTCTCTCATTGATAAGTTGGCTTTCGTTCTAAAATATCCAATTCTTTTTATAACGTCATCATAAGTAATTTTCTTTTCCATAATAAAATCTCCGCATGCAACAATTATAATAAATCGTTGTATTATTTTTAATCAACGTCTAACGTGTCTTTATTGAAAAGAGAATCAGCAAAAAATTCTTCTATTGATAAACCAAAGCCATCTGCAATTTTAGCAATAGTCGTTAATTTTATATCTTTATTTCTTTCGTCAATTATATTCTTTAAAGTTTGCTCTGGCATAACTATCATTTTGCATAGTGCATATCTAGTCATATTATGCTTTATAAGTAGATTGCTTATTCTTAAAGCAACAGCTCTCTGTAATTTCATAGTATTTCTCCTTTTCTTATAGTTTATCTCTAACTATTTTGAAAAATACTCAACTATAGAGTGGTAAAAATAAAAAAATATGTTATAATAATCTTGAACTTGCAACAAATTTTTAAAATTGTCCAAAACTTGTAATTTGGCAACCTGCAATTTAGGAGGTATTATGAATAATAAAGTTTGTTCGTTTTTTGGTCATAGAAAAATTGAAATAACAAAAGAACTTAAACAAAAATTAAAAGAGATTATTGAAGATTTGATAGTTAATCATAGCGTGTTAACTTTTTTGTTTGGCAGTCGTAGTGAATTTGATTCACTTTGTCACGAAGTAGTTACCAATTTAAAAGAAAAATATAGTAGGGTTGTAAGAAAATGTTACACTTGCAAGAGTGAAGGTTTTACGTTAGAGAGTGAGAGAGCATATTTAGAAGAATATTATAGTCGTTATACAAAAGAAAAAGTTACCTTGCTTGGATTTGAAGAGGAAGTTGAACACAAAACAAAATACACGGCTGGTCGTGCAAGTTACGTAGAAAGAAATCAAGCAATGATAAATGATAGTGATTATTGTGTTTTTTACTATGATGAGAATTACGAGCCACAATTACGGCAATATTCAAAACGAAGTGTTTGTTATTATCAACCTAAAAGTGGAACGGCACTTGCTTACAAGTATGCCAAGCAAAAGAAAAAAATTGTATTTAACGTAAAATGTTAAGTTTTATACAAAATAAAAAAACTCGACCTTTTCATAAGTCGAGTTTAAATTATTTTTTCTCTTAAAGTGTTTTACACAAAGAAATTAACATTGTTATATTATATTTGCCCGAACTCGCCAACGGCGAATAAAACTTTGCGTAGCAAAATATAACTGCGTTAGCAATATAACTTGCTTGAAAAGGCAAATATAACTAGTGCGTCAGTAATAGGAATTATTACTGACGCACTTATTGGAGCTGATGACGGGATTTGAACCCGTGACCTCCGCCTTACCAAGGCGGTGCGCTACCTACTGTGCCACATCAGCGTATTAAGTTTTAAAGTATAATTTATATGGTTTAGTTTAATCGTAATACACTAAACCATAACGCTTATA
>JAZONZ010000060.1:0-3771 GCA_045654765.1 Christensenellaceae bacterium
TTTTTGCTTATAGTCAAATAACTTTATCTACCGCAAACGCAAGCGAAGTTGTAGATTTAAACGCTTATTCGGCGTATTTAGTTGATTATAATAGTAATACTGTAATTTACGCAAAAAACGAAAACGACAGAAAACCTATTGCAAGTATGACGAAAATTATGTTATTACTATTATGCTATGAAAATATAGAAAATAATAACGTAAGTTTAGATACTGAAATTACAATAAGTAAAAATGCTAAGTCAATGGGCGGTTCGCAAGTATTTTTAGAAGAAGGCGATAGTTATCCTATGGGAGAACTTTTAAAAAGTATAACGGTAGCGTCTGCAAATGATGCAAGTGTGCAAATGGCGGAATATTTTTATGAGACAGAGCAAAACTGCGTAGATGCTATGAATAAAAAAGCAAGCGAATTAGGTTTAGAAAACACTTTATTTGCAAACGTAACAGGGCTTCCAAAGCCTATGCAATATTCATCAGCCAAAGATATATCTATAATTTACTCGCATTTATTAAATTATGAAAAATATTTTAATTACTCAACTATTTGGATGGACAAAATAGAGCATAAAAAGGGAAGTACTGAAATTACCAACACTAATAAACTTGTAAAATTCTACGAAGGTTGTGACGGCGGTAAAACGGGCTTTACAAACGAAGCGGGTTTTTGTTTAACGGCAACGGCAAAGCGTGGGAATATGCGTTTAATTGCAAGTGTATTAAAGGGCGCTACGTCAAAAGATAGATTTAATACAATTTCTTCATTATTTAACTATGGGTTTAATAATTATACGAATAAAGTAGTTATTGACAAAGAATTGCCTATTGAAGAAAAATTAAGTATTAGTGGTGGAAAAGTAGATAGTATAACTTGTGTTTACGAAAAAGATTATTACGTATTTTCAAAGAGAAATGAAAATCAAAATATTGAAATAGTAAACAATTTTAACAAAGTTAAAGCGCCGTTAAAAAAGGGCGATATAGTAGGAGAGGCGATAGTTTATAAAGATAGCGTAGAAGTTGCTAAAATAAATATTTTAAGTAACGAAAGCGTTGAAAAATTAACTTATTTTGATAATATTAAAAAAATAATAGCCTCTTGGTAACAATAAAAATATAAAATAACAAGAAAATGCAAGCCAACCCTTGCATTTTTTTTAATTTTATTATATACTTACTAAGTAATATTATTAAAGAAAGGGGTTGTTATGGCAACTGATAAATTTGAATCTCAAGTAAAATTTAATATTAAACTATCAGTTTGTGACGGTCCGCTTGATTTACTATTACACCTAATAAAAATAGCCGAAATAGATATAAAAGATATATTCGTTTCCGAAGTAACAAATCAATTTTTAGAGTACATAAAAAATAACGAAATTTCTATTGAAGAAGAGGGAGAGTATTTATCTATTGCCGCAACGATTATAGAAATCAAGTCAAAATCAGTAATACCAAATGAGGACGTTCAGGCTGAAGTTGATGAAGAAAAGCGTAGTTTTATTGAAAGATTACAACGCCACGAAGAGTATAAACTCTATATGCAATCGGCTGAAAAATTAAAAGAAAAGGAAACTATTGACATATTTTATAAACAGCCTGACGATAGCGTTGGTGAGGTTAAAATCGTTTATAGCGACTTTAATTTAGATGGTTTAATAAAAGCGTTTACAGAACTATTAGCAAGGGTGGATTTTAAAGAGTCTACTTTAAAAGAAGAAAAAGAAATTCCAAAAGAAATATTTACGGTAAAAGATAAAATTTCATTTATTACAAACCTAATCAAAGAAGAAAAAGTAATACTTTTTACTGATTTATTTTTCGTTGAAAACGTGAGCCGTAGCGAGTTAATTACAACTTTTCAAGCGTTATTAGAACTTATAAAACACCAAGTTATAAAATTCAAACAAGAAGGTACGTTTTCTAATATTACGTTAGAATATAACGAAGAAGGGGGTGCGGAAGTTGTCGAAATTGATGAATATAATTGAGGCTTTATTATTTGTCTCGGGGGATAGTATATCTTGTAAAGATATAGCCGAAAAACTTGCCGTTACGGAAAAAGAAGTTTTAGAAAGTGCAAAAGAACTACAAAAATTGTATACTGAAGAAAGGGGTATACAATTATTGATTTTTAATAAAAAACTTCAACTTTGTTCAAATAAAGAGTATAGCGATGCCGTTTCAAGCGTATTAAATCCTATAAAAGAAAGAGAACTCAGTAGAAGTATGTTAGAAGTTGCCGCTATTATTGCTTACAAGCAACCGGTAACAAGACTTGACCTTGAAGAATTAAGGGGAGCGAACAGCGAATTTGCAATACAAAACTTATTAAAATTAGGTGTTATAGAAATTGTTGGTAGAAAAGATACGGTAGGTAAGCCCGTTTTATTTGGTACGACTGACGAGTTCTTGAAAAGATTTCAAATTTCTTCGCTTGAAGAACTTCCAGATTATGATATGTTAATGGAAAAAATTGCCGAACTTAGAAGTGAGCAAAGTTCATATTTATTCCATAAAGAAGAGTACGTTGAAGAGGGTGAGGTGGGCGATATTACTGATGCTACGCAACAAGTTTTTGATGAAGTTGCCATAACTGAGTCTACTGAAACTCTTAGCGAGCAAGATAAAGAGCAAGAAGAAACGCCTACTCAAGCAGAAGAAACGCCTATTCAAACTGATGAAACGCCTGCAAGTAGCGGAGCAATTTCTTCAACTGATGATGAAGATTTCGAGTTGAAAGACATAAAAGATGAAGAAGTTCCCGACTTTTTAAAGGGCGAAGACGTAACTATAATCGAGTAATTGAATATAAAAAATAAAAAAAGCAAGTTTAAACTTGCTTTTTTTGATGTAATTTTAATCTGGAAAGGCGTAATTTATAGCCAAAGGTAAAACTTCAACGTTAAATTCTTTACCTATAATAAGTTCGCCGTCAATGCAAATAGAAAAATCATTTTTAGAAAACACTTTAATCTTTTTACTTCTTTTATATATCAAGTATTTTTCAAAACGTTTATCGTCAAGGTGTAAGCCTTTCTCGTATGCGCCAACAAGGCGTAAAAACTTAAATACTGATACGGTTTTTACGTAGCATACTTCAATTAATCCATCGTCAACCTTGTATTTAGGTGCGCAAAAGTATTGACCGCCTTCGTAGCCACCGTTTGCAAGAGTGCAAAGTAGTAACTTTTTTTCATTATTTAATATTTCGCCGTCAACTTCAACTTTAATATCGTTTTTCATAGAAGTGAATAACGCTTTTAAAATACCCGCCTTATAAGGATTTTTCTTTTTGCCTTTTAGGGCTATTGCGTATTTTACCACTTCTGCATCAAAACCAAAATTGCATACGTTTATACAAAGTTTATCGTTTACTTTAATTAAATCAATTTTATGATTTTTAGCAAGTATTAAATTTTCAACGCTTTTATGTTTTTCAATACCGCCAACCGATTTAACAAAATCGTCACCACTACCGCAAGGGTAGGCAGTCATACTAGCGTTTTCATAGCCGTAAATTCCGTTTGCTACTTCATTTATCGTGCCGTCACCACCGCAAGCAATAAATCTAAATTCACCATCATTATTTTTTAAATATTCCTTAATAAATGAAGTGGCTTCGTTAGGAGCACTAGTGTAGTGAAGTAAAATATCGTATTTGCCGTTTAATGAATTTATTTCCTTTTCAATAAAATCTTTTGGCATATTTGCCCCAGACGCCGGATTTATAATAAATACGTATTTCATATCTTACCCCTTAATTGCAAA
>JAZONZ010000061.1:0-44934 GCA_045654765.1 Christensenellaceae bacterium
ATAAATGAAAAATATAGTAATTAAATCTATAACGATAACGTTAATAATAGTTTTATTAGTTTTTACGTTGTTTACGCTTTTATTATGTATGTTTTTCCCTAAAACCGTTTCAAACTTAACTTATCGTATTTCCGCTTATGATATTTCAGTTAAATATAGCGAAAAAGCATATCAAAAATCTAATTCATCGTACGATTTAACTATTTTAGTTGAAAGGTCTATTATTGCTAAAAATGACGAGGTTACTTGCAAATACGCTAACGCTTTACTTGTTGACGAGGTTTTTAGAAAGGAAATTTTACCAACTAAAACTGACGATTATTTAAATTACGTATCAACAAGTTACGTTTTAGCCCTATATAATGAAGAAAAATTTGATACTTGCATAGATTCTGCTATTAGTTTTACAAATTTTAACGTAGATGAAATTAACGCAACTACAACTTTAATTTCTCTACTTAACGAAAATAACGATTTGGAACTTTTACAAAAATTAAAAAACAAATTGTTACTATTAGACCAAAATGCTTTAACTTCAAAATATATAGAAGTAATAAATTCAATATTAAATAAATAATAGCGGTTAACCCGTTAAAATAAAGGAAGTTTTTTATGAAAAAAGAAAGATTAGTTGGTACAGTATCTCGTGGTATTCGTTGTCCTATTATTCGCCAAGGAGATAACCTTGCTCAAATTGTTGCCGATAGCGTTATCGAGGCTTCAATTAACGAAGGGTTTTCTCTTAATGATAAAGACGTTATTTCAGTAACGGAATCAGTCGTTGCTCGTGCGCAAGGCAATTACGCATCTGTTGACGATATTGCTCTTGACGTTAAAAATAAAACGGGTGGCGATACCGTTGGCGTTATTTTTCCTATATTATCTCGTAACCGTTTTGCAATTTGTTTACGTGGTATAGCAAAAGGCGTTAAAAAAGTTGTTTTAATGCTTTCTTATCCGTCTGACGAAGTTGGTAACGAACTCGTTAGTTTAGACAAACTTGACGAGGCTGGCGTAAACCCTTATTCTGACGTTTTAACTTTAGAACAATATCGCAAATTCTTCGGCGTTAACAAACACCCGTTTACGGGAATTGACTACGTTGAATATTATTCTAACTTAGTTAAAGAATGTGGGGCTGACGTTGAAATTATTTTTGCTAACCAACCTAAAACTATCTTAAATTATACTGACGTGGTTATTACTTGCGATATACACTCTCGAGTTAGAACAAAACGTATATTAAAAAATGCAGGAGCAAAAATCGTACTTGGTCTTGACGATATTTTAACAAGTCCATTATCTATGGGCGGTTACAACGAAAAGTACGGCTTACTTGGTTCAAACAAGTCTACTGAAGATACTATTAAACTTTTCCCTCGTGACTGCTTTGACCTTGTTTTAGATATTCAAAAGAGAGTTTTTGATAAAACGGGCAAAAAGGTAGAAGTTATGGTTTATGGCGACGGAGCGTTTAAAGACCCTCAAGGTAAAATTTGGGAACTTGCCGACCCTGTCGTTTCTCCAGCGTATACAGACGGTTTAATAGGCACTCCTAACGAACTTAAATTAAAATATCTTGCCGATAACGACTTTAAAGATTTATCTGGCGAAGAATTAAAAAACGCTATATCTAACAGCATTAAGCAAAAAGACGGTAACCTTGTAGGTAGTATGGCATCACAAGGCACAACGCCTCGCCAACTTACCGATTTAATAGGCTCGCTTTGTGATTTAACGAGTGGCTCTGGCGATAAAGGTACGCCTATCGTATTAGTTCAAGGTTATTTTGATAACTATACAAATTCTTAATGGAGGTTAAATATGTATTTACCAAACGTTCGTCCTACAAATATGCAAAGAATAACAAACTCTACGTTAGCAAAAGAATTTATTGATAATCAAGTTGCCCTTATAAAAGAACAAGTTGGCGATAAAAAAGTTTTACTTGCTTTATCTGGTGGCGTTGATTCTTCAGTAGTTGCGGCATTGCTTATTAAAGCAATAGGTCAAAACCTTGTTTGCGTACACGTAAACCACGGTTTATTAAGAAAGGGTGAGCCTGAACAAGTTGTTGAAGTTTTTAGAAATCAAATGAAGGCTAACCTTGTTTACGTTGATGCCGTTGATAGATTTTTAAACAAACTTGCAGGCGTTAGTGAGCCTGAAAATAAGCGTAAAATTATAGGCGCTGAGTTTATTAGAGTTTTTGAAGAAGAAGCACGTAAACTCGATGGTATTGACTTTTTAGCACAAGGCACTATTTATCCTGACATTTTAGAAAGCGGTCCTGTAAAAGCACACCATAACGTAGGCGGTCTTCCAGACGACTTACAATTTGAACTCGTTGAGCCTATTAGACTTTTATATAAAGACGAAGTTAGAGTTGTTGGCAAAGAGTTAGGCTTACCTGATAATATGGTATTCCGTCAACCTTTCCCAGGTCCAGGTCTTGGCGTTCGTTGCTTAGGCGCAATAACGAAAGATAGACTTGAAGCAGTTAGAGAAAGCGATGCAATTTTAAGAGAAGAATTTGCTAAGAATGGTTTAGAAGGCAAAGTATGGCAATATTTTACCGCTATCCCTGATTTTAAGAGCGTTGGTGTAAAAGATGACAAAAGGGCTTACGAATACCCTGTTATAATTAGAGCGGTTAACACCGTTGACGCTATGACTGCTACCGTTGAAAACGTTCCTTTTGAACTTTTACAACACATAACGAATAGAATTTTAACCGAAGTAAAAGGCGTAAATAGAGTTGTTTACGACCTTACACCAAAGCCATGTGGCACTATTGAGTGGGAATAAAAAAAAGTCCGAAAGGACTTTTTTTTATTGCATTTATTATTTTCAAAATTTTAATACAGCCTTTGGCATTGAGATACCCGCTTAAGCGTGATGATATACAGCCCTAATGGGCTGATGATATCCACCACACTTCGTGCGTTGATTATATACCAAACCTACGGTTTGGATAAAAAAAGTCCCGTTTAGCAAAACGGAACTTTTTTGGTGCGGATAATGAGATTTGAACTCATACGGTTGCCCACAGGTTTCTGAGGCCTGAGCGTCTGCCAATTCCGCCATATCCACTTTTAACGCACTATAAGTGCGTTTTTAATATTTAATCTTCTATTTTGAAATCTCTTTCTTCAAGCCAAACGAGAGCCATATCTACCCATTTAGGAAAATCTTTTGCCATTTGCATTAGCCTTTCGTTTAAAGCCGTATTGTATACGCTTTGCTCGCCTACACTCATACCGTGACAGCCCTTTTCAAATATGTGTAATGAAAAAGGAACTTTAACGTTATCAAATGCAGTTGCTAACTTTAAACTATTTTGACAAGGAACGCAAGTGTCTTCAAAAGTTGAAACTATATAGCAAGGCGGACTATCTTCCGTTACTAAGTTTTCTAAACAAAGCGATTTTTTTAATTCTTCATTGTCGCCACATAAATTATCAAAAGAAGGTTTATGCGCTCTATCGTTATACGAAACAACGGGATACATATATAAAGTAGCGTTAGGTTTTAAAGATAAATTTTTATCGTTTTGCCTTAAAAAGTCAAGGCGTTTATCGTTATGTAACAATGAAATTAAACCCGCTAAATGACCGCCGGCTGAAAACCCAACTACTCCTATTTTATTAGGAATAACGTTTAACGTTTGTGCGTTTTCACGAATATACGCCATAGCCATTCCCGCCTCAATTAACTGAGTTGGAAATCTAACGGGTGCTACTGAATAATTTAACACGAACGCATTATAATCTTTGTTTAAAAATTTTAAAGCAACAGGTTCAGCCTCCCTACCACTTACGTGACCGTAACCACCACCAGGAATTATTAACATTGCAGGGTGCTTTCTATTTATATTTATATTCTCATTTTGATTTAAAATATAACAACACAACTTGCCATCGGCATTTTCAGGTTTTTTAACTTTATAATATTCATATAAATCAATTACTTTAACTTCCATAATAGCCCTCCTAAACACATACGTAGTATAACCTTTTTTATAAATAATTGCAAGTTAAATTATAATATTTTCCATATTTATTTTTTGATACAAAATAGTTTAGGGTGTTAGCAAAAATTTTGCTAACACCCTATTTTTAATTATTTTTTTACTTCTATAATCAATTCGCCGTTTATAGCATCAACCACTAAAACGTCACCGCTGTTTAAATTTGTTGACAATATCTTTTTAGCAATAAGCGTTTCTACCTTACTTTGAATAAATCTCTTTAATGGTCTTGCACCGTAAACTGAATCGTATCCGTTTTCTATTATAAATAATTTTGCGCTTTCAGTAATTTCTAAATGTAATTCTTTTTCTTGTAATCTCTTTTTTAAATTATCGAATAAAAGCACTACTATTTTAGAAATTTCCATTTTACTTAACGGCTTATAAAATACTATTTCATCAAGCCTATTTAAAAACTCAGGGCGAAAACTACTCTTTAATAAATTGTTTACTTGCTCTTTTGCAGTATCGGTAATTTCGTTATCTTCAATGCCTTCTAATATAAAGTGCGAGCCTAAATTTGACGTTAATATTATTATAGTATTTTTAAAATCTACCGTTCTACCTTGCGAGTCGGTAATTCTACCATCATCTAATACTTGTAATAAAATATTGAATACGTCTTGATGAGCCTTTTCAATTTCATCAAATAACACCACTGAATAAGGTTTACGCCTAACAGCCTCGGTTAATTGACCACCTTCATCGTAACCTATATATCCTGGAGGCGCACCTATAAGCCTTGAAACGCTAAACTTTTCCATATACTCAGACATATCAATTCTAACTATATTTTTCTCATCATCAAATAGCGTTTTTGCTAAGGCTTTTGCAAGTTCCGTTTTGCCTACGCCCGTTGGACCTAAGAATAAAAACGAACCTATAGGGCGATTATTATCTTGTATTCCCGCCCTTGAACGAAGAATTGCTTCACTAACTTTCGTTACCGCTTCATCTTGACCTATAACTCTTTCGTGCAAGATTTTTTCAAGTGATAACAACTTTTCTCTTTCGCTTTCTTTTAATCTTGAAACGGGTATTCCCGTCCACTTAGAAACGATTTTTGCTATTTCTTCTTCCGTTACTCTATCGTGTAAAATGCTTTCCTTTTTTGATGCCGTTTGCTTTTCGGCTTCTTCAAGTTGCTTTTTAAGTTGAGGTAATTTACCATACTTTAACTCGGCAGTTTTTTGTAAATCGTATTCTCTTTCCGCCTTTTCCATCAAGGCTGTTACTTCTTCAATTTCTTCCCTTAAACGCTGTACTTTTATAATGGTATCTTTTTCGCCTTGCCACTTTGCTTGCATTATTTTATATTCTTCTTTTAAGGTTTCTATTTCGCTTTCAATATTTTTAAGCCTTTCTTTTGATAAAGTGTCAGTTTCTTTTTTGAGTGCCGTTTGCTCAATTTCAAGTTGCATAATTTTTCTTGAAACGCTGTCCATTTCGGCTGGCATTGAATCAATTTCCGTTTTAATCATAGCGCACGCTTCATCAATTAAGTCAATGGCTTTATCAGGCAAAAATCTATCGGTAATATACCTATTTGATAACACGGCTGAAGATATAATAGCACTATCTTGAATTTTTACACCATGATAAACTTCGTACCTTTCTTTAAGTCCACGAAGTATTGATATAGTATCTTCAACCGTTGGCTCGTTTACTAAAACGGGTTGAAATCTTCTTTCTAAAGCAGGGTCTTTTTCAATGTATTTTCTATACTCGTCTAAAGTTGTAGCGCCTATACAATGAAGTTCTCCCCTTGCAAGCATAGGTTTTAATAAATTGCCCGCATCCATAGCGCCGTCACCTTTACCAGCCCCTACGATATTATGAAGTTCATCTATAAAAAGTATAATTTTGCCTTCGCTTTTTTTAACTTCGTTTAACACCGCTTTAAGCCTTTCTTCAAACTCGCCCCTATATTTAGCACCGGCAATAAGCGCACCCATATCTAACGAAAACAGTTTAACGTCTTTTAGTTTTTCGGGAACGTCGCCCTTCATTATTCTAATGGCAAGCCCTTCGCTTATTGCCGTTTTACCAACACCCGCCTCACCTATTAATACGGGGTTGTTTTTTGTTTTTCTTGACAATATTCTAATAACGTTTCTTATCTCGTCATCTCTACCTATAACGGGGTCTATTTTGTTTTGTTTCGCCTTTTCTACTAAATCTTGACCGTATTTATTAAGCACGTCGTAAGTGCTTTCAGGATTATCCGTTAACACTCTTGCACCTCCACGAATTTTTGCTAATTCTTTATAAAAATTATCTTTGTTAATATTAAAAATATTAAATATCTTTTTAACCGCGTTTGACGGCTTTTCTAATAACGCTAAAAATAAATGCTCTACGCTAACGTACTCGTCTTTCATTTCTTTTATTAACTTTTCAGCGTAGTCTATTACTTTATTAGTTTCAGCGCTAAAAAACTCTTGTGCTCCCGTTACTTTAGGAAGTTTTGAAACCTCTTTTAACGCACTTTCTTTAACGCCGTTTACGTTTACTGATATATTATTTAAAATTTCATAAATTAAACCATCGCTATCAAGCAATGAATAAAGCAAATGAACTAACTCAATTAACTGATTACCATTTTCCTTTGCTAATACTACTGAATTATTTATTGCCTCTATAGATTTTTTAGTATAAATTTCATTATTCATATTATCACCTTTATATATATTTACCTTTAAAATACAATACTATTCGACTTTAACTGAATAAACCTTTTTTCAACCTTTTTAAACACGCTTGTATCATCAGTTAAATTATTAAAATATACGCTTAAAAGTTCATCAAAATCTTGAACGTATAAAGTTAGTTTTTCGGCAAGTTGTTTAGTAGTTATTATTGCGTTAGGATAATCAAAAAGCCTAATAAACTTATTTCCCTCAAATAAATAAGTAGCGTTTTCGTTATAATAAGTTTTTTCTAAATATATATAATATTTGTAAAAATCACTCATTAACTCTAATAATGCCGAATTTTGCGTACGCAAGGTTACCTTTAACTGACCTAATTTATCTGAATTAGGAAACAACTCTACGCTATATTTGATTGCGGGATTATACCTATAATCTAACGCTCCCATAATAGTTCCCATATATTGCGAAGGTTGCTCTAAATATCGCATTGTTGAATTGTTTTTAAAAATTCTTTCAAACTCTTCAAATATATTATTCGCCCTAATTTCAGGCGTTTCATAAGATACTGCGTTAGCAAGAATTTTTTCAACCATACTCGACCTACTTATTCCGTTCACCCTTGCCATTTTATCTACCATACTTATAACTTCATCATTTAAAATTAAACTGTATAACGACTTTGACATTTTTATCTCCCTATTTTACTATATTGTAATACCTTTTATATAATTTGTCAATAGTATTATATAATATTATTTACAAATTTATTATATTCTTTTTAAAAATTTTTATACAAAAAAAGACTATCTTTGTTTTTGATAGTCTTTCGCTGATTTAATATTAACAAAAATTACTTTAATCCTAAAATTTCGTCAGCCGAAACGTCTAATATCTCACAAATATTAGCAAACGTATCAATTGCTGGAAATTTATCAAGACGCATGTACTTACTTACCGTAGACGGATTGATGCCTAATTTAAAAGCAAGTTCTTTTTGTGAAATTGTACTACACTCAATTGCTTCACGCAGTCTTTTTTGTATATCTTCAATCTTAATCATAATAAAATAATAGCACAACGTGCAATTTTTAGTTGACAAAAGGCACATTGTGCCTTTATAATAATATTAGTATATACAAAGGAGGTACGTTTTATTATGGATAACAACAATTTAGTAAGATTTTTATTAACTTTTTTTCTTGGTTGGATAGGCAGTGTAATTATTAACCATACCGGCTTAAAGCCTAACGGCTGGAAATCAAGAAGTTTGGCTTATTTCTTCTTGACAATGATAACTTTCGGTATTTATGGTTTAGTTGCTTCTATTTGCAATTTAACTTTCGACCCAAAAAAATCAAGCAATATCGGTTATTTTAAAGACTAAAATTTAAAAGCAAAAAAGGATAACGAAATTTCTTTCGTTATCCTTTTTGTTTATTTGTTTATATAATTCTTAAATACCCTTAAGTTCCTTAACTTTTTCATAAAATTCTTTCAAAACTTTATCTGTTGTCATAAAAGGCATACCCATATTTAGTGCTTCTAAAACAATGTTTTGGTCGTCTTGATTTGTGCATCCCCAAGACGTTTCAATATCTTTTGCTGGTTCAACTTCAATTACTTTATATTCCGCCATACGACAATTTTTACCAATTGACATATAAAAGTCCATATAGTTATATCTTTCGCCATTAGGCTTTTGATAAATAGAAGCCATAATTTGTCCCCAAACTCTCATACTACATCTAAAAGCAGTTCCGTCAGATAAAACAGGAACGCCTGTTTGAGAACATTGATGGTCTTCCCCAGCAAACATAAAACGATTTTCTACTATTGCATTTCGAACTGCAATCAACGCTTTATTTAATTCTTCTCCATTTTGGTATTTTCTTGTTGGATATACGTCTTCAAAATTTGTCCAACCAACCACTTTGATTTCTTTCAAATAATAATCCTCCTTTTAGCCTTGTAGAACACCTTTATCGTGCTTAATTATCTTCTTTAGTAAATCGTTTCAGCCACGATAAATCTAACGTCCAGTCGTCAATTTTAGATAATCTAACGTTTTCTTCGTTTGCCTTTTTTAAAGCCGAGATATAACCTTGATAATCGCATTTGTTAACGTATTTAAAGTGTTTTATAGCCATATCTTCTTTGCCGATAAGTTGCGTTCTTCCTATATGAATTACGCTATGACATAAATGGCAAATAGCAATAACGTCAACTAATTTTTGCGTGTGAGTTTCTTCAAGGTATTCCCACTTTTCGTGCGCTTCTAATCGTTTAACGCTTCTATTACAAATCATACATTTGCCGTTAGCCCTATTATAAGCGTCTTTTCTAATAAAATCCCACGCACGTTTAGATAAAACGTTTCTTAAATTATTATACCAACACGCTGTTGGAACTATTTCAAATTGCAGTTTAATCATTGTATATTTTTTCAAAAATTGACCTTACGGCATTAACTAAATCGTATTTACCAAACTTGTCTTTAAGTTTTTCAGTAGGAAGTATACAATCGTGCTGGCGATAAGGCTTACATTTTTTAACGTTGAATATCCAGCCGTTTGCGATATGGAATCTATCCCATCTTTCATGCTCAATATCTACAAGCCACGACATATTATCATAAGTAAATACTAAACCTTTACAAAGTGCTTTCATAGAATTACTAAATATTGCGACAGAATTATTTGACTCTCTATCAAAAAGCGAACTTTGTACCCAAGTTTTTCTAATATCTATCATTTCGTGATTTCTATTAAAGTGAGTAAATATTTCTTCTAATTTTTCGGTATAATCGCTGTCATCAACCTGTCCGTTTTTAATAATTTCGTTATGTTCGTTAACCAAATCCATATACACGTCACTAATATCGTCACTCTCTAATAGAGCGTATGGATAACTATACATCATGGCTTCGCTATCGTCAACTATAACATCATATGAATAAATTTCTTCAGCAACGCCAAACTTTATAACGTGAACGTTAGGGAATAATTTATTTTCCGTTTCGCCCCAGTCAATTCTCTCTAAGTTTTTAGCATCACGAATATTTATTGCAATAGTTATATCGCCACCTTCTTCCTTAGAAATACCGTCTGCAAGTTGGTTTCTAATTTCGCCAAGCAACGCATTTGCCATAGCAATATTTATTTCATCATCACCTAAACCCACTATTACTAAATTATATTTACATAAAATAGTATGCCCCGTATCGTTATTGAAAAAGTTTACGAATTCTTTACCAAAGCAAGAAGTTTGATACATATTTATAATAGGAAAAGTCATTTTTTTAATAACTTCCCCACTAACGTCACCGTTTAAGTTATCAATTTCAGTTTGAGTATAAATAGGCGAATAAATTTTGTTTAGTTTTTCTTTAAAAATTTTAGAGTGTTCGTCAACTTTAGAGCAATTACCCTCTAAATTTCCGCTAACTATTTTACCATCTACCATAGGATGTCTAAGTAAGAATAAACCGCCTACGTTATTCATATTTAAGTCAAAAACGTCAGCAATAAACTTGTTTGGAATTCTATTCGTAACGTTTGAAGTGTTTATAAACGCTTGCATTGTTGCAGTTTGACCCGTTTGTCCAAACCCGATAACCATAGCCCTATAACACGAACTACTTTTAAATAGATTTTTATTAGGTAAAAGTTTTGCGTATTCTTTATCTCTTTTATAAATAAAATCTTTTGCGGTGTAATCCGCTTCGTTGATTAAATGTAAAACGAAAGGAAAACAACTCTCTAAACCTGTAACGTCTTCATCTTTTTTAGAGTGTTTTTTATTTATGTTTTTTGCAATTGCGTTATATTGTGCTTTTAATATATCTAATTTCGATTTATAAACTTCATAGTTAATATCATTATCAACGAGTAAGTAAAAATCAACGAAAACGTTTTTAGACGCTTTTTCATATTCTTTTAAAATGGCTTTCATTTCGCCAAAAACTATATTGCTGTTTTCCGCTTCGTAACCGCTTAAACCTTCGTTGTTGCTAAGTGCAAAAATATGTATTCTTGAATCTTTACATTTACAATCCTTTTTATAAAAGCAATTGTCAATATAAAGACCTAAACGCTTTAAAATTGAAGGCTCTTTATCTTCATCAATTTTTTTAGAGTAAGACCAGTAAATAAAGCCGTCAGCCATTATTTCTCTATGTAAAAAGTTTTCCCTTGAAAAAACTTCTAACTCGCCGGCGAAAATAATTTCAGCGTTTCTATCAGTTTTATCAGTTACGTATTTATCTTTAATACTTTCGGCTAAAATTAAAGAGTCATTTGTTACCGAAGTAAAAATATAAATATCAGTTTTATTAGCAAAACGTTTTGAAAAACGCAATTTCATTTTTAAAATTCTAAGTTTAATACCGCAATAAATTTCGTAACTTGCTTTTGCCGTAATTACGCTAAGAACAATCATACCCGCATATAGCGAACTTGCCGTATATAAGCATTGAACTATTCCGTTTTCAATATCGCTTAAATCTGATAAACCTTCAAAAGTAAGACCGCCTATCGTAGAATATATTGCGTGTAATAGCGAAGCAAAGCCGTTAGTAAAGCCTTGTGTTATCGTAGATAAATTTATTATTAGTTTTACACTAACGCTAAATAATATAGCAATAACAACTGCTATAATTTCTACCATATATTTTACTTCTGAAAATTTTTGCCTTGCCTTAAAATATATATACATTGAAAAACAATAAGCAATAAGCATTACTATAATTCCAACTATAATTCCAACACCCAACATATTAACCCTCTTTATAAAAAATTTCTAAAAAAGGCTTGATTGTTTACAAGCCTTTTAACGTTATTCAATATCAGTATTAGTAATTGTTAAATTCTATTGATTTTAACATAATCTTATTTTAATTTAAAATTCTTAATTATTACTGGTTCTTTTGGAATAACTACGATATCCTTTTCAGAAGCCCCAGAAATTCTTTCATAAGTTTCTTGGTCGTCACTATATTTAATAGGCTCTCTTGATGGATAGTATGCGTAAAAATCGTCAGTTGCATTTTTTTGTATATAATAATCTAACGCATTTTGATAAGTTTTACCATCTTCATTTAAAATTAAGTTTCCCTTATCAGTATCTCTATCTCCAAGGTAGCGACATCTCGTTTTATCATCACTATCAAATTCAGTATATGAAACGATTTCAGTTAACGTTTCTAAAGTTGCATCGTCAATTTTACCAAATACGCAACTTTCTCTATAATTAAAATCGCTATCATTATTTAATAAAAGTACAAACTTATAAGTTGCCGTATCGTATCTTGGAGCACCGGCATCTTCACTATCTTCATTTCTTATCATAACTATCGAGCCGGCAGTTGCCCTTAAATTTGAGCCCTTAATTCCGCCTTTTTCAAACTCGCCTTTTATAGGTTCAACGTCTTTAATAAGGTCAACGTACTCGCCGTCTTCAACTTTAAACGAGCCAAAGTGAACGTAATTGTAATCATAATCGTAAACAAGCGCAGTATCGTTATAAAAACCTTCTTTAATTAAAGAAGTTATTCTTTTTGTAGTTTGTTCAGTAAAATTAACCGATAAAGATAATATAGATTGCATTTCTTTATCTTCGCCGTTTTCATCAGTATAACTGATAGTAAATTCTACGTCTTGCCATTCGTGGCCGTTTCTAATATAAGTACAAGCAACTAATGATGGAAAAAGCATAACAGCCATAATAAGAAGAGTAAGTGTTCTTAATAATTTTTTCATAAATCCTCCATAAGCGAGTATATTTTGATATTTTTTCGACATATTTGCCGTTAGTTATAAATTAAAATAAATTAAAAGTCCTAAACCTACCACGGTTACAAGACCAAGTAAAACCGCCCCTAAAACTTTTAAAGGAGAAATAGGCGTTTTCCCCGTAACCTTGCCCGTGTTACCATTTATGTAAATAGGATATAGTTTCTTTTTGTAAGGAAAATTTAAAATATAAACGGGTAATAAAACGTATTTGTACGTTACGGCGCTGTGAGAAGTATCAACGTTTAAATAATCAACAACGTCATAATGATATTGTGATAAAATTTCCATGCGCAATGTTTTATCCATAACGTTTTTAGCGTTTTGCCAGCAAGTAGGCAAGTCTATTTCATATCTTCTTGCAAGGTATCCCGTTAAAAACTCGTGTTTATATTCTACTAAAGTATCCGTGTTATACGGCATTAAAGTATTTAAGGTTTTTTGACTATATGAATTTGTAGAATTTATAATAATATCATCAAAATCTCTAACGAACGTTCCCGATATATTTTTCCAAACGGTATAAGTCTCTACTCTACGATTTTTACCCGAGCCAACCGTTCTCGTATACTTTACACCTACTCTACCACGATAAGTAGAAAAAGTTGAACTATCAAAAGTAAAACAAGGCTCGTAAACTCCCCGTAAATTTTGAGAATATAAATTCTTTTTAAATTTTTTAGGGGCAAAAAATCGCTTTTTTGCCCATAAAGTTGCATTTTCAACACTATTTTCCGCCGTTAACGTAAACGGATATACAGCGTTAGGTTTTAACCCCGCTAATTCATCACTTTTTACTATATGTGACGTTTCGCAATAAGGACAAACCGTAGCCGAAGTTCCGTTAGACAAAACAACACTTGCACCGCAACCTTGACAACGATATACACTTTCACCCTCATTCCAAACTTGACCGTTACTAAAAGCATTTTCTATAGCAAGTTCCATAACTTGCTTACTACTTTCAAAACTTCTAACGCTTTCACAATGAGGACATTGTAATGCTTGCAGGGTTGGCGAAAATACCATATTGCTTCCGCAATTTTCACACCTTGCGGAAATAGTGTTTATTTTGTTTTGTTCATTTACACTATTTTCACGTTTATCATCAACCATATAATTTCCTAATTATTTGTTAAGTTGTTCTAAAAGTTCATCAACGTCAATACCGTGAGCCATAGCAGCATCACTTACAGGTTCGCTTGCGAACATACAAGTAAGACAATGCATACCATATTTTTCAAAAACTTCCCTTGCATTTGGATTGATATCTAAAACTTCTATAATGAGAGTATCTTTAGTAATCAATTTCTTCTCAGCCATAATAACCTCCTATAGTTTATGTATTAAAGTTTTTGACCGCAAGAAGGACAAAACTTAGCATTTCCATTTATTTGTTCTCCACAGTTAGGACAAAACTTTTTAACTGCAAGTTTAGAGCCACATTCACTGCAAAACTTAGCATTAGGTTTTACACTTGCACCGCAAGTTGGACAATTTGCTCCGCCTTGCGTTTGTTGTGCAGATTGTTGTGCTGGTTGTTGAGTGCCAGCCATACTATCGGCAAACATTTTACCCATAGCCATTCCCGCACCAAGACCTACGCCTGCGCCAGCCATTCCGCCACCTGGATTTTTAGCAGCGTCTTTCATAGCCTCTGCAGCGGAAACTTTTAATAAAACGTCCGTCTTATCGCCTAAAATACCAAGTTTAGTTCTTTCGTCAATAGCCTTTTCAACTTCCTCAGGCATTGACATATTTTCAATGAATAAGTTTGTAAGTTTTAAACCTATTTCATTAAACTTTGATTGAACGGCTCTTTTTATAATTTCGTTAAATTCTAAAGTGTTGCCCGCTAAATCTAATACAGATATTTTACTTTCGCCTAAGCAGTCAGTAAGCGCTGAAATGAGCATTGTTTTTAAATAGTCTTCAATTTCATCAGTTGTAAATCTTGACGCTGTACCAAAGAGTTCTTTTAAGAAAACGTCAGGCATATCAACTCTAAACGCAAAAGCACCAAAACCTCTAACCCTAATAATACCAAATTCGCTATCACGCATTGTAATAGGCGATTTAGTTCCCCATTTAATATCTGTGAATTGTTTTGTGCTGATAAAATAAATATCTAAAGTAATAGGCGTTTCAAAAGCATATTTCCAAGAGGCAAGTTTTGTTAAAATAGGCAAAATGTCTGTTCCCAAATTATAAATGCCTGGACCAAAAACGTCAGCAATTTGACCTTTATGTACAAAAATAGCACATTGAGATTCCCTAACCGTAAGCGTTGACTTATTGTTAATTTCTCTACCACTTTTTTCTAATGGATATTTATATACTATAAGATTTTTATCGTTACTAGACCATTCAATATTTTTTCTAAATAAAGCCATGCCTTTTTCCTCCCATACTATGATTATTTAACTCTATAATACTTACGTATTATTTATTATTTAATATTGTAACACATATTAGACGCTTTTTCAACACTTTAATATGTTTTTACACATTTAATTTTACTCATTTAAAAATTTTTTATATACGTTTTATGCTAAAATTGTATTTTTAGTTACTTTACAATCTTATTTAAACTCTATTCCCCTTGATTCAATTATCGTAGAAAAAACAATTTGCGTTCTCGTTGCGCCGTATTTTTGAAGTTTAGTAACGAATTCATCTAACTCATTAGTTGTATGGAAAGCAACTTTTAAATGCATAGAAAATTCGCCCGTAACAAAATCACACTCTAAAACGTTTATTTCTTTACTAATGAAATCTTTGAACAACGTTTTCTTTTCCGGAGGAATTACCACGTCAATAAAAGCAGTAATATAAAAACCCATTTTTTCCATATCAATACTTGCGTGATACCCTTTTATAATACCTTCTTTTTCTAACCTTTCAATACGAGTAGAAACTGCAGGCGAAGACAAATATACTTCTTTTGCAATATCTTTAATTTGCATACGTGCATTTTTTTGTAAAAAGTTAATAATCTTAATATCAATAACGTCTAATTTGCTCATTTTTGCCACCCCTTTTTATCATAATACAACCAAAAACTCAAATTGTCAACTTAATTTAATTAAGTTATATTACTTGAATTATAATATTTTTAACTTTATGCCGTTAAAATAAAAAAGAGTTTTGATTTAAGTTAAAGTAGTTGCTAAAACTTAATAAAAATGCAATAATTAGTTGCAAATTAGTAATTAGGGAGGACTTTATGACTACTAAACTTTATAGAGAAGAAAGTGACAGCGTAGGCTCTTTAAACGTGCCTATAAACGCATATTACGGCGTACAATCTTTGCGTGGTCAAATGAATTTTGATATCACAGGCAAAAAAATACATAAAGAACTTATTAAAGGTCTTGCAATAATAAAAAAATGTTCGGCTTTAACTAACATGCAAGCAGGAGTTTTAAGCGAAAAGCAAGCAACTGCTATAATGCAAGCGTGTGATGAAGTTATAAGTGGAAAATTTGACAGCGAATTTATTGTTGACGCTATTCAAGGCGGTGCTGGTACTTCTGCAAATATGAACGCAAACGAAGTAATATCAAATATTGCTATTGAAATTTTAGGCGGAGAAAAGGGAGATTATAGTATAGTACATCCTAACGACCACGTAAATATGTCGCAATCAACAAATGACGTGTATCCATCTGCAGGTAAAATAGCAATTATCGCTTTACTTGACAACCTTCTTAAAAAGTTAGATTTATTATTTGCTGAATTAAAAGCAAAATCTAAAAAATTTAATAACGTTTTAAAAATGGGTAGAACGCAACTTCAAGATGCTGTTCCTATGCGTTTAGGTCAAAGTTTTCACGCTTTTGCTTGCGCTATTGAAAGAGATATCAAAAGAATTAAAAAGGCTAAATTATCATTACACTATTTAAATATGGGCGGAAGCGCTATCGGTAGTGCGATAAACGTTCCACCATATTATTTAGACACTATTGTAAAGAATATATCACTTGAAACAAAAGATAATTATCGTCAATGTGAAGACTTATTCGACGGCACTTCTAACTTAGACGTGTACGCTGAAACTTCAGGAACGTTAAAATGCCTTGCAGTTACTTTATCTAAAATGTGTAACGATTTAAGACTTATGTCAAGCGGTCCAAAAACAGGACTCGGCGAAATAAACTTACCAGCAAAGCAAAACGGTTCTTCAATAATGCCGGGAAAAATCAATCCCGTTATTCCAGAAGTAGTATCACAAGTTGCATTTAAAGTATTTGGTAACGACACTACTATAACTTTTGCTTGCGAAGGTGGTCAACTTGAATTAAATGCTTTCGAGCCTGTAATTTTTTATAGTTTATTTGAAAGCATTGAGTGTTTAACTAACGCTATAACTACGTTAATAGATAATTGTATCGTAGGTATTACGGCAAATAAACAACGTTGTAAAGACCTTCTTTATTCAAGCGTTGGTATGGCTACGGTATTATGTCCATATATAGGCTATAAACTTTCAGCAACTCTTGCTAAAAAATCTTTAAAAACGGGTATTCCTTTAAAGACTTTAGTTTTACAAGAAAAATTATTAGATGAAAAGAAATTAAACGAAATTTTATCACCTATGGAATCTACAAAACCACACCATTTACCTAAAATTAAAGACTAATCAATACACTTAAAATTAAAACGCACAACGAAAAACTATTCGTTGTGCGTTTTTTATTTTATTTTATTTTTTAACTTAACGCTTCAAAAGTATCTATATAATTATCAAGTGATACGCATAACATATCGCCCTTATCGTAAGTACCCGTAGCGTTTTTAATAACCTTTTCAACGGTAAAGTCAATTTCAAAAATATCGTCATCATAATATGCTTCGTGATATTCAGTAAACTCAGCAATTACTACGTCTCCCGATACTAAACATATTTTAAACCTTTTATAACCGCTATCAATTCTATTAAATATAGGGGCTAAATAATGCCTTTCTTCTTCCGTCATTTTACACTCGTACGAATATAACATATTTTACACCTACCTTACCATTTCATCTTTTGGACCCGTTGAAGTGTGTGATTTAATTATTCTTTCAATATCAAGTAAATCACATTGAGTCATATCGCCTAAAACGGTGTCTTTAAGCGATGCCATAGCATCTCCATATCTTGCCGCTTTTACAATATCACGATACTTACATAAACCGTATAAAGCACCTGCAACGTAAGCGTCGCCAGAGCCTATTCTATCAACAACGTCGATATTTTCATAAGGAATATCTGCAAAATGTTTTCCTTCTTTGCAATCGTAAATTAAAGAAGTAAAATTATGTTTTTGAGGCGAAATAACCGTTCTTTGCGTACTTGCTATAATTTGTAAATTTGGATATTTTTCACTAAACTTTTTATGAATTTCTTTTAAAGTGCCCGTCATTTGAAACATTCTTCTTGAAGTTTCTTCAGAAACGAATAAAATATCTATAATGGGCAAAATTTCGTTAATGGTATTTCTTGCCGTTTCTTCATCCCATAAAGCAACGCGATAGTTTACGTCAAACGAAATAAGCGCGCCTTTTTCGTGAAATTTTTTAATGATAGACACAACGTTTTTTCTAACGTTTTCATTTAGAGCAAGCGTTATTCCGCAAGTGTGAAAAACGTTAGTTGAGTCATATACTTCACTAGGTAAATCCTCCTCAATAAACGTAGTAAACGAAGAGTTTTGTCTATCGTAAGAAACAACGTGAGTTCTTGGATACGCACCACTTTCATAGTAGTAAACGCCAAGCCTTTTTGAAGGCGAATCATCGTAAACGATATAGTCGTCACTCGTACCCGTAAAGCGAATTTCGTGCTTTATAAACTTGCCTATTTCGTTACGTGGCAATTTTGTAATAATGCCCGTTCTAAGACCAAGTGAAGATATTCCCGCAACCACGTTGAGTTCCGAACCGCCCGCTTTCTTTTCAAAAGTTTCACTATAAGAAATTCTTTCCTTTCCCACAGGCGATAACCTTAGCATTACTTCGCCAAGACCTAATACTGAAAAACTTTTATTTTCTAATTCTTTTATCATAATTTAACCCCTTGTTAAACTTTTTAAAATATATTATATATTGATTTAAATTCTCTTTATAATTTCTAGTGCAATATTTAACTTATCTAAGTTATGATTAGCGTCAGAAAGCCCTTCTTTATTATAACTTTTTTCATTTAATATATCGCCCGTTGCCAAAAAGTTGTATAATTTTAGTTTATGATAATAGCATACCGCTTGCACGCCCGCAAGTTCCATATCTACGGCAATACAACCTTCTTTTTTTCTTTTTTTGAATAAGCCAACAGTTTCTCTAAGCATTGCATCAGTAGTCCAAACTCTACCTTTAACGTAAGGAAGTTTTAAGAGTTTGAAGATGTTTTCTACCTTTTTGCTGTTTTTAATTTTAATATAGTCAGTAGGTTTTTTATAGTGATAACTCATACCCTCGTCTCTATATGCGTAAGTAGGAATTACAAACTTTCCTTTCGTTTTTTTATCGTTTAAAGTTCCCGCCGAGCCAAACATTACGAACTTCGTAGCACCCGTTAAATGATTACACTCAATAACGAACTGAGACGCCATAGTTGAACCTATTGCCGACAAATAAAAGGCTATGTTTTCTCCGTTATAATTAAACATGTAAATGTCGGTAATTCTATTACAATTTACTATGCCCGCAATTTTTTCACAGTTATAATTTTCAAACAAACTTTGGTATATAACGTTTGAAAAAATAACTATACACTTATCTAATATATGCTTTTTTTCGCCATAACTATCTTCTAATGATATTATAGGCTTTGACTTGTCAAAAGAACTCGTTATCATAATTTTTTAAACCTTTATTTATATAAATTCGTTATATCTTGAACGCTCTCTAATAACTTGTTTTGTAAACTTTTTGGACTTAACACTTTAACTTCTTTTCCAAAAGTTAATAGTTTACTTACTAAAACGTTATCAACAGGCATTTTAAATGACGCCTTAATTTCTCCACTTGAAGTTGTATAAACTTTATCAACGCCAACCCACTCTTCAATATCGGGTTTTATTTTACTCGTCAATAATATATCTATATCAAAACTCTCCAAAGTATTATACCAATCTTTTAATATTTCGCTAACTTTTTCTAATGGTTTACGAACGAAAGTCTCCCCGATTTCAACGGCTTTTACTATTCTGCCAAGTTTAAAAAGCCTAAACTCATTACGCTTAGTGCAATAGCAATAACAATACCATAGCCCCTCTTTTAAAACTAACGTGTGTGGATCTACAATTCTTTCAGACTGCACGCCTTGTCTTGACAAATAAGTTAAAAGCACCTTTTTTCTTTCTTCAATACACTTTTGTAAAAAAGTAATTTTATCTTTATTCGTATCAACGTTACCCCAAGACCCGCCGTCTATTACTAAATTGCCAAAGTCCATTATAGTATCTCGATTTTTTTTAGTTATACATAAAATCTTTTCAATTATGCCGTTTAACGCTTTTGAATTTAATTCATCTTTAATTGCTGAAAGAGTTCCTATTAAAAGTTCACTTTCTTCTCGAGTTAAAAAAGATGCAGGCAGTTTAAAGGTATCACAAATAGACATACCGCCGTTTCTTCCCCTCTCATTATAAATAGGTACGCTTAAAGACAATTCATCAATATAACGATAAACCGTTCTTAAAGAAATTCCAAATCTTTCTGCAATGTATTTAGCCGATACTTTATCTCTTGAAAGTAATAAAAATAAAATATCTATTAACGTTTTGTACTTCATTTTTTTATCCTTTATTTATTTTTATATACGTATAAACCTCTTGACCAACCAACTTTTTTGTTATTTTTAATAACGTTTATATAATGCCTTTGTATAGTTGTTTCTGTTGGAAGTTTAGAAATATTAGAAAAATCTTCCGTATCAAAAACTCTTCTTAACTCGCTGTAATCACTATAAAATCCCTCTTCAATAATAGTAAAGAAATTTATCATTTGAACTATTGAAGACGTTGGCTTTAAGATTTTTAAATGCTCTTTATTAGTAAGCCAAGATTTACATTGAATTACAATAGGTCCACTTGGTAAAAATTGTTTAAAAAACTCACAAGCCTTATCACAACTCTCTTTTAAATTTTGAGTTGTTATTTTAACGTTAGACTTAGGAATATGCATTGATATAATTAGAGTGTCGGGATATAAATCAATACCATTTTCATGATATTCTTTAATAGTTGCCCCATGCGTTTCTCTAAAATAACTAAGATTAAACTGAAATTCACCAAAACCAAACCTTTCTAAAGATAAAAATTTGCCAAACCAAATAGGGTAATTAAATCCGTAAACTTTTGACCTTGGATAATATTCGTTAATTTTAAATTTAAAACACTTTATACTATCGTAATAAATGGCTAAATCATATGCCTTCTCAATATAATACTCTTTTAACTTTTTAGTTAATGCAACGCATAACACAAAGGAACTTTTTAGTGGAGTAATTGTACTTACTTGCTCTATTTTTTTAGGAATTTCATTACAAATATAATTGATATCGCAATTATAAGTTTTATTATATAACTCTATTGCTTCGTTAAAAAAAATTTTTGCTTTTGCGTTTTTTAAAATATCGTCATAACAACTTAAAAATTCTTGAGTGGCGTCTATAGGAAAATTTTGAGTTGTAAAAAAATCAATTAAATACTGCTTCATAAAACTCCTAAAATTCAATAATTTTTTAAACCTATATTGATAATAAAAATATATCACAATTACTTTGTAATTGCAATAGTTTTTTAAATATCTCTAAGATATTTTATTTTATAAAAGCATAAAACAAACCAAACCTTAAAATTTTGCATACTTTCATAGTTTGGTTTTTATTTGACTACTAGTATAAAAATGCGGTTGTAAATAAGTATACAACCGCAAATTATTAAAATTTATTTTTCATTTTATGACGTTTTCTTTTCGCCCGTTTTACTATCAATACTTGTTAAAGCCATTTCTTCTTTGATAATTTCATCAAGTTTCGTGTTTGCTTTTTTACTTGAAATATACGTTGGAACAGTTTGCTTTATTGCTTGTTTTATATCTTTATTATCGCCCTTTTCAAGCGCTTCTTTTAAAATATCTAACTTTTCTTCAATTTCCTTTCTTGTATAAGGCTTATCTCTTTCAATGAAAATCATTTCATTTTCAGTTTTATCAAGTTCTTCACTGTCCATCAAAAGTTCTTCGTAAAGTTTTTCGCCAGGTCTTAACCCTATTTCAACAATATCAATATCTTCATAAGGAACAAGTCCTGAAAGTCTTATCATATTCTCAGCAAGGTCTAAAATCTTTACGGGACTTCCCATATCTAATACGAATAATTCACCGTTTTTAGCCATAGCACCCGCCTCTAAAACGAGTTGCGTTGCTTCAGGAATAGTCATAAAATAACGAATAATACGCTTATCGGTAATAGTTATAGGTCCGCCATTTTCAATTTGCCTTTTAAATAAAGGAATTACCGAGCCGTTACTACCTAAAACGTTACCAAATCTAACAGCGGTAAATTTAGTTAAACTTTCCGTTCTACATTGAATAATCATTTCACATAAGCGTTTTGAAGCACCCATTATGTTCGTAGGATTAACCGCTTTGTCCGTAGATATAAGTAAAAAGTTTTGAGCGCCGTATTTTTCAGCCATATTCGCCGTATTGTACGTTCCAAGCACGTTATTTTTTATTGCCTCGCAAGAATTGTTTTCCATAAGTGGAACGTGCTTGTGTGCCGCTGCGTGAAATACTATATTTGGTTTAACTTTTGCAAATATTTCGTCAAGACGCTTTAAATCTCTTACAGATGCAATATAAACTTCTAAATTTAAAGTATCTTTATACTTACGAATAAGTTCTTGTTGAATTTCATAAGCGTTATTTTCATAAATGTCTAAAATTACAAGTTTTGCAGGGTTTTGTTTTGCTACTTGACGGCAAACTTCACTACCTATCGAACCGCCACCACCTGTAACCATTACGACTTTTCCGTTATAAAAACTCTTAGCCGCTTGCGTGTTAAATTTTAGAGTTTTTCTAAACAATAAGTCTTCTATTTTAAATTCCCTAATTCTACCTTTAATATTTAAATTGTCAGCAGTAGGATAATCGTAAATTTTTACTTTACAGTTAGTTTGTTTATATTTGCTATAAAACCTTAATTTTTGTTCACTATCTAAGTCAGCAATAGCAATAATAATTTCTTGTACGGGCATTGTTTTTAAAATATCTACAATTTTATCATCGTCATGATAAACTAAAATGCCACCTATCATATTGCCTACCTTAGTTTCATCAGAGTCAATAAAGCAATATGGATTGTAATGTGCTTTTGGATTTCTTTGAAGTGTTTCAACGAGTGACGCTCCAACGTTACCAGCGCCGACTATTGCTATGTTAATTTTATTTAACTTGCTATCAACGTTATCATTTTGTTCGTCAATCTTTTTCTTATGATAGGCGTATGCCATTTGATAAATAAACCTAAAACATAACGTAGCCAAGGCGTTTACTGTTGTAAATATAACTAAACTCTCCGTTGGAAAACCGAGAATAGGGAATATTTTACCTAAAATAAAAAACGTTATTACGCTTATTGCATCGGCGACTATGAGTTTTGAATAAGTAACGTAATTTGCATAACGCCATATTGACCTATAAACTTGAAAAAGCATTCTAATTGAAATTAAAGTGATGACGTAAGAGACAAGTTTAACGTAGTAATACCTGCTAAATATATTATATATTTTAGAATCAACTATTGCCATAACGTAGTATGCTGACATAAATATCAACACGTCAAGTGCTAATAGCGCAAGTTTTCTTTTGGTACTTTTTGCCTTCATTACATTCCCCTTTTAAAACCGATTGTTTTAGCCTACATATAAAGTTTATTCAATAATTAAAAATATACTCACACAAATTAAAATACCTATATGTGAGTATTATTTATATTTGTATTATAATTGATATTAACAAATTAGTCAACCATTTTATTTACAATGATAATTTAAGAAGGTTTTCCCTATTATATACTTTTGGTAAAATATATAAAAATAAGGTTATAGTTGCGTTATCAATTAAAATAAGACAAAATAAAAAAGACAATGAATTGCAACACTGTCTTTCGTATTTTTTACCATAAACTAAAAAATTCCAAATAATAAACCTATTCCAACACCTAAGAACGTTCCTACCGCATACCCTAACGAACCAACTATAAGACCTGGAACTACCATTTCTTCGTTTTTAATTTGTTTTGCTACCGCTGGAACGAAGGCTGGACCGTAAATGCCTGCCGTTAATACTATTAAAGTACAGTCCGTTTCAAGTTTAAATAATTTTGAAATAAAAATATCTAATATAAACGTTCCTATCGTTATAATACTGAAAAATGCAAAAATGTAAATAAAGTTATCACTTATTTTAGATAAATCTAATCCGCTTGATAAGGCTAGTGAGAAAACCAAAATTAAATATTGCCCAACTAAATTATTCCCTTTAACTTGTTGTATACTTTTATTAAATGACGCAACTATACCTAATACCGTTACGCCAATTAAAAGTATAGGAACTAAATACGTAAACATTTCGCCGTCTACCGCACCGTTGATAAACCAAACTACGACACCGAGTAACGCTGAACTTACCGCCATTAAAAGTGCAAGCAATATACAATAAAACACGCCTTTGGCATTTTTTAACGGCACCGTTTCTAAAGACTCGTAATTTTCATACTCAACTTCTTCCGTTAAATAGTTGTTAGTTTTATACTTTTTTAAAAATACGTCAACTAAAGGTTTGGCTAACAAAAGTAAAAATACGTAGAATATTCCACCTATTATCATATCTGACAAATTAGATAACGCTATCAATTCTTTTGATAATCCAAACGCCGAGCCTATTGCATTTAAGTTAGGCGTACCGCCCGTGTATAAACCTATCGCCATACCACTTAATACGTTGGCACTTTCAAGTTTGCCTTTTAGCAAAATGAAAGTTAACGTTGTTACCACTATAAGTGATATTAAAAGCGACAACATTGCCTTTCCTACAACTATAGATAGTTTTAACGACTTTTTTAAGTTGGTGTTAAATAACAATAAAGGAATAGCAACGGCAATAGCCACGTAACTGCCTATTTCACTAATATCTTTATTTAAACTTATTTCAATTCCCATTTTATTTAATGAAAAATTGATTAGAGCGATAATGATACCAAGTAAATAAGTTGCCCCTACCATACCTATTATTTTAATAAATTTATTATTCCTTAAATTAAGTATCAATAAAGGAACTCCAAAAATCATAATTAGTTGCAAAATATTTATTAACACAATTATCACCCCCTACCGTAAATTCTATAAACTTTATCTTTAGTTCCACCAAAATGCCCGAAAACTTTATGTGAATTTATATTTTCTTCTACTATCGTGCCACCTTCAAATTCTATAATATTATGCTTTTGTAAACTATCTCCTAAACGACCAAACATAGAAGCAAGTAAATACGTTTTTTGATACTTAGGTATTACGTATTGTAACCAACCCCTAACTTTATTTATATGCTTTTTGTATCTTAAATAAGATATTAAATTAAGTTTGCCTTTTAACTTGCAAAATACTTGATTTAACTCAGGAATACATATCACTATCCCTACGGCTTTTTTACTTTCTTTTTCTCGTGCTATTATAATAAATTCGTCTTCAAGAAAAAATTTCATACTTTTAAAAATGCTTTCCACCATTTTATACGAAGGTGCATCTGTGTAGTTCATTTGAGTAGATGCTTCCCGCATAACGTCAGTAACCGCTTTTATTTCATTTTTAATATCTTTTCTATTTAAACAACTTATTTCTATATTATTCGTAGAAAACCTTTTAAACGTTTTAATTTTATTATACGTTTTTTCAGTTATATCAACTTTAAAAGATAAAGTGTCAACAACCTTATAAAAACCTAACTTTTCATATATTGTACAATAGTAGGGATAATTATAGGTTAAAAACACGCTTGGAAGTTTAGAAAAATTATTCGTTAATACGCCCCTTCTTGTATCGGGGTCGTACGGGCAGTACGGACCTTCTAATTTATAACAATTATTATTTTTAGCGTGAATTTGCATTTCATCTATTAGTTTTTTTGCAACTTCTAAATTATCGTAAAAATCAAATGATGAAAAGTAACACTTTTTTACTTTATTGTTATCTTCTTTAAACGTGTACAGAATTCTACCTAAAACTTTATTGTTTTCAATATACATTAAAGCGTAATACGATTTTTCTTTTAAAACGTATTTAGTTAACTCCTTTTTTTGTATAGAAAAAAATGGGAATACGTAGTTTTCTTCGTTTCCGTATAGTTCTTTAACAAAATATATGAATTTTTTTAATTGCTTTTTATTGCTTACGCTAACTATCATATTTACACTTACCCGTATTTTGTTATACAAATATAATACACCATTATCAAGAATTTTTCAAGTAATTAAAAACCATAGATAAGAATTGACAAATATATTGTTTTGTAAATAAAAATAAAAAAACATATTGCAAACGTAAAAAAAATATAATATAATGTGGTTAGAAACGTATGTAAAGGAGAATACAAATATGAAAACTTTAAAGAAACTTTTTCCATATTCATTTGGTAAAAAAGCATCGTTATTAACGTTACTTATCAACGTTATCGTGTACTTAGTTATAGGCGCAATCGCTGGCGTGGCTATAATGCTTTTAAGTCATATTCCTATCGTAAATTTAGTAGTAGGTATACTTGGTGGTTTAGTTGACTTATACGTTATTATAGGAATTATTTTATCAATTTTAAACTTCTTTAAAATTGTTTAAGTTAAAAAATAAAACCATTTTAAAGGGCTTTGATTTCACGTCAAAGCCCTTTATTATATTTATAAAAAATTGTTTTAATAAATTCAACGGTTCACTTAATTAGCAATTTTATTCGTTATTGTTTCTTTTCAATACGGTATATTTCAGTTGGGTCTTCTAAATCTTCTCCGCTTTGTTTAACGAGATTTTCAGCCTTTTCTAAATCTGATACTGAAAGTATCATAAGCGCTTTTCCCTTTTTATGAGACGTACAAGCATACATATATTTAACTGAAATTCCGTTTTCGGTTATTTGTTTTAACGCCGTTGAAAACCCGCCCGGCTCATCGCTAATAACTACGGCTAATACGTCTGTTACTTTACCGATAACACCGTGTGATAAAAGCACTTCTTTTGCTTTATAAGGGTCGCTAACTATCATACGAAGTACGCCGTATTCTTCAGTGTCGGCAAGTGAAAGAGCCGAAATATCTATATCGTTTTGCGCTAAAACTTCCGCAATTTCTAAAAGTCTTCCTTCTTTATTTTCAATAAAAACTGAAATTTGTTCAACTATCATACTTATTCCCCCTTAAATTTTACGCATATCTAATACCCTTTTTGCCTTGCCTTCACTTCTTGCAATAGTTTTAGGGTTTACTAAATGTACTTTTACGCCAAGACCTAACGTAGAACGTAATTTGTCAGCAATTTCTTTTTCAACAAGCGTAATACTCTTTAAATCGTCAGCAAAAAGTTGTTCGCTCATTTCAACGTCTAAATCAAAGGTATCGTTATTGTTTACCCTATCAATTCTAATTAAATAGTTAGGCGTAATTTTGCCATCGCTCATACTGATAAGCACTTCTTCTATTTGTGAAGGGAAAACGTTTACACCCCTAATAATTAACATATCGTCACTTCTACCACTAGGCTTGTTCATACGAAGATGCGTTCTTCCACACTTACAAGGCTCGTATATAAGCGAACAAATATCTCTCGTTCTATATCTAATTATTGGAAAGCCTTCTTTAGTTATCGTAGTAAATACTAATTCGCCCGTACTACCTTCAGGCAAAACTTCTAAAGTATCGGGGTCGATAATTTCAGGTATAAAATGGTCTTCCCAAACGTGCATACCACATTGATATTTACACTCACAAGAAACACCAGGTCCTAAAATTTCAGAAAGACCGTAAATATCGTACGCCTTTATGCCAAGTTTATTTTCAATATCTTTACGCATTGATTCGCTCCAAGGTTCAGCCCCAAAAACGCCTACTCTTAAAGATAGTTGGTCCTTAACGCCAGCCTTTTCAATTTCTTCGGCTAAATACATAGCGTATGACGGAGTACAACAAATAGCAGTTGTCTTAAAGTCTATCATAGTTTGTATTTGAAGTGCCGTATTTCCAGAAGATATAGGAATTACCGTTGCGCCCAACTTTTCTACGCCTGCATGCAAACCAAATCCACCCGTGAAAAACCCATAACCGAACGCCACTTGGAAAATATCGTCTTTAGTAATGCCTATTTCTTGTAACATTCTTGCAACGCAATCAGCCCAAAGGTCAAGGTCGTTTTCAGTATATCCAACAACGATACGCTTACCCGTTGTGCCACTTGATGCGTGAACTCTTACAATATTAGACATAGGTTCTGCAAATAAGCCGTAAGGATAATAATCTCTTAAATCTTTTTTGTATGAAAAAGGTAATTTATGTAAATCTTCAACACCTTTAATATCTTCGGGTTTAAGACCTTTTTCGTCCATACGAGTTCTAAAACACTCTACTCTTTCGTACATTTTTTTAACTTGTTTAACCAACCTTTCGCTTTGAAGTTTTTTAAGTTCTTCTCTTGGCATTGTTTCAATATTTTTATGTCTAATAGCCATTTTATTTTTTCTCCTTGTTTCTATTCCTGTTACCTAAACTTAAAATTACGCCAAGCGCTACTGAAAGTGCCGCAGCCATTATAACCTGATATTCGTTCGGCAACAAGAAAGTTACGGTATGTGCCGGTATCCAAAATATTGGAACTGTTTTTAAAATTGTAAATCCCCAAAAAGAACTCCAATCTATACCATTAACTACGTTAGTTAACGTAACTTTTTCTTTTTTATCAAATAGTTCTAGTATTTTATCGGTAATTTTATGTACTGCCATAAACGTAGGACCAAAAGTCGTATTCATAATAATACTCGTATATAAAGCACTTAAAAACCTATTATCGCCACCTAATAACATTCCACTAGCCATAAGCGAACTAACTGCCGAGGAATAAACTTTCATCATAAAAGTTATCCATATACCGATAAATCCCCATATAATAAAACGCCAAACCACTTTGACAGGTAAACCGAACTCTTTATGGGAAATAGCATAGGCTATAAGTTCGCCTGCTGTTGCTAAAAGCGAAAATTTAATAAATCCCATAATATAAGGACTTTGACTTGAAAGTTTTTTAAAACCTTCGTTTAATACAGGGACGGCAAGCACCGTTATAAATGCCGATATCGTTACTATTACGTATATTAAAATTAACGTGCTTTTCGTCTTTTTATTCATATTATTCACCATAAGTATAGCCTAATTCAAATGCTTTAAGGTTAAGTTCTAAAAATTTAGTAGGGACTGTTTCTTTTATAACGTCAAGCCAAACTTGTTTATCTATATTCATACTTTTAGCAAGTACGCCTATTAAAACTACGTTTACAGCCTTGCTTGAGCCTGCTTTTAAACTTAAATCAAG
Source organism: Christensenellaceae bacterium (assembly GCA_045654765.1). GTDB lineage: Bacteria > Bacillota > Clostridia > Christensenellales > Borkfalkiaceae > HGM11412. The sequence continues at coordinate 29,093 of JAZONZ010000061.1, forward strand.
AGCGTCTAACGATACTACGTCAGCCTTTGAAGAAAGTTCTTCAACGATACCCATAGGATATTCACAAGCCCCCGTTATTACGGGCATAGGCGCAATTTCACGATTGTTTAATATAATTTTACCACCTATTTTAAGATATGGTAAAGCCCTTATCGCTTCTAATTTTTCAAACGCTAAAATAATATCGGCTTCCCCTAAATCTATAATAGGCGAATTAACTTCTTTACCATACTTAACGTAAGTTACTACGCTACCACCACGCTGACTCATTCCGTGAACTTCCGACACTTTTACGTCATAACCTTGCTTAATTGCAACGTTACCTAAAATTCTACTTGCAAGCAAAGTTCCTTGACCGCCAACACCAACAATCATTATATTAGTAGTCATTATTCGTCCCCCTTTTCAATTGCCCCAAAAGGACAAACGTTTGCACATAGTCCACAACCGTTACATTGTGTTGCATCAATTTTAGCCTTGCCGTCTTTAAACGTAATTGCAGGGCAACCAAGTTTCATACACATTTTACAAGAACGGCATTTTTCATTATTGACAGTGAACTTGCCATCATACTTAACTCCCTTTAATAAAGCACAAGGGCGACGTGCTATAATAACCGACGGCTCGTCTACCGACAATTCTTCTTTAACCGCCTTTTCAAAACCTTTAACGTCAAACGGGTCTTCAACCCTTACCCTTGAAACGCCAACGGCTTTACATAATGCAACTAAATCTACTTGCTTAGTAGGCTCGTTCCTAATAGTTAAGCCTGTCGTTGGATTTTCTTGATGCCCCGTCATACCCGTTATAGAGTTGTCTAAAATAATAACGGTGTTATTGTTTTTATTATAAACGATATCAATAAGCCCCGTAATTCCCGAGTGCATAAACGTAGAATCACCTATAACTGCAACTAACTTTTTAGAAAATTCTTTTCCCCTTGCTTTTACCATACCGTGCGCAGCGCTAATAGACGCACCCATACAAATTGTCGTATCTACGCTTGAAAGCGGAGCAACTGCGCCTAACGTATAACAACCTATATCGCCTGATACCGTAACACCAAGTTTATGAAGTACGTAGAAAGTTCCCCTATGTGGACAGCCCGCACACATTACCGGCGGACGTTTAGGTAAAATCATTTCAGTCGTTAAGTTTTCAACTTTTTCACCTAAAACAACTTTTCTTATAAGACTTTGACTATATTCGCCTAAAAGACTAAAAACGTCTTTTCCTTTTACGCTAATTCCTAAATTTTTAACGTGTTCTTCAATAAATGCGTCTAATTCTTCAATAACGTAAATAGTTTCACAAGATTTAGCAAAATCTTTTATAAGGTTTTGTGGCATTGGATATACCATACCGAGTTTTAAATAATTTACTTTATCTTTAAGCGCTTCTTTAGCGTATTCGTAACATACCCCCGAAGTTATTACGCCTATTTTAGCACCGTTATTTTCTACTTTATTAAGACAAGTCGTTTCACTATATTCCCTTAAATCTGCTTCTCTTTTTTCAACGACTACGTGTCTTTGTATAGCGTTTGCAGGCATCATAACGTTTTTTGCAATATTCTTTTCATAAGGTTTTAAGTCTACCTTTGTAGGCTCAACTTCTTCAACTAAACTTTGCGAGTGAGAAACCCTAGTTGAAAGCCTTATAAATACGGGCGTATCGAACTTTTCACTTAAATCAAAAGCAAGTTTAGTAAAGTCTTTACACTCAGCCGAATTAGATGGTTCAAGCATTGGTATTTTAGACGCTTTGGCGTAATGACGAGAGTCTTGCTCGTTTTGTGACGAGTGCATACCAGGGTCATCGGCAACACATAAAACTAAACCGCCGTTAGTTCCTATATAACTTACCGTAAACACAGGGTCAGCCATAACGTTTAAGCCTACGTGTTTCATACACGTCATTGCCCTTGCCCCTGCAATAGACGCTCCTATCGCCGTTTCGCAAGCAACCTTTTCGTTTGGCGCCCATTCAACGTACACGTCTTCGTATTTAACTATATTTTCAGTTATTTCGGTGCTTGGTGTTCCGGGATAAGAAGATACAACCTTTACACCCGCTTCGTAAGCACCTCTAGCAACTGCAGCGTTGCCAAGCATAAGTTTTTTCATAATATTCTCCGTTTTATTTAATTTCGTTTTGTATAGAAACAAGACCGTCGCTTCCGTATTGTTTCCTTAATTTAGGTTTTTCAATTTTGCCCGTTGGGTTTCTTGGAACGTTAGCAAAAATAATTTGTTTTGGTCTTTTATATCTTGGTAATTCTAAACAATAATCGTTTAATTCTTCTTCCGTTAAAGTAGCACCTTCTTTAAGTTGAACTACCGCCAAAGTTATTTCGCCTAATCTTTTATCTGGAAGCCCTATAACGGCTACGTCACTAACAGCATCGTGCTTTCTAATAAAGTCTTCAATTTGTACGGGATAAATATTTTCTCCCCCCGAAATTATAACGTCCTTTTTCCTATCTACTAAATAGATAAAGCCATCTTCGTCTTCCATCGCCATATCGCCGGTATATAGCCAACCGTCAAATAAAATTTCGTTAGTGGCGTCTTCATCTTTATAATAACATTTCATAACGCCATCGCCTTTAACGGCAAGTTCGCCAACTTCACCTTTTTTAACGGCGTTACGATTTTCATCAACTATTTTCGTTTGCCAACCATAGCCCGCCTTACCTATTGCGCCTACTTTATGTATGTTTTCCATACCTAAATGTACGCAACCTGGTCCTATTGATTCGGATAAACCATAGTTAGTGTCGTATTTATGGTGTGGAAATATTTTTAGCCAACGCTTAATTAAACTTGGTGGAACGGGTTGAGCACCTATGTGCATAAGACGCCATTTAGACAAGTCGTAATCGTTAATATTTATTTCACCCCTTTCAATAGCGTCTAAAATATCTTGCGCCCAAGGTACTAAAAGCCATACTATTGAACAATTTTCATCGGCTACCGTTTTAATAATCCATTTAGGCTCTGTACCCTTTAATAGTACCGCTTTTGAGCCTGACATTAAAGACCCAAACCAGTGCATTTTTGCCCCCGTATGATAAAGTGGCGGAATACATAAAAAGATATCGTCCTTAGTTTGCTCGTGATGTTTTTGCTCAACCGTTGCCGAGTGCATTAAACTTTTATGAGAGTGTAAAATTGCTTTCGGGAAACCCGTTGTGCCAGACGAAAAATAAATTGCGCCGTCATCATCATCACTTATTTTAATTTGTGGAAGTTTTGAACTGCAAAAAGTTACTAACCTATCGTAACTTTCGGCAAATAAAGGACAATCTTCGCCAACGTACAGCCAAGTTTTTATTTTTTTCGCTTTATGGCAAATACCTTCAACTCTGCCTACGAATTCCGGGCCAAAAACGATGTGTTCACAATCGGCTTTTTCTAAGCAATAAGCAATTTCTTCACCCGTATAACGAAAGTTAAGCGGAACTACGATTGCACCTGCTTTTAATATACCAAAATAAATAGGTAACCACTCTAAACAATTCATAAGTAAAATGGCAACCTTTTCACCCTTTTTTACTCCCCTTGAAAGTAAAAGGTTAGCAAAACGATTGGAACTTTTTTGAAATTCGCCCCAAGTAATTTCCCTACGGTATGCCTCGGGTGAAGTTGCTTGAATAAGCGAAAATTCTCGCCACGTCATAAGTTTGCCTTCTTCTAACTTTGGATTTATTTCAACTAAACACACTTCGTTAGGATAAAAGGCTGAATTTTTTGTTAAAATGTCGGTTATAGGCATAAAATTTCTCCATTAAGTAAAAAAATAAGCCCTCTTGCAAAAATGCAAGAGGGCGAATATATCGCGGTACCACCTCTGTTCGCCAAAAGGCCTTACAGTGTAAACACAAGGGTTATAACGTACCCAAACGGCCACCTTTAAGTGGCAACTTGTGAAAGCGTAATTTTGCTTTACGGTTTAATTGCCTTGCACCAAACGGCAACTCTCTAAATACAACTTGGTAAGCATACTATAATTCACTAATAACGTTTTTAAATATTATTAAGATTATACTATATTTTTTAGCATTTAGCAAGCCATTTTATAAAATTTACGTTATTTTTTATAAAAAATAATCGGCAAATCATATTGATTCGCCGACTAATTGTAAATTTTAAATTATATTAAAGTACGCACTCGTAATCTTTAGATAAGTGAATATGCGATGCTTTCCATTTTTCCATACGAATTGATACGAATAATCCGCTTGCAACTTGATTATAGCATTTATTATATTATAGAATAATTTATTTTTAAACAATATTTTTTAACTTGCTTTTTATTTGCTATTAAAATTTTATAGTGCTATACTTAATATGTTTTATAAAGGAGTAAACGATGAAAAATCAAAACACTACTAAAAAAGTTGTTAAATTTGATTACTCTTGGGTAATAATTGGAATATGTGCAATTGTAATTTGTATAGGCTTAGGATTTTGCAGTTCTACTAAAGGCGTATTTTTAGATTATATTATAACTCATACGGGATTAGACCGTGGACCTTACGCTTTTAGCGATACTTTTAGATACGCAACTACTGCAATTATAAATATATTCTTTGGAACTTTAGTAGTAAAATTAGGCGTTAAAATTCTTATGAGTTTAGGATTTGTATCGCTTTCTGCTTCAATGATTTTATACGCTGTTTCCGAACAATTATGGTCGTTTTATTTAGCAGGTGCTCTTTTAGGATTAGGTCTTGCTTGGACTACTACTACAATGATTGGCTACTTAATCAACAAGTGGGTTAAGAAAAATCGCGGTACCATAATGGGCTTTATTTTAGCAACTAACGGGCTTGGCGGTGCGCTTGCCGTAAATATTTTTACTCCTATTATGGAAGCAACTTCCGCAGGGTATAAGACAGCGTTTTTTATAATTGCTATAATCGTAGTTTTTATAGGTATTCTTGCTGTAATATTTATAAAAGATAAAGCGGTAGAGATTGATGAAATCCCACCTCAAAAACAAAAAGGATATGACTGGGTGGGAATAGACTCCAAAGTTGCGTTTAAAAAACCCTACTTCTACCTTGCTATGCTTAGTATTTTCATTACCGGAGTTATAATTCAAGGTATAACCGGTGTGTATAACGCTCATATGAGAAGAACGGAAGTGCCAATAAATATAATAACTATTGCAACTACATTTAGTATGATAGTTTTAACTTGCACTAAATTTTTGACGGGATATATGTACGATAAAAAAGGGTTACGCTTTACTATTACGATAAACTACGTTTGCGCATTTTTATCTATGATAGTAATGGTTTACATCGGTCCTTCTACGATGGGGCAAGTAATGTGTTTTGCCTACGCGGTATTAGCGGATATAGCACTTCCTCTTGAAACGATAATGTTACCTATTTACGCAGGGGATTTATTTGGTAAAAAAGACTATCCTAAAATGCTTGGCATTTGTGTTTCGGTAAACACTGCAGGCTACGCTTTGGGCTCGCCTCTTATGGGTTTCGTTTTTGATGCTTTTGGCTCGTACGTTCCAGCCTTTTACGGGGGTGCTATTTTAATGGCTATAACTATTATTATGATGCAATTTGTTATAAATGGCGCAAATAGAGAAAAACAAAAAATTGAAGTGCAACTTTTATCTTTTAAAAATTAAATGTAAATATGCGTGCTTTAAAGTTTTATAGCATATATAAAAGGCTAACGAATAGGTTATTTCGTTAGCCTTTTATAACGTCTAAAAAATCGCTACGTTAAGTTTATTTTTACTTATTTTTTTAATTTATTCGGGTTTTCTTCCTAAAACGTAATTATCTTTTGCTCTATCTCTTAACTCGGTTATAGGGTGTTCTTTTACCATAAATCTATAATCTTCCCCATTAGTTTTTATATAGTCGTTAATAATTACGTGGCTTGGAACTTGTTGCTCTTTTTGAATAAACTTATTTTGATATTTATAAAAATCAGCATTTTTAGGTAATTCGTTAATACTAATATACCCTTCTTTGTATTTTGTATTTGTAACCGTGTTTTTAAGCACTTTTCTAACGTAGTCAATATTATCGTGAAATTTTATAAGTTCAGGAAACTCGCCGTTACCTACAACTTGTTCGTAATCTTTATTTTCATATTTAAATAAAAGTTCTTTTGCTAAATGCAAGTGTGCTATTTCTTGTTCTAAAAGTCTTTCCCATATACCCCTAATGCGTTCGTCAGTTTCATCTTTATACATAGAATAGTACAAATAACACTCAATATATTCGTGCATTAAAAGACTTTCGTAGTACGTTGCCGTTGGATCAATTAAACTACCATATTCAGTAACGTGTTGCTCTTCAACCATAGCGATTTCGGTATACAATTCTCTACCCTTTTGATTTTTATAAAACGCTCCTAAATTCATATAATAGTTCATTGTTTGTTGCTCGGCAGCCGTTATAATTGAAACGTCTAATTTAGTCAATATATCATCTTTTTTATTGTCTATTGAAAAGTTGACGGCGTCATACGGGTGTCTATGATGCGAAATTGTCGGTCTTGCAGGCATAATTTCGGTATATTTACCTACTAACGTTTCCGCCTTTATATGAAAGTCGTTATCAAGCATATCGGCGTAGCGATATAAGTGGTCAAAGTCTTCAAGTAGTGCAAAGTCAAGTGCCTTTTTAAACTCTTTATTTTTAGCCCTTTGCGCTAAATGTGCCGTTAAATCTACGGCTAATTGCTCGTAAGCAATAGTTGTTTCAAGCATTGTTTCATCAACAGGTTTTAAACTTGCTATTAGTTTTTGTTGCTGTTGCTCGCTTTTACGAAGTAACGACACTTCTCTACGAGCATCATTATCTAAAACGTGCCTATTAAAATGATGCTTACACCATACGGCTTCATACTCAGTGCCACACATTAAAATACATCTTGTTTTTGTGTAGGCGTCAGTTTGGTTTTTGTCATAAGATTGTGGAGCAAGGTCTTTTATGCTCATCAAAATGTTTTCAACTTTTTTTGCTTTTTCGTTAAATGGATTAAAACTCATAATATTTCCCCCTTTTTAACAATTATTAACGTATTATAAATTTTTGATACCTAATAATTTTAAAATACAAAAGTGAATTTATGCTTTTTACAAAAACAAAAAACGGATACTTTTTTTGAATAAAGCATCCGTTTTTCTTATTTTTAAAAATTATATTTTTAGTTTTCACCAACACAAAAAGCCGATAAAATTTTTGCACGAAGTGGAATTGAGTTGACGTTTATATGTTCTTTTATCGTATGAAACAATCCACCACTTCCACCAAACCCACAAATAGTTGGAATTCCAGCCAATTGAGTAAACGCCGCATCTGAGCCACCACCAGACTCAATAGGTGTTAACGTTCCTAAGTCGTTTTCGTGACAAACTTTTATAAGTTTTTCAAAAAGTTCCATCGTTTGAGCATTTTTCTCCATCGGTGGTCTTTGATTTAAAAGTTTTACCGTGCAACTCGTTCCCTTTACAAATTCAGTTTTAGCAATCTCATACACTTGCTCTTTTGCTTTTTCTTTATCTTCCATCGTAACAACACGAACGTCCACAAATACACTACACGCGTCTGCAATTACGTTTGTTACTTTTCCTCCATTAACAACGTTACAACTATAAGTTGTTCCGCCAACCACGCTTTTTTGGTGTAATGCAACAATTTTATGCGCCGCTTCTAAAACGGCATTTTTACAAGCAAAATAATGCTCGCCTGAATGTCCGCCCACTCCTTTTATGTCTAACTGATAAGTTAAAATTCCCTTCCTTGAAATAACAACTTCATCTTTAACAGCAGTTTCACAATTGATTACGCAAGGAAATCCTAAGGCGCTTTGCTGTATAAAGTCAATTTCTTCATCTCCGCCGAGTTCAAGTGAAACTTCTTCATCAGACGTTAAAACAAGTCGAACGTGCTTGTTAAATCCGTTTTCATAAAGCGCTTTCATCGCAAGCAAAGCAATGGCAATTCCCCCCTTGCAGTCTATAATTCCAGGTGCATATATTTTGTCGCCCTCCACCTTAACTGCTGGGTTGCCAAAAACTCCTTTTTCGTGCACAGTATCCATATGTGCCATAAACATACAACTTTTTTCTTTGCCACTATTTATGTCAATGATAAGAAAATCACCACATTTTTCCATATGCTTACGCTCTACACAAAAACCTTCGTTTTGCGCATAATTAGATATATAATCTACCATTTGGTCAATGGTTTCTTTGTCATATGCCCTTGCCTCAAAAGAACAAATTTTACATAAAAAATCTATATACTTGTCCTTATTATTCTCTATTTTTTGAAATAATTTTTCTTTAGAAATTTGCATATTCTCACCTCTCTACCTTATTATATCACACTCAATATAAAAAGTAAATTATATGTTTATATTTATATATCGCATCGTATATAGAAAAATTAAGAAAATTTGGTGGTGTCCATTCTTTTCAACGTGTAAAAAGCCTGCAAAATTTCAGGCTTTTACTGACTTTTAATGGTTAGTGTGCCTAAAACGATTTGAGCGTACATCATCAAACTTAAAAATGTTTTTAATTAAACTTTCGCATAAAAAGTCAAGACTTATAGTTTTATTTCGTTTATAATATAATTGCGGAGGACAAAAGATGGATTGGATTCAAAGAATAGAAAACGCAATTGATTATGTCGAAGAAAACATTACTAAAAAAATTGATTATGAACAAGTTGCTAAGTGCGCGTATTCTTCAAGTTTTCATTTTCAAAAAGTGTTTAGTATAATGTCGGGTTTAACCCTTGGCGAATATATTCGTAGAAGAAAACTAACACTTGCGGGAAGCGACTTATTAACTAAAAAGATGAAAGTAATTGACGTCGCTTTCAAATACGGCTATGAAACGCCGGAAAGTTTTTCACGAGCTTTTTTTAAGTTTCACGGTATAATGCCGTCTAAAGTTACTAAAAAAAGTATGCTGAAAAAGTTTTCAAAATTAACCAAAATAAATATCACAAAGGGAGAAACGGAAATGCACTATAAAATAGAAGAAAAATCTAGTTTATTTTTAGTTGGTTATAAAAAACGATTTACTGGCGTACCTTATGGCGAAGAACGATTAACTCAAGAACAAGCATTTTTAACGACCACGAGAGCAAAACAATGGCTACTTTTAGGAGCGTCTTGCGATTACACCACCGATTATATAATAATAACCAACGTTGATGATGACGGATACGATTTTTACGTTGCTTACGAACTTGATGCGTGGACAAGAGAAAATCTTTTTAATCAAGAGATTACCGGGGTTGATTTTATAGATAAAATGGGGTTTGAAACAATTGTTATTCCTAAGCAAACTTACGCTATTTTTGAAACCAAAAAGAAAAAATATCCTATATTAGATTATACTGAAATTCGCAAAAAGATTATTACCGAGTGGCTACCTACGTCAAACTATATTTTTGATAACAAACCCGAAGTTATAGCAATACATTGGCGACCTAAGGGCGAGTGGGAAAAAGAAAGATACGTTGAAATTTGTTTGCCAATAAAAAATAAATAATAAACAATAAAAACCAGCCTTTTTCGTGATGAAAAAGGCTGGTTTTATGGTAGTCCCTGTGGGAATTTGGTGCTTTGCACCAAGAATAACGCTACGCTTATTGCGAACTGTTCAATTCCCTTGAAACAAAAAAGACTGCACGTGCAGTCTTTTTATTGATAGTCCCCGCGGGATTCGAACCCACAACTAGCCCTTAGGAGCTTGAAATGTACTTAGAAATTAAATCTTTTATATTAAAAATCGAATATAAAATTCGTTTTGTCAAATAAATTGTTTCGTAAAATTCGTATCGTTACGAAAAATTTGTATCGTTTTCTAACTTTTCTGATGAAAATAATTCAATTTCTATTCCAAATCGGAAAAATGTAATCCCAAAATTTCGTCACTCTCGTAGAGAATCGCACCAAAAAGAATCTCAATTGTAGTCACCCTAATTTTGGTTATTAATTGGTCATAAATTTGGAATTATAAAACGCATTTTTTGCAATTTCACTCCCATCGAGAATCGTGTCATTTCCCTAAAAGCAACCTAAACTTATCCGATTCCATTTCCGTTAATAAATTTTTCCTTTCTTTATTTACGATTAATTTATCGATAAATTTATCTTTGGAATGATACACGTATTTTAATATTAAGTATAAAAAATCCTTTGGCGTCAAATAATGACTTACCGGAATTCTAAAATTAGTTTTATATACTCCAACATGTAAATGGACTTTAGTATGTACTACATCTTCATGACCTTCTTGATCATAGTCAACTCTAATATACTTAGCACGAGCAGTTTCTTCTCCAGTTCCATTATCTTCATCTATTGGAAATGGAAGATACATTAAATTGTGCCCCACTATTTCATTTTGTTTATCATAAATATAATAAAAACATATCAAGGAATCATCACTTAAACAAATAGAAAAAGACTCTTCTTCAAAAATTTTTGTATGAAGATTGGTAAAATTTTTAACTTTTATATGGTCAACTTTTTGTCCAATTGTTGCCGAATTTATAATAGGTTGCTTTACGTGAGATATTAAATCAAATTTATTAAGATTCTCGTAAATCCAATTCCATTCTCTTATAATTAATTGCTTTTCATTCGTTTTTCTACTCATCTTTATCGTCTATACCCTTTAGTATATCTATAGCTTCCTCAAGAGATCCCGCTCCAAGTTCTTCCAATAATGCCTCTTTCAGCAGCTTTGGATTTGCTTTTAGCAACTTAATAGAATCAATTAACGACTCATAGTCTTTTGCTGATTTTATCTCTGTTTTAGCAATGGTAGACATCTTCTGCAATTCATTTTTTGTCGGATACTTGAATTTCAATTTGTAATCATTTTCCTTAACAGTTTGCGCTTCTTGAACAAACGATTGCATATTACCTACACCCAACAAATAAACCTTAAAACGAGCACGTGTCATCGCAGTAAAAATTCTATTTCGACTATAAGATGATATCGACTGCAATTTATGCGCGTTTATAACAAAAACAATATTTGCTTCATTACCTTTTGCCCTAAAGATTGTTGTATATGGAATGCTGTCTTTAATTCTAAATTTTATAGCGTTATCTTTATTAACTAAATTAACACTACAAATCCATTTAGAATTGCTTTCATCCCATGCCTTTGACATTAAAACTTTTTTAAAAAGTGTAAAATTATCATTCAAATTAATAGAATCCAAGTCAATTATCATTATATCATCTGGGCTTACATCCTCATTTTGAATCAAATTTAAAATCTCGTTTGACACATAAGTATATTGTTCTTCAACTGAGTTCGAATCTAAAATCACAACTGAATCTTGACACTTATCGCTAATAACGTCCTTTCTAGACAAAACAACGTCTTGTCCTAATGCTAATTTACCATCCTCTACCTCGTAACCGATTGCTGCCCACGTATCTAAATCTTGTATCATATTTACAATATTAGGAGTACCATCATCATTTTTCTTATATACGCCCAAACCTAACGCATGGGCTGTAACCAAAATTTCTTTTGGGGTACGATAGCATACCGATAGGTTAATATCCTCACATTTCTTTCTTCCGAAAATACTGTATTTGGAAGGCATCTTGTTGTCAGTATTTAGTGATTGCAATTCGTCATACGCATACACTAATTTCCCTGTCGGTTTTAGAGATTTTAAGGCCAACTTATAAAATGGCAAGGTAAAATCTTGCGCTTCATCAATAAACACATAGTCATACAAACCAACATCTTGGTTGTTTAACTGTTCCAAAAGATTATTACAAACTGCCCCTAACTTATCTGCTTCCCCGTAAACGTCTCTAAATGTTTTTCTTTCAATATTAAAGTTTTTACATATTGTTGAATAAAAGCCATCCGTGTTACGACTTCCCCAGGAGTGAAGGATGCTAACCTTGGACATGTCTGGTTCTTTGTACGCGTCAAACTCTTTATAATATAATCTAAATAATTTTTCAATGAATTGTTTTAGAGATACAGTATAAAAAACGTATGCGATGTTAAGATCTGGATTTCTATAATGTAAATACGCCATTTTCTTAACAAGTAATATTGTTTTACCACTTCCAGCCAATCCTCTTATTCTAGCATGTCCAATTTGTGATTTATATATAGTTTCAAATTGCTCTTCATCTAAAACATTTACCTTGTTATTTCTTTCTTTTATTACACTTCCTATTGATTCCGGTTTATTGATTGGTCTATTGTCGAATTTAGATAAATTATAAGCCTTTTGTATAACAGCTACTAATAAATCTACATCTTTTTCAGCCATTATATCTTCTTTGTTTTCTATGTAGTCAATAATACTTTCCGTTTCCTCAAGATTTTTAAAAGCTATTAATCCAACACTGGGATCCATAGCCAACTCACTTATTGTTGGGCATTCCATTATAGTTTTATTAATATGTCTCCAATAAACCATTTTTTCGTCATTTAAACTATGTAATATCAAAACACCCTTTGAACTTATAATGCATCCCTTCATTATAGTAGAAGAATTATCCAACTCTATTAAAGGAAAGCCATAAAATAATGAACATGATAAACCTTTGCTTTCTATTCCGTTAATTATTTTTTCTATTGCTTGTACATTGTTTTCGCTCAACTCACTAAAATCACCAAATTTTCTCATTATATACTCCTTCTTGCTTTTCTATTTTGTGCAAAATCTCTTCATCTGCAGGGCAGAAATCGTAATTAGGAATTTCTGCAGGCGTTATCCATTTTATATTGTTATGCTCTAGTTTTTGTGGAACGCCTTCAGCTATCGTCGCATTAAACAACGTTAAATGCACGGTAATATCGGGATATTCGTGGACAACTTCCATAAAAACATCCCCAACGTTAAGCGTAATATTTAATTCTTCTTTACACTCACGGATTAAGGCTTGTTCTTTTGTTTCGCCTTTTTCGACCTTCCCACCAACAAACTCCCAAAGGAGCGCTCTTGCTTTATTCGCCGGTCTTTGGCAAATCAAAAACTTATCCTTATCCCATATAAGTGCCGCAACAACTTCCGTCATACGATTAATTCCTTGATTTTATCTATTAGTAGTTCTCTATTTTTATTTTTTAGTTCGCACTCCCAAATGCGAACAACTTTCCAGCCTTTCTCAGTTAAAAGTTTTGTAATTTCTTCATCATGCGCTTTATTGTAATTTCGTTTTTTATCCCAAAAATCAAAATTTTCTTTAGGAGTAACGTTACGACAATCATGCCCATGCCAAAAGCAACCATCTACGAAAACAACAATTCGTTTCTTGGGAAAAACAAAATCTGGTTTTCCTTTCAATGGGTAAGTTCTACGCCACCCAGTAACGTGTAATTCCTTAAATATTTTTATAAGCTTTAGCTCCGTAGTTTTTGTATTTTTGCTTTTTACAGCCTTCATAACTTCGGAGCGCTTTTCTTTTGAAAAAACGTCACTCATTTACAATTTTCCTTTTAAGTGCCCTTTTGTCTTTACGGAAAGACTTTTCCCGTTATCAAACTTAAAACTACAAGTCTTTTTATCATAAGCAGGATTGCATTTATGGATCAGTGCATGACAGTTAGGACATAAAATTATGATATTTGAAGAGTCATTATTTTGAGTCTTTGAAAAATACTCAATATGGTGTGCTTCAACTATTTCTTTTCCGTATTGCTCCCCCAACTTTTGCCCACACAATTGGCATTCTCCCCTATATATTTTTTTTAGATTATCAATTATTTGTTTATTTAATTTTCGTACTTTTCTTAATTCTTCTTTGTATAAAAAACCCGCCGTATCGTCTTCTGCATTAAAAAGAGCTTCTACCTCTTCTTCTGTGATTTTAGATAAAATTTCCTTCTCTTCTAAGGACAAAATACCCCCTTCAAAAATAAAGTCTAGAAGATTTTTAATAATTTTTTCATCTGGGTCTTTTTTCATCCCGTACAATCTAATACCAAAACATCCTTTATTGACCCCATTGCTAACAGGCGTTAATGTTAAAAGCCCCTGTTCCTTTAACAATGAAAAATTGGGCAATGACATAAAATCTTTTTTCTTATCAATAATTATACTCCATTGTTTTTCCATTTCTGTTGGAGTAACCCATCTATTAGAACTATCAATTCTCACTAACAATATATAATCATTATTATAAGAAAATCCTTTTAGTTTTTTCCAAGAGTGTCCCGCCGCCCCTTTCTTATATTCAAGCAACTCTTCAATAATACTCATTTGCGTACCCCCCATACTAATATCTTAAAAATCTCTCAATTTAGAGTTGTGATATTCTATCATTTCTTTTGAAGGTAAAAAACGTTCCGGCAAATTTATTGATTTCCCTTCATATTTTCCAAAAAAATCATAAAAAACATCAGAATCATATCTTTCTTTCGCTGATTTTGAGATTAAAATACGGTAATCCGTATCTATCGTAAAAATGCCTTCGTCAAACGCTTCATGATGCAATGCGTTTAATGATAATCCATTACAAGGATTAGTTCTTTCTGTTTCTGGGTCACTATCACTCCAAGGTTTTATATGTGATGCGATAAGAAGAGATGGCATGTTTAATCCCGTAATACAACACTTTCCATTATAAGCAGAAATTACAACACTTCTAAAAAAACCCTGATTCACGCGAGCCTGCACATTTGCTGTTCTAGTTTTTCCCGCCGGTAAAGGAAGCATGACACCTCCTTCCCCTATCAATTCCTGCATGTGAGGAATTTTATCCACAGCATCAGAAAGGGCTTGCATATTATGATGATATTCATCCCATACAATTTTATCTAAGGTGCTGCCGTGAGGCAATCCCGTTATTCCTTTTTTCGCAAGTTCTTCGTCAAATCGGCCAAAATTACCCATCTTCATAGAAACAGCCGCAGGGGTTCTTCCTATTAATTTTGATAATTCTATCACTTTAGGATTATTCTTTTGTATTTTTGCAAATGGAATTTTGCAATACAACGCTAAAGCCAAGACAGTTTCTTCTTTACTCCACTTCTCATTGCGAGAAACTGTGTACTTAAAAAATGGAAAGAAATATTTAAGCGCGGCTTTAATGTAGCCATTCTCCAAATAAGACTTCTGACCTCTACTCATCAAAAATAATAAGATATTATTATATAAATTGCTATGCCTATTGCAAATATCCTCTTCAATGCTTTTTATTAAAGAAACTGTTTGAACGTTTATCTCTGATATTTTCAAATATTCTAGCAAATATTCTATTGCTTTAGCATATGAACGAGCCTTGCCGGAATCTATGCCTGGAGTCTTGCAGTAATCTTCAAATTGTTCTAAAAAATCTCTCATTTTTTCGCCTCTGTTGGTATTTAATCCATTTATAAATCAGCTTTTGGTTTTTAATTTACTCCATAAGATTAACTGCTTCTAATCCGCTTAAATCCACCGTATAAGATATATCAGTTATTCCCTTAGGCAATACACCGTCTATGAAAGACTGTTCTATTACTTTAGGGAAATTTTCATCAACTACGTACTGATACATAGAGTGCAAAATAAAGGTTTTATTTCTGTCGCTTTTACCAACGCCAAAGCCTTTCTTTTCTAACGCTTCGTTTATAGTAACAACGTTATAACCCAACAATCTTAAATCTCTAACCAAAGAGTTTATAGATTCTCCTTGTCCCGCCGTTAATTCAAAAGTACAAAAAGTCAAATACAACTTTTTATTCAAGTTTGATAATTGATATATGCTACTAATCGTAATTTCTTTTTTCGTTCTATTAATACTTGACTTTACTTCCACAAATGAATCGTCAAGTTCTATATCGTAAGACGACTGATTTGG
>JAZONZ010000062.1:0-3090 GCA_045654765.1 Christensenellaceae bacterium
TTATTGACGTTGGTCAAGGCGACTCAATTTTAATAAAAATACCTGATGGTAAAAACGTTTTAATAGATGCAGGCGATAATTCAAACTCAGTAAAAGATAAGTTAGAAAGTTATTTTAAAGAAAATAACGTTGATACTATTGATTATTTAATTGCAACTCACTCTGATAACGACCATATAGGTGGTATGGATAGGGTATTTGAAGTAACTGAAGTAAAAAAGGTTTATAGACCTTACGTTCGCCACGAAAATACTTCGAGTAGTAAATACACTTTCACTTCGGACTTTAATCAAGGCAATAAAATACACTCAACGGCAAACTACGGCGAGTTTTTAAATTGTATTTTAAATGAAAGGCACTCTAACACCCTTAAATGTGAGTGGGAATTTTTCACAAAAGATAGCGATTTTTCAAATAATATAGTTTATGAAAACGCAACTTACACTTGTACTTTAGATTTCTTATCGCCAATACCTAACTTAAATGAATTAGATTATAGTGATTTAAACAATTATTCGCCTTTTATTATGTTAACTTATGGTGATTTTAAAATGTTATTAACCGGTGATGCTGAAACTGAAGCGGAAGAAGAATTCGTAAATGAATACTCAACAAACAAAGCGTACGTAGATTGCGATATATTAAAATTAGGGCATCACGGCTCGGGAACTTCAACAACTCAAAACTTTTTAAATTTAGTTAAACCTGAACATGCAGTAATTAGTTGCGGTTACAAAAATCCGTACAAACACCCACATAAAGAAGTTTTAGATAGGTTAGTAGGTTTAAGCACTACACCTACTTTATATAGAACTGATAATAATGGCGATATTGTAATAAAAGTAACTTCAACCGGCGATTTTAATTTCGTATTAGATAAAGAAAGTACAGAGAATTTTCTTCCGGGAATTTAATTTAATACAAAATAGAAAAACACTCAAAATCTAAGATATTTTGAGTGTTTTTTAATATTTTAAATAAAATTATTAAACTTATTTTCATATATTTTTTTAACTAAAACTTGGCATAAAACGTAAGAGTCTAAATAGTTAAAGGTAACCTTTTCAGCATAACGTTTAACCTTATTAAAGTTGTTAAAATTTGAATATGGTATTTTTAAATTTAAAGTAACGAATTCATCATTTATTGTTTGGCTAATTTTTTTAATTAACGATTCAATTCCATATCCCGTTTTTGCCGATATAAATATAGCGTCAACAGGAAAGCAATCAAAATTAGTAATATTTTCACATTTATTTATAACTAAAATTTGTTTACCTTTTGCACCAATTTCATCTAATGTGTTTTTCGTTACCTCAATTTGATTAACGTAATCACTATCGCACGATGCTATAATTAAGTTAATATCGCTATATTTAACGCTATCTAACGTTGATTTAAACGCATTTATGAGTGTTGTGGGTAAATTTCTAATAAAACCTACGGTATCAGTTATTAAAACGTCTTTATTATCGATTTTTACCTTTCTTGTAGTTGTATCTAAGGTTGCAAATAGTTTATTTTCAGCATAAACTGACGAGCCTGACAACTTATTTAATAGGGTAGACTTGCCTACGTTTGTATAACCAACTAAACTTATTACAATTTCATTACTTTTTTTGCGTTTATCGTAATACAAACTACGCCTAACTTCTAATTCTTGTAATTGTGATTTTAAAAAATCAATACGAGTTCGAATATGCCTTCTATCAGTTTCAAGTTTAGTTTCACCAGGACCTCTCGTGCCGATGCCACCGCCAAGTCTTGATAAACCTTCGCCTTTACCTTTTAAACGTGGATATAAGTATTCAAGTTGAGCAAGTTCAACCTGAATTTTACCTTCGCTACTCGTTGCGTTTTTAGCAAAAATATCAAGAATTAGGGTAGTTCTATCAATAACTTTAACGCCTAAAATATCAGCCATATTTAGCGTTTGTGATGGACTTAAAAATCCGTCAAAAATTACGATATTTGCTTGAATATTTAATAAAATTTCATTTATCTCTTTAAGTTTTCCACTACCTATATATGTTGCCGGATTTATATTCCTTAACTTAACGTTTATATATCCTAAGTATTCAGCGCCAGACGTTAAAGTTAGTTCTTTTAATTCATTTACTTGAGTTAAATTATCTATATTAAAATCATCTACAATATGAATACAATATGCTTTTTCTATTATATTATTATTCGTATCAATCATCATCTTTTTTATCTTCTTCTCTTAATTTTACAACTTTTACAGCACGCCTTCTCATATCTTCGCCGATTGCAGCATAGTGTTTTTTTGTTGTATTTATATCGCTATGTCCTAAAAAATCAGCAACCATATAAATATCGCTTGTTTCTCTATATAAATTAGTACCAAAAGTACTACGAAGTTTATGTGGCGTTATTTTTTTAAGGGGAGTAATTATTTTAGCGTATTTTTTTACTAATTCTTGTATTGTGCGAACGCTAATTCGTTTATTTTGCAAACTAACAAATAAGGCTTTTTCTTCTTTAGGTAAATCTTTAATGCTATTTCGATAATTTATCCAGTTTAAAAGAGCATACATAACTTCATCATTAAAAAATAATATCGTTCTATTTCCACCTTTTCTCGTTACGGCAAAACTCATATTTTCAAAGTCAATATCTTCAACGTTTAAGCCTACGAGTTCACTATTTCGTATTCCCGTACCTAAAAACAGCGTTAAAATAGCAATATCACGTATTTTAATGTTTTTATGGTATGCTTTTTGCCTTTCAGTAAGGTTCTCGCCACTTTCAACAACGTCTAAAAGTTCAATAACTTCATTTATTTCAAGCCTTATTATTTCTTTATCGTGTAATTTTGGTAGAGATAATTTTGATGAAACGTTACTATCTAACTTTCCTTTATTATAAAAATACTTAAAAAAGGCTCTTATTGTAGACAATTTCCGTGCTTTTGCACGCTCATTACATACTTCAATTTTACCATTTATTGTATAACTTGATAAATATGCTAAATAGTATTCAAAATCATCAATTGTTAAAGTTTCTAAATTATTTAATGTAATTTCGCTAATTTTAAGCCCTTTAAATTTAGTTTTTACTAAAAAATCA
>JAZONZ010000063.1:0-5444 GCA_045654765.1 Christensenellaceae bacterium
ATCACACTTTTGAAAAATGTCAATAGGGATAGAAAAAAACGAACCGTTATTGTTCTTCTTTTAAGGATTTTTTATCCATAACAAAAGTATAGCACACTATACTTCACTAAAAGTGAAAGGTAGTGTGCTTTTCTTGTCCACAAAAAATAGAAACATATTAGTTATATTTTTAGCCTTGTGGCTAAAAGTGATATTGCTTGTTTTGCAAGCAGTTATATTTTGACTTGCAGTCAAAGTTATATTAAATAAATCCTTAACTCGCCATAAGGCGAATATAACTGCCGATAGGCAATATCACTCGTCGTTAGACGAATATCACAAATCCGTAAGGATTTATTTAGTTGTCGCAATCCCCTACGGGAAGAGCGACAATTGTGCGTTTTTTGTCTATTATTTTTTAATTTTATCTTTAATGGCGTATTTTTTGTAAATTTTTGAACTTTCTTTATATTTTAAACGTTAATTTTTTAGATATTAAGTGCTTTTTACTTAATAAACGTAAATTCTAAAATTAAAAAATTCCTTTATTATATTTTATCATAGCCCATAAACTAATTATAATGCCCACTATAAGCCCTACGATTAAAATTATTGCACCTATCAAACTAAAAATTTGTACGTATTTAGCAATTTCATTAAAAATGCCATGAATTATTATTGAACATCCGCATATAAGCGTGCCTATTCCTACCATTTTACCAAAAGGCTTTATATCTTCTTTTGAAACACGGCGCCTATGATAAGAGTGTAACGTAGATATATTTCCTCGCATATTCATAATACCAAGAAACACTAACAATAACCCGATGAAAAATGTTACTATTGATGACATCATATAAATTACCCCTAAATTTAATATTTTAAAAGATTTTAGCGTTGACTATCAAATTATGAAAAAGTTACGCTATGATAATAAGTTTTGCCTTCACCCTTTTCAAGTTTAGTAATGCCTTTTTTATCTTCTAAATTGTGTGTTGTATCATAAGTATCTGGAATACCTTCCCACACTTCTATTGCTAAAAATGATGCGCCAAGTATCGTCCACAAAACCATATTTTGAAAATCGTTGTAATATATTGAAAGTTTTTCTTCGCCCTTATATAATAACGTTGCTCTTTTTGAAGAAATATTTTCAAGCACCATACTATCTAATGACGGATATCCGTTCGGCATTAAACTCTTACAATCAAAATACTCTTTTTTTAAGGTAAATTCGCCGTTTTTACATGGTAAAGTGAAGTTTTTATCACTCATAAAATTATCAATTATCGTGGTTACTTTTATTTCGTTTATACCATCAAAAAGTATAGAATAATTTTCAAAATCTTCACCGTTTATCATATAGGCTTCGTGACTTCCAACGTTATAATATAACGGATTTTCGCCCGTGTTTTCTACAAAATAATACGTTTGCAAAGTGTCGCCTTTAAGTTTATACATTACCTTATAACAAAAGTCAAAAGGGTATACTTTTTTTGTTTCACTATTTGATGAACAACCTAACGTTACGCTGGTTTTTTCTAAACTTAAAACTTCAAAATTTGCGTTTTTTACTATTCCGTGTATCTTCATTTCATAACTTTTATTTTGATAGTTATAATAACCGTCTTTAAGCCTTCCGCAAATAGGAAATAACAACGGACTATGCCCCTTCCAAAACCTTTCGTCTGCTTGCCATAGCCTTTCTTCATTTAAAAATTTTATGCTTTGTACTTCAGCCCCAACGTTTGAAATAACAACTTTTAAATTGTCGTTTTGTATTGTAATTAACTCACTCATATTTTCACCTCGTTAATATCTATCATATTTTAGTACATTTAGCACGATTTGTCAATATTCTTAGTTATTTGTATTACTAAGTTGCAAAAAACCTTTTACTTTTATAAAAAATAGTGGTATAATAACATACGTTGTTATAAAATTACACGTTTTATAGGAGGTAAAACCCTTATGAATATGCACGAAATTGAAAAAAAGTGGCAAGTAAAATGGGAAAAAAGCAAAATAAATAATTTTGACAAGAAAAATATTGATAAAAAGTATTATTGCTTAGAAATGTTTTCATATCCATCGGCAGCAAAATTACACGTAGGTCACTGGTACAACTACGGCCCTACTGACTCTTTTGCAAGATACAAAAAAATGAAAGGATTTGAAATTTTTCAACCTATGGGCTTTGATGCTTTTGGTTTGCCTGCTGAAAACTACGCTATTAAAACGGGTATTCACCCACAAGATTCTACTATTAAAAATATAGAAACTATGGAAAATACTCTTCGTGATATGGGCGCTATGTTCGACTGGTCTCAAGAAATTAAAACTTGTATGCCTGATTATTATAAGTGGACTCAATGGATTTTCTTACAATTATATAAAAACGGTCTCGCTTATAGAAAAGAAGCACCTGTTAACTGGTGTCAAAGTTGCCAAACGGTACTTGCTAACGAACAAGTTATTCAAGGCGAGTGCGAAAGATGTCATAATCCCGTAATTCAAAAGAATTTAACTCAATGGTTCTTTAAAATTACCGATTACGCTGAGGAACTTTTACAAGGTTTAGATAATCTTGACTGGCCTGAAAAAACTAAGGCTATGCAAAGAAACTGGATAGGTAAATCTATCGGTGGCGAAATTTTATTCAAATGCGAAAATGGTGAAGATGAATTTAAAGTTTTCACTACGAGAGCCGACACGGTTTTCGGTGTTTCTTACGTGGTTTTAGCACCTGAACATCCACTCGTTAAAAAATTGATGACTAAAAAGCAATCTGGCGAAGTGTTAAAGTACATTGAAGAAACTGCTAAAGCAAAAGAAATTGATAGACTTTCTCTTGATAGAGAAAAAACCGGCGTTTTCACGGGCGCATATTGTATTAACCCCGTAAACAACAAAAAAGTCCCTATTTGGATTAGTGATTACGTACTCTACTCTTACGGAACAGGCTGTGTTATGGGCGTTCCTGCTCACGATGATAGAGATTTTGTATTTGCTAACAAATACAACTTACCTATTACGAGAGTTGTTAAGTCAAGTAACGGTCAAAATGACGACCTTCCTTTTACTGACGATGGTATTATTGTTAACAGCATTGATTATGACGGTCTTACAAGTGAAGAAGCAAGAAAGAAAATTCTTAGCGATTTGCATAATAACGACTGCGGTTCATTTAAAGTAAACTACCGTTTAAGAGACTGGCTCGTTTCTCGTCAAAGATACTGGGGCGCTCCTATTCCTATTATTTATTGTGATAAATGTGGCACGGTTGCCGTACCTGAAGAAGATTTACCCGTTAAACTTCCTTACAACGTAGAATTTAAGCCTGACGGCAAATCTCCACTCGCTAAAAGTGAAGAATTCGTTAACTGCAAATGTCCTAAGTGTGGTGGAGACGCTCGTAGAGACGTTGATACTTTAGATACTTTCGTTTGTTCAAGTTGGTATTTCTTAAGATACCCAGACGCTCATAACGACAAACAGGCTTTTGATAGCGAACTTATCAATAAAATGTTACCTGTTGACAAATACGTTGGCGGTGCTGAACACGCTTGTATGCACTTACTTTACGCTCGTTTCTTTACGAAAGCATTAAGAGATATGGGTTATCTTAATTTTGGCGAGCCTTTTAAATCACTCGTTCACCAAGGCGTTATTTTAGGTCCTGACGGCAACAGAATGAGTAAATCAAGGGGCAACGTAATTTCGCCTGACGACTACGTTAAGGCTTACGGCTCTGATATTTTTAGACTTTATTTAATGTTTGGTTTCTCTTATACGGAAGGCGGTCCTTGGAACGATGGCGGTATTAAGTCAATTGCTAAATTTTTAGATAGGCTTGAAAAAATTGTAGTTACCATAAATGGTTACAAAAACAATAAGGTAAATAATTTTAACAGCGAAGAAAAACAACTTAACTACGTTAGACACTATACTATTAAAAACGTTGATAGAGATATATCTAACTTCTCGTTTAACACTGCCGTTGCAAGACTTATGGAATACGTAAGCGCTATTTACAAATATGACGCTCTTGATAGTAGCGTTAAAAACGTAGCGTTCTTAAAAGACTGTATTAAAGATTTAGTTTTACTTATTGCTCCGCTTGTTCCACATTTTAGCGAAGAATTATGGGAAATATTAGGTAATAAAAAATCAATATTTACTGAAAGTTACCCTATTTGTGACGAAAGCGCTCTTATTAAAGACGAAATTGAAATAGCGATTCAAATAAATAGTAAAATGCGCGCTAAAATGGTAATTTCTTCTTCTCTTTCTAATGAAGAAATTGAAAATGCCGTTAAGCAAAATGAAACTATCGTTAAACTTTTAGAAGGTAAAGAAATTAAAAAGATTATTATAATTAAAGGTAGATTAGTAAATATTATAGTTTAATTTAATTAAAACCACCCTAAAGGCTGAACTTTAGGGTGGTTTTGTATATCAATCAAAATAATATTCTTCATCATTTTAAAAGTAAGATGTTTTTATCTATTTCGTCAAGTAAATCTTTAGAATTTTCATTTACTTTTCTCACAAATAAACATCCCGTATTTTTAAGCCACTGATAATCTTCTACTTTTGTAAAAATGGTTACCGTTTTAGGATATTCAAAATAAGTTAAATTCAACAAAGTTTTACTTCCATCTCTACGTATAATATCATTTTTTGAAATATTGTTTTTAAACTTTGAATTATAGACAATTGTATGAATATATATTTCATCAGGCGGAAACCTGTGCTTCATATATCTGTTAAATCTTTCATTGTTATCATAAACATACAATATATGTTCAACGCAATCTCGAGTTAACGAAAATTGAGCCCAACCTTTATAAATATGCCACTTATCGTTATTATTACTAAATATGCCTGAACGATATTTTACACCTAGGGCATTAATTCTGCCAAGCAAAAAACGAATAAACTTTATAAATATATTGTTTTTATTGCTATCCATATACCAAAATCCAGCCCATTTCATATAATCGCCTTTATTTTTTGATACCGTAATATCTTTTGCTTTACAAAATTCAACGTCCTTATTTTTATCAAAATAAAAATGCATTTCACTCGCTGATACTAAAGGATAATCTTGTCCTTGTAATAAAACAAAACGAGAAAAATTGCCATATTTTAATGCAGTTCTAATTAATTCCATTGTTGCTGTAATAGAATTAAATCCACCCCAATAATTATTTATTCTATTTTTAATAAAATATATGTTTTTACAATCTTTTGTAGCATTAATAAAAGGTTCTATATCAACCTTTTTATCAACATGTACAAATATTTTATCTTTACCATACAATAGAGCATTTGACACTCTTTTCAATAGATTGTAGTTATTGTGACATAAATATAAGTATGCAATATTTGTTTGTTTGTTCATTATATTTTTCCTAAAATAAAAAAATGCGTTAACCGAAGTTAACGCACAAAAAACGCAA
>JAZONZ010000064.1:0-21282 GCA_045654765.1 Christensenellaceae bacterium
CCGCAAGTTGGACACATTTCTCCAGTAGGAATATCCCAACTTATAAAATCGCACGTAGGATAACCCGAGCAACCATAATAAATTACACCCTTCTTAGTTTGCATTTTTTGTGCGGGTTTATGGCATTTTGGACAAATACCAACTTTTTCAGCAAGACTTTTAGTTGTACCGCATTTAGCACACTTTAAATACTTTCCAAATTTCCCCGTTTTTTCAAACATATAAATTTGACATTTTGGACATTTTTCATTAGATATTAAATCGCCCTCTTGTATATTTATATCACATTTGTCGCAAGAGTAGTATTTACCATATTTACCTTCTTTTAGCATCATAGGCTCTTTGCAGATAGGACATTTTTCATTAGATAATTCATCAGTTAAATTCCTTGTTTTTTTACATTTAGGACAAACTAAAAATTCGCCAAACCTACCGCTTTTTTTAACAAGCAACGCTCCACAATATTGACAAGGTATATCCGTTTGAACAACGTTGTCGCCCATTGCTTCTTTAAGTTTATCAATAAACGGATAATAAAACTCGCCTACAACTTTATGCCAATCAGCGCCGTTTTCAGCAATATTATCTAAATTATCTTCCATTTTAGCAGTAAAACCAACGTCCATAATATCACTAAAATATTTAACTAATAAATCAGTAGCCTCAAACGCTATTTCAGTTGGAACTAAATACTTACCTTCCCTTGAAATATACTTCCTTTTTGTTAAGGTACTAATGATTGTTGCATAAGTAGAAGGTCTACCTATACCATTTTTTTCAATAGTTTCTACTAATGATGAGTCGGTATAACGTTGTGGTGGCTTTGTAAACTTTTGCTCTTTATTAAGTTTAATTACCTTTAAAACGTCTCCTTCATCTAAGTTAGGTAAAAGTTTATTTTCATCACTATCTTCTTCATTTTTAGCGGTTGTAAAATCATAAACTGCGGTAAAACCTTTAAATTTAACGCTTTTACCCGACGCTTTAAAAGTATATTCGCCTGAAGTAACGTTAACTTGCATACTATTGTATAAAGCCTCAGTCATTTGTGATGCTAAATATCTTTCATAAATAAGTTTGTATAACTTATAATGATTTTTATCTAATATATTTTTTACACTTTCAGGCGTAACGTTTATATCAATAGGTCTAATAGCCTCGTGAGCGTCTTGCGCATTTTTCTTTGCTGAATATACGTTAGGTTTTTTAGGTAAATATTCACTACCAAACGTTTTTTCAATATAATCTAAACACTCTTTTTGAGCATCAGTTGAAATTCTTGTAGAATCCGTTCTAATATAAGTAACGAGTGCTAAATGCCCGTTTTGAGTTTCCATACCTTCGTATAAGTGTTGCGCTAATTGCATAACTTGCGGAGCACTTAAACCAAGTTTCATAGAAGCATCTTGTTGCATTGTAGAAGTTGTAAACGGTGGTAATGCGTGTGATTTAATAACGCTTTTATTTACACTTTCAACCTTAAAACCATTATTTAAACAATTATTATATACTTCAATAGCCTCTTGTTCGTTAGACGGCTTATATTTTTTGCCATTTTTTAAAGAAAGTAAGCACTTAAACGCAGGTTTAACACCTTCTTTTTCAAGTTGCGCAGTTAAATTCCAGTATTCCTTTGGAACAAATGAGTTAATTTTTCTTTCAAGTTCAACAATTAGTCTAACTGCAACTGATTGAACTCTACCTGCAGACTCCCCATCTTTAACTCTCGTTCTAACGAACGGCGAAAGTTTATAACCAACTATTCTATCTAAAATACGCCTTGCTTGTTGAGAATTTACTAAATTATAATCAATTTTAGTAGGTTTTAAAAGTGCGTTTTTAACTGCCTTTTCGCTAATTTCATTAAAAGTTATTCTATGAGTTTTTCCTTTAATATTTAAAACTTCATACAAATGCCACGCAATTGCCTCTCCTTCTCTATCAGGGTCGGTAGCCAAATATACAAGGTCAGCCTTAGAAGAATACTCTTTTAATTCTTTAACGAGTTTCATTTGTTTTTCTTCGATAACGTAAGATGGTTCAAAGTTATTATCAACGTCTACGCCAAATCTTTTTTCAGGTAAACCCCTAATATGTCCGCCACTTCCTAAAACTTTAAACTTTCCACCTAAAAACCTTTCAATTGTTTTTGCTTTTTTAGGCGATTCTACAATTACTAACTGCATTTTAACTCCTATTTTAATACGTTATATTCACTATTACCGCCTTTAACGATATACCCTTTTATTTCGAGCGTTGTTAATATAGGCAATAATTCAAAAATTTTTAAATTACAATCTTCTAAAAGTGCATCAATAAAAATATTACCCTTTTTTATTGATAAATAGACGGCATTTTCTTCATTTGTTAACGAAATTTTTTGTTGCTTTATAACTTCAAAACCTAAAGTTAAACAAATATCGTCAACACTATCAACTAAATATGCTCCGTCTTTTATAAGTTTATTACAAAGTTCTCCGCTTGATACGTTTATTGCGTACGGAAAACAAAAAACTTCCCTTCCAAAATTTAAACAATAGTCCGCCGTATATTTTGTTCCGCTTTTTAACGAGCCACTACAAATTAGCGTACCTTTTGATAACCCCGCAATTATTCTATTCCTTACAGGATAATGAAATGCAAGTTGCGGAACGTTTTTTGGATATTCAGTAATAACTAAACACGATTCACTTGCTTTATTGATTAAATCTCTATTTCTTTCGCTATCAACAAAATCAAATCCACCCGCTAACACTAAAATTAAATTGCCACTATCAATAGCACCAAGTATTGCGCTCTTGTCTCCACCATCAGCAACGCCCGTAACTATCGTTACGCCAGCGTTTGAAAGTTGATAAGAAAAATCTTTCGCAAGTTTAGAATATTCTACTAAAGTTTTTCTTGAACCTACTATTGAAAAAATATTTTTACTATTTAGCAGTTTTGTATTACCTTTACAATACAAACATAAAGGCCTATTTTCTAAACACAATAAACTTTTAGGATAATCTTCGCTAATTTCCGTTACAGCGGTTATATCTTCGCTTGTTGAATTAGTTATTATCTTTTCATAAATTTTGTCTTTAAACCCGTTTAAAAAGGTTTTAGCGTAACTTTGTGAAGCATTTTGCGTTAAATATTGCACGGCAATTTCAGGATTTGTGAAAATCTCGCCTATATCTTGATATAAATCAATAATTTTACGCTTATGCTTATATTCTAAATTGATTAAGCCGTCTAAGTATACTATTGCTCTTTCGCCGTTAGTCATTTAAACTGCTCCTATAACCTATTGCTTCTAAAACGTGCTTCGGCATAATGTTTTCACTTAAATCAAGGTCGGCAATAGTTCGTGCAACTTTAATAATTCTACTTCTTGCTCTTGCCGACAAATTTAAAGTATCGTACGACATTTTTATAATATCTTCACACTCTTTTGACAAAACACAATATTTTTTAAGGTGTTTTTCTTTCATTTCAGCGTTTGTGTTAATATTATCGTCTTTAAACCTTTCCCTTTGAATTTTACGTGCTAAATTTACCCTTTCTTTAACCTTACTACTACTTTCTTCGTTAGTTTTACTTGTTAAGTCTTCATATTTAACACTATCTACGGTTACTTGAATATCTATTCTATCAAGAAGTGGCGCTGAAATTCTTGCCTTATATTTATTTATTGCGGATAACGAACAAGTACAAACTTTATCTTTAAGCCCGTAATTACCGCAAGGGCACGGATTCATACTACCGCACAGCATAAAACTTGCTGGATATTCTACGTTTGCTTTTGCTCTTGAAACGGTTATAACCCTATCTTCTAACGGTTGACGCATTGATTCTAAGGTTTGGCGTGTGTATTCTGGCATTTCGTCTAAGTATAAAACGCCGTTATGCGCCAAACTTATTATACCTGGTAACGAATTTTGACCACCGCCAACTAACGCTACGTTGGATGCGGTATGATGCGGAGTCATAAAAGGACGCTTTGTTACAATTCCAACGTCATCTTTTATTAAACCTGCCACGCTGTGAATTTTAGTAGTTTCTAACGCTTCACTAAAACTCATATCGGGCATAATTGTAGGAATACATTTTGCAAGCATAGTTTTACCTGCACCCGGTGGACCCATCATTATTATGTTGTGCCCGCCCGACACGGCAACTTCTAACGCTCTTTTTGCAAAAGATTGACCTTTTACGTATGATAAATCACTATCGTAAACTACTTGATTACTTATTTCTTCATAAGTGGATTTTTCTAATTGTTCAAATTGTTTTTTATTCGACAACAAGTCAACTACTTCGTTTAATGAATTTAAAGCGTAAATAGTTGCTCCATCTATATAACTTGCTTCGTTTTTATTGCTGTTTGGAACAATAAATTTTTTATAACCTAAATTTAATGCGGAAATCAATATAGGTAAGATACCTTGAACAGCGCGAAGCGAACCGTCAAGTGAAAGTTCGCCTAATAAAACGTAATCGTTAATATCTAATATACCTTCTTCGCCTTGCGCTTTTAATATGCCTATTGCTATTGCTAAATCTAAATAAGCACCTTGTTTTTTTATATCGGCTGGGGCTAAATTAACGGTAATTTTATTGTTGCGAAAATGTTTACCACTATTTTTTATTGCTGAACGAACACGCTCTTTACTTTCCTTTACCGCAGTGTCTGGCAAACCTACAATTTCAAAGGCTGGCATACCGTTAGACACGTCAACTTCAACGTTTACTAAATAACCTTCTAAACCAAGTAGTGCAAAACTATTTACCTTTGCTAACATAGACTTTCTCCTTAGATTATAACACTTATTGTATACTAATATTTTCAAAAAGTAAACAATTTTTCTCAATTTTTTTCTTTTCATTATATATTATATATAGAAAGCAAAATTAACAAATTCTACTAAATATATATAATATATTTAATGCTAAGTATTGCAAAAAAAAAATTATTATGCTAAAATAATTTTATGGTAAATTTTGGTAATAGTTGGGATGAAATTTTAAGTGATATTATAAATAGCGAAGAATATCAAGCAATTAGAAAGTTTTTGTTAGTCGAGTATAAAACACATACTATCTACCCTAATATGCACGATATTTTTAACTGCTTTAAATTAACCGACTTCAACGACATTAAGGTTGTAATTTTAGGTCAAGACCCTTATCACGAATTCGGTCAAGCACAAGGCATAAGTTTTTCCGTGCCTAATGGCGTAAAAATACCGCCGTCACTCGTTAATATTTATAAAGAATTATACAATGATTTAGGTATCCCTATGGCAAAATCAGGAGATTTAACTTTATGGGCTAAACAAGGCGTATTTTTATTAAATACCGTTTTAACCGTAAGGGAAGGTCAAGCAAATTCACATAAAAACTGCGGTTGGCAATGGTTTACTGATAGAGTTATTGAAAAAATATCTAATAGAGAAAAACCCGTAGTGTTTATTTTATGGGGCGGAAACGCTCGACTTAAAAAGAGTTTAATTGACACAAGAAAACATTATATTATTGAAAGTGCCCACCCTTCGCCTTTATCAGCGTATAACGGATTTTTTAACTCAAAACCATTTTCTAAAACTAATAAGTTCTTAAGAGATAATAATATAGGCGAAATTGACTGGAATTTAAATAAATAAAAATATTGCACCCCATTAAATAACTTTTGGGGTGCATTTCAAATGTAGTGTGCTTTTCTTATCCACAATTTTAAGATTTATTTAGTTATATTTTTAGCCTTGTGGCTAAAAGTTATATTGCTTACCCTATAAGCAGTTATATTTTGGCTATGCCAAAGTTATATTAAATAAATCCACAACTTGCCGTAGGCAAATATCACTGCCGATAGGCAATATAACTTACGCAAGCAAATATAACAAATCCGTCCACGGATTTATTTAGTTGCCGAATTCCCACAAGGAATTCGTCAGGCTACTTGCTACGCAAGATAGTCGACCAAATGTCCTTATCACGAAACTCCCTATTAAAAAAAGTAGAGTAACAGTAAACTGCTACTCTACTTTTTTTTGGCAGGGGAGACGCGATATTGCCTTCAAGTATGCCCTTCTCTGCTTGTCTTCGCAAGTGGTTTTGCTGTCGCAAAAGCATCGACACTTGCGTGTTCTCATCGCCATATACTAAAAAAAAGGTAATCCACAAAAATGGATTACCTTTTTTTTGGTAGGGGAGACGCGATTCGAACACGCAACCTACGGTTTTGGAGACCGCTACTCTACCGTTGAGCCACTCCCCTAAGACTTTCACTATTATACAATAATTTTATAGTTAAGTCAACAAAAAAACCGCAATAAAAATATGAAATTGCGGTTTTTATTTTTAATTTACACCACGTTTTTCATCTAAATATGTTGCTTGCAAATCAGAAGTATGTAGCAATACGGCAAGTGGAAATAAATTAAAGGCTTCACTAATACTACTATCCCCACCTTTACACCTACTATCAAAACCACCCATATGCCAGTTTATTGCTATTGCTTCTTCTCTCGTAAGTTTAATAAATCCACTTATTATATATACTGATTTTTCGCCGTGGCCATATGGCAACAACTCGTCTTTCATATAATACGGTTTTTTTACCCACTCGTTATTTTCTTTTACGTTTTTATAATCCACTTTGTAAAAATCTATTTTACATAAGTCGTGCAAAAGTGAACATATCGTAGCACTTTCAAGCGAAATAACGTTTTGCCAGCCATCGCCATACTCTGCTTTTAAGTTGTTTACTAATCTTTTATATACTTTTACGCTATGCTCAACTAAACCGCCCTCGTAGGCACAATGAAACTTTGTGCTTGCTGGCGCAGTAAAAAAATCGCTTGTTAGTAAGTATTTTTTTAGTTTTTCAGCACCATCTCTTTTGATATTATCAAAAATATTTAAAAATTCTTCTTTAAAAGACATATTTACCTCAAATTATATACTTATCTAATTTTTGTTTTGCATTTTTTAATTCTTCACGCTTTTTATCATAACCTTCTTTGCCGAATAATGCGTACGTTGCGTTTTTACCTTCTTCAACACCCGGTTGATTATATGTATCAATATTTAGCATTTCTCCAGCATACGCCGTTTCAAGTTCGAAAAAGAATAATAACTCGCCTAACGTAAATGCGTTTAATTTAGGTAAATAAATCGTTCTATTAAGCCTATTTTTTATCGTTAAAGCATATTCCGTTGCAATTCTTTCGTAAGTTATCAATTCGTTTAAAGTATGGTTACATAAAAAGTTTACGTCATTTATATCTTCACAACCGTTAGGAATTACAACTTCTTGCCTATAACTATCTACTGCTAAAAACGTAGTGATTTTATCAAAAGGACCTTCGGTATATAATTGTACTTGACTGTGTTGGTCGGTAACGCCTAAAGCCTTTACGGGCGTTTGTCCTACAAACACTTTATTATCGTTATTATCTACCATTTTACCTAGGCTTTCAGCCCATAATTGTGAATACCAGTCGGCAACATATTTTAAACCATCGGCATAAGGAAACATTACTGATATGTTTTTACCTTTTTTCATTGATAAATAACTAATTAACGCATTACAAAGTGCCATATTTTTGGTGTAATCGCCACAATTACATATTTCATCCATATATTTAGCGCCTAAAAGCATTTCTTTAATATCAACGCCTAATACGCTTGCTGGAAGTAATCCAACAGGCGAAAGTTCACTAAATCTACCACCAACGTCATCTGGAATATAAAAAGTTTTATACCCTTCGTTGCTTGCGATTTTTATTAAATTGCCCTTTTCTTTTGAAGTTGTTGCTATAATATGATTTTTATAATCGTTGCCAAGCGCTTTCTTTAAGACGTCTAAAATTATTAGATATTGAGCCATTGTTTCGCTTGTTGCACCGCTTTTTGTAATAACGTTAAACGTAGTTTTAGTAACGTCAATAACGTCTAAAAGGGCAAGCATACGTTCAGGGTCGATATTATCTTCTACGTAAAATTTAGGGCCGTTACGCTTAGAAGATGGTAAATCGTTATAATGAAGGTGGCATAATGCTTGAAAAACTGCAATAGGACCAAGCGCTGAACCGCCTATTCCTAAAACAACGAAATATTCGCTATTTTTTCTTATATCATTTGCCGTTTGTATTATATCTTCAACGATTTCTTGTTGATTGTAAGGTAAATTTACCCAACCCGTCATACCACTTCCACGCTTTTTGTTAAAAGTTTCGTATGATTTTTTTGCAAAATCTTTGTATGAGTTTAATTCTTCTTCACTAAAACCTTCTTTATCGCCTATAAAAGTGTTAATAACGTTATTATAGTCTAACCTTAACTTCATACTATCTTGCCAAACCTTATCTTTATAACAACTCATAAAAACTCCTTAAAAAATTTTATATTGCAATTCTCTTAAATAATCTAAACTTTGTTTAATTTCAAAAATATCGCCGTAATCGTCAGTATAAACTTCAATTAGCATAGCCCCGTTAAAACCAACGTCTTTCAATCGAATAAATAAATCTTCAAAATCAAAATTTCCCATGCCTGGTAAACAAATATGCTCGCTATCGTTAAAGTCTGACAAGTGAACGGTGTAAATTGACGAGCCCATTTCTTCAATGTAATCTTTATAACTATCGCCTGAAATTCTTGCTTGTTTTACGTCTAAACACGTGTTTAAATCTTTACAATATTTTGTAATGTTTTTATAAAAACCAACGTGGTTATAATAAGCCCACTCAACGTTTTCAAGCGTTAATTTTATTCCATAATTTTTCGCAAAATCCTTGGCAAGTTCTAAGTTTTTGCCGATTTTTTCATAATTGTTATAAAGGACGTTTTTCTTAAATCTTGCTATGCCGTGCATTGTGTATGCACTTGCGTTTAACGTTTTACCAACTTCTAAACAATCCCCGTAAATTTTATACGCATCAGCAAGCGCTCTATCGCTTGAACTAAATAATTGCGGTTCAAAATGTGTGTTTAAAGTATGTATTGAATGAACTTTTAAATTGCCAAGCCTTGACTTTAATAAAGTGGCAAAATCTTTATTATATTCACTATAAGTTCCTAAAAAAATCTCACAAACTCTTGCATCTAACTCATTTAAAGTAACGAGTGCATCTTCATTATGCTGTCTTCTAAAAAGTGATGCCGTTGATACACCTATTTCCATATTATATCACCTTAAATTTTATTTCGTTATCTTCGCCGTAAACTATAATTTTATCGCCTTTTTTGATTGAGCCTTCAATTATAGCGTCTGAAAGTAAATCTTCTATATTATTTGCTATCTCTCTTTTTAAAGGTCTTGCACCATTATCTTCATCATAGCCGTTTTTAACGATTATATCCATAGCCGAATTTTCAATAGTTAATAAATACCCCTCGTCACGCATACGCTTTATAAGTGAATTTACTAAAATATCAGCAATATCATAACAATCGTTTAAAGTTAACTTATTAAATACGATAATTTCATCAAGCCTATTTAAAAATTCTGGTCTAAACACGCCTTTTAAGTTTTCTTTAATTGATTTTTGACTATTTTGTTCGCCAAATCCCATAGTTTTTGTTTGCGTGTTTTGATATCCTACGTTTGAAGTTAATATAATTATTGCGTTTTTAAACGAAACCACCCTACCTTTACTATCAGTAAGTCTACCTTCGTCTAAAACTTGAAGCAATAAATCAAAAATATCACTATGCGCTTTTTCAATTTCATCAAAAAGCACTACGGAATACGGATTTCTTCTAATTTTTTCAGTTAATAAACCCTCTTCTTCATAACCAACGTAGCCTGGCGCTGAGCCTATTAGTTTATTTACTGAAGTTTTATCATTATATTCACTCATATCAAAACGGATTAAGGCGTTTTGACTATTAAAAACGCACTCACTTACCGCTTTTGATAACTGACTTTTACCAACGCCCGTTGGACCAACGAATAAAAACGTGCCGATAGGTTTATCAGGGTCTTTTAAACCGGCAATTGAACGCCTTACAGCCTTTGCAAGCGAAATTACAGCGTGTTCTTGACCAACAACCCTTTTAAATAATTCGTCTTCTAAATGAGCAAATTTTTGACTTTCAGTTTCCGTTAACGTAGTTAAAGGAATATTTGTCCAAACCGATATTAATTCTTTTATATCTTCATCAGTAACTACGTTTTCAGTTTTTATTCTTTGTTCATTGAATTTGTTTTTTTCTTTTTCTAATTTTGCTAAAACTTGACTTGCTTTAGAGTCGTATGCTTTAGCACCGTCTAAATCGTTATGGTGCATACAATATTCGCAATTTGCAACTAATTTATCATACTCTTCTTTAAGTTTTAATATATTATTCGGTTCTTTTTTAGCAAAAATTTTCTTTTTTGAACACGCTTCGTCTATTAAATCAATAGCCTTATCGGGAAGCCTTCTATCAGTAATATATCTACTTGATAATTTTACGGCACTTTCAATAGCCTCGTCAGTTATTCTAACTTTGTGATGGGCTTCAAATATTTGCCTTAAACCTTTTAATATTATGATAGCGTCTTCAATTGACGGCTCGTTAACCGTTATAGTTTGAAATCTTCTTGATAACGCACCGTCTTTTTCGATATATTTTCTATATTCAGCAATTGTCGTAGCGCCTATTACCGTAATTTCGCCCCTTGACAATAATGGTTTAAAAATTTCGGCAATATCTAACGAACTATCACTACTTCTTCCAGCACCTACGATATTATGTACTTCATCAATAAAAAAGATTATATCTTTTTTTTCTAAAACGTAATCAATAGCGTTTTTAAGTTTTTTCTCAAATTCGCCCCTATATTTCGTTCCTGAAACCAAACCGCTTACATCTAATGAAAAAACGTTTTTATTCTTTAAAGTATCGGGCACTTTGCCGTTTGCAATTTTTATTGCTAAACCTTCAACTATCGCACTTTTACCAACTCCTGCCTCACCTATGAGTAAAGGACTATTTTTAGTCTTTCTCGCAAGAGTTTGAATAATGCCGTCAATTTCCTTATCTCTACCTATAACAACGTCTAATTGCCCTTTTAAAGCCTTTTCAGTTAATGAATAACCTAAACCTTTAAGTGGATTATCACTACTTTTATTATTTTGCGGTTTTTGAAGTGAATTTGGTTTTTCTATGCCGTTTTCTTCTTCATTTCGTTCAATAATTTTCTTTTCAATAAACTTAATTAAACCGTCTACGTTAGTACCTAAAGCCCTAAAAATACCACTAACACGTGTATCTTCAGTTAATAAAATCGCTAAAAGTAAATGCTCGGAAGAAATATAGTTAAAACCATATTTAATTGCAACCTTTTCAGCATTAAATAAACAACTTTTAGCCTCAATAGTAAGTCCTCTTGGTAAATTATAGTCAAGCGAACCTCTAATATACGTATAGAAATTCTCTTTAGTTACACCAAAAGCATTTAAGAAATTTTGGGCAAAACATTTAGGGGTCGTTAACATAGCGTATACAATTTCAATAGTGCTTGTATACGTTAAATTGCACGATTTACTTTGCTTATCAGCATTTTCTAACACTTTCATAAGCCCTATCGTTCTATGTGCCATAATAACCCCCCTTTTTTAAATAAAATCTATTTTAATAAGTCTTTTAAATAAGTAACTAATTCGTCTTTTAATTCATTATCTCTTAAAGCAAATTCAATATTTGCTTTTAAATAGCCTATTTGACCGCCCATATCATATCTTGTTCCATCAAAAACGTAAGCACTTGCGCCACTTGTTCTTGATATTATATCAAGAGCGTCAGTAAATTGTAATTCGCCGTTAACTGCTGGTTTTAAAGTGTCAATAATATCAAAAATTTCAGGCGAACACACGTACCTACCTAATGGCGACAAATCACTTTTTACAAGTTCTATAGGTGGTTTTTCAGTAATTTTCGTTACGTTATATACCTTTCCATCTTGTTTATCGTATTCAACTGATGCGTATTTTGGAACGTCTTTTAACGGAACTCTTTTACAACCTATTACCGTTTTATTTGTTTTATCATACACGTCAATTAACTGTTTAATTACGGGTAAACCATCATTATACATAACGTCATCACCAAATAAAACCGCAAAAGGCTCGTTATTTACGAAATCTCTTGCAAGTTTTAATGCTCCCCCAGTTCCGTCTAACGTGGTTTGTTCTACAAACGATACGTTTGCCATATTTTCAGGCTCTTTAATTAAATTATAAAAATTTAATTTATTGTTTTTAAGTAAAGTTTCTTCAAGTTTTTCACTTACTTTAAAATGGTTTTCAATAACTTCCCTTTTATATCCAACAATAAATAAGATATCAGTAATTCCGCTCTTTACAACCTCATCAGTTATAATTTGAATAGCAGGTTTGTTTAAAATCGGTAGCATCGCCTTTGGCACAGCCTTAGTATAAGGTAAAAATCTCGTACCAAAACCAGCAACGGGAATAACCGCTTTTTTAACTTTTGACATAATAACTCCTTTTTGCATAAAAATGCTAAATCGGGTAGCAAAATTTCTACCCGAAATATATTTTAATTATTTAGTTCCAAACAACCTATCGCCAGCATCGCCAAGACCTGGTACTATGTATGCGTGGTCGTTAAGTTTTTCATCTAAAGATGCAACGTAAATATCAACGTCTGGATGTGCATCCATAACAGCCTTTACACCTTCTGGTGCGGCAATTAAATTCATAAGTTTAATATCTTTACAGCCACGTTTTTTAATAAAATCAATAGCGGCAACCGCACTACCACCCGTAGCAAGCATAGGGTCTACGACAATAATAGTTCTTTTATCCGCATCAACGGGCAATTTGCAATAGTATTCAACAGGTAAATGTGTTTCTGGGTCTCTATATAAACCTATATGACCAACTTTTGCGTTTGGTACTAAAGTTAAAATACCGTTAACCATACCTAAACCTGCTCTTAAAATAGGAACTACGCCTATACTTCTACCAGCAATAAAATCTGCTTGCATTTTGCAAATAGGCGTATCAATTTCTTTCTTTTCTAAAGGTAAATCTCTCGTTACCTCATATGCCATAAGTAATGAAATTTCATCAGCAAGTTCTCTAAAATCTTTCGTCGTTGTTTCTACCATTCTCATCATAGAAACTTTGTGTTGAATTAGTGGGTGATTTAAAACGTGTAAATTACTCATTTTTTTCTCCTATCGTGTCGACCTAAGCCGTTTTTATAAGTAAATAACTATGTTATTTATTTTCGTACTTTGAAATTTTTTCAATTCTATTTAAGTGCCTATTACCATCGAAAGGCGTTTTTAAAAATATATCAATATAATCAATAATTTCTTCAACTTGGGCAATTCTTGCGCCAAGCGCTATTACGTTTGAATTATTATGCCTTCTTGTCATTTCCGCACTAAAACAATCGTTAACGTGAGCACAGCGTATACCTTTAACTTTGTTCGCTATAATACTCATACCTATTCCCGTACCGCAAATTAAAATTCCATAATCAAACTCGCCTAAACTAACCGCCTCGGCAACGGGTATTGCGTAATCAGGATAGTCGCAACTATCACTTGAAAACGTGCCAAAATCTTTAACGATATGCCCTTTGCTTTTTAAAAAATCTAAAACTTCTTGCTTATATGCAAAACCACCATGGTCACAACCAAACGCTATCTTCATAAATGTTCCTTTATAATAATTTATTATATTGTACTAGACAAAACACACTTTGTCAATACTTAAAATTTTTAAACTGCCGTATAATAAAACTCTACGTTAAACTTTTTTACAAGCCTTTGATAGTCTATTCATTATACCAACGTCTACTTGACTACCCGTATCAATTTCAATTGCAATTAAAATATCGGCAATTTTTTCAGCCATATGTAAACAATTATACAAATTTGAAGCAATTTGAGTAGCGTTTTCGCCTAATAAAAGTTTTTCGCCAACTAAACTATTAGATATTAAATTATCACACATAAAATATGGTTTTTTGCCTTGTTTTATATAATAATTATATAATTCTTGCGCTTCATCAATTTCATTTCTACTAAATAACGCCGTTTCACATTTAGGGCGATAATGAGAGTATTTTACACCTGGCGATTTTACCTTTTCGCTTTCGCTATTTACTGAATAACGACAAGTTTTAGTTACCCCTTCAATCATTTCTTTAGTAATTAAACCGCTACGAAGTATTATAGGGGTTGAACTCGAAACGTCTAAAACCGTACTTTCAATTCCACCCTCACATTTGCCACCATCTAAAATTAAGTCAATTTTAGTATTTAAATCGTCAAAAACGTGTTCCGCCGTAACGGGACTTACGTGTTTTGATATATTTGCCGAAGGTGCTGATATAGGTAAATTTATATATTTTAAAAACTCTTCCGCACCTTTATGCGAAGGTATTCTTACGGCAAGCGTATCAAGTCCGCAAGAAACTAAGGGAGAAACTACCCCTTTACTTTTAAATACTAAAGTTAAAGGACCG
This sequence comes from Christensenellaceae bacterium, assembly GCA_045654765.1. Taxonomy (GTDB): domain Bacteria; phylum Bacillota; class Clostridia; order Christensenellales; family Borkfalkiaceae; genus HGM11412. Next base: position 14,482 of record JAZONZ010000064.1, read on the forward strand.
GGTGTAAATTTTTCTATCAAATCATACACGTATTGATTTTCAATTTCTACTAAACTTTTTAGGTCAAAATCTTTATGAATATGAACTATTAAAGGATTGTCTTGCGGTCTACCTTTAACTTCAAAAATTTTCCTTACTGCATTAGAAGAAGTAGCCAAAGCACCTAAACCATAAACCGTTTCAGTTGGAAAGGCAACTAACTCTTCATTTAAAATTAAATTTTTTGCATATTCTAAAGATTTATCGTTAATTTTGAGTATTTTTGTATTTGTATTCGTCATAAAATATCAATCCTCAAAACCATCAGGCGGACCAAAATTATCATCTTGTTCTGGCGGTGGTTCAATGCCTACGACTTGTCTTTTTTGCGTAGGTTCACCGTACACAGTAGGCGCAATATTTACAAACTTACTAAGTTCGCCGTTAAACGACAACTTAAAGTTGCAAAGTGGTCCTGAACGGTTCTTTTGAAGCAATAACAAGCACTCGTCTTTTTTGATTTCAACACCGTTTTCATCTAATAAATCTTCAGCGTTGTTAAGGTTTGGTCTATGTATAAATAATACGATATCGGCATCTTGTTCGATTGAGCCCGATTCACGAAGGTCGACAAGCGATGGTTTTTGTCCTTCTGGTAAACGGCGTAATTGCGACAACGCTATTACGGGAACTTTTAACTCTTTTGCTACCATTTTTAAACCACGAGAAATTTCAGTAATTTCCGCTTGTCTATTTTCACTAGACTTAACGGCAGTCATAAGTTGCATATGGTCGACAACAATAAGGTCAAGTCTACCCTTTAACGCTTTTAGTCTTCTACACTTACTTAAAATAGATTGAACGGTTGTTACAGGAGTATCGTCAATATAAATGTTATTTTCTTTAATTAAATTTTTAATACTCCACATTTTTTGCCAGTCGTCAGTTGAAAGTTCACCTTTTCTTGCTTTCGTACTTGAAACACCACTTAAAGTATATATCATTCTTTCAACTATTTCTTCCCTTGTCATTTCAAGAGCAAAAACGGCACTTACGGCATTTTGACGTAACGCAACGTTTTCAACGATATTCATAGCAAGAGTTGATTTACCTACTGATGGCCTTGCAGCGATAATAACTAAATTACCTTCATGCAAACCGTGTGTTGCATTATCAAAACAAGTAAAGCCGGTATTTAAACCTTGTAAAAAGTTTTTATCCGTTTGAATTTTCTCGAATAAATCTAAAACTTTATCAACTGAATCACCTGCATTTTGAAGTGTTGAAGTATCTAATTTTTCAGAAATATCATAGATGAGTTTTTCCGCTTTTTGAATTGATTTTGAATCGTCATTTGAAGATTTTGCATCTTTAATAATTTCTTCGCTCGCTCTAATCAATCTTCTTAAAACTGCGTCTCTTTTAACGATATTTAAATAGTATTTGTAGTTTGCCGAAGATGGAACTGACGTTGCAAGAATAGTTAAATACGCTATACCACCAACCTTATCTAAGATTGTTTTTCTTTCCATTTCTTCCGCTAAACTTGAAACGTTTACTTTCTTTTTTGATTTTTGTGGCATTTTAGACATTTCATCAGATACCGTTATTAAATCAACGTGCTTGCTAATTGATAGCATTGATTGTATACGTTCAAAAATTTGCTTATGTGATTCTAAATAAAAATCATCAACGCTTAATTCGCTGGCAATTTCATATTGATATTCTACGTCAATTAAAATACAGCCAAGAATAGATTGTTCCGCTTCTAAATTGTATGGATATGCCGTTTGTGTGTTTTTTGTTGTCATAAGTTACTCCCTATTTTATAAATTCTCAAATTGAGTAAGGGCATCTTTAAAGGAATTGAAAGCAATATTATACGGTTCATCACTCTCTAAATCAACACCTGTTAGTTTTAATAAATTAGTTGGTTTATCACTACCACCTGATGATAAAAATTTAAAATAATCATCAATTGCCACTTGCCCGTTATTTAATATTTTTTCTGCAATACAAATAGCGCTAATAATTCCCGTGGCGTATTTATATACGTAAAAAGACGTGTAAAAATGCGGTATTCTCGACCACTCGTAAGAAATTTCTTTATCGCTTTTTATATCTTTACCATAGTATTTTTTGTTGAGTTTTAAATAAGTTTTATTTAAGACTTCTTTGGTTATTGCCTCGCCTTTTTCACATAAAGTATGAGCCTTATATTCAAATTCAGCAAACATAGTTTGTCTAAATAAAGTCGTTCTAATCATATCTAAATAGTAAGATAAATAATATTTTTTGCTACTATTTGTTTTAGCGTTTTTAATTAAATATTTTAACAATAAAACTTCGTTTACCGTAGACGCAACTTCTGCAACGAATATTTTATACCCAGCTTTAGTTATAGGTAATGCTCTATCAGACTTATACGAGTGTATTGCGTGACCTAATTCGTGAGCAATAGTAAATACTGAGTGCGTTGTTTTATTATGGTTTAATAAAACGTATGGATGTGAAACGCTATAAGCACTTGTTGAATATGCACCACTTCTTTTACCCTCATTTTCGTAAACGTCAATCCACCTTTCGCTATACGCTCTTTGTAACAAGTTTGAATAGTCTTTCCCTAATGGTTTTAAACCTTCTTTTACAAGTTTAAACGCATCTTCATAGTCAAGCGCTAATTCTTCACCCTTTATAAGCGGAACGTAGATATCGTACATATTTATATTGTAACCTAAAATATCTTTCTTATCTTTAATGTACCTATGCAATAAAGGTAACGCCTTGTTAACGCTTTTTAATAAGTTTTCATATACGCCTTTATCAACTTCTTCATTAAATAAAGCCCTTTCTAAACAAGTTTTGAAATTTCTTGCTTTGGTTATAAAAACGTCTTTATCTAAATTGCCTTTATATATCGCTGTAATTGTATTTAAAATACTTTCATACGCTTTATAATAACTTTTAAAGGCTTTTTTTCTTACGTTTCTATCTTCATTTTGAAGTAATTCAGCATATTTTGCGTGCGTTACAACAACGTTTTCACCATTGACTTTTATTTTAGGAAACTTTAAATCAACGTTATCTACTATTGAAAAAATATCGTGATATCCACCTAAAACCTTACCCGCTTGTGCAAGTAATTTTTCGCACTTTTCATCTAAAACGTGTGGTTTTTCTTCTATTAAACGCATTAACATTGTATCGTAATCTGTTAATAGTTGGTTTTTAGATAACTCTTTTAATTTCTCTAAACTAAGTGACGATAATTCCGGTGTTATAAATGAAGTATTTTCATCAAATTTTACGCATAAATCTTCAATTTTATTCGTTAAAACTATTCCGTTTGATAAGCCTACGTTTTCATCTTTAGTCATATACGCATATAAAGACAACTTTTCTAAATCGGCAAAAATTGAATATAATTTATTTAAACACTCGCTAATAATTTCAGCATTATTTAATTTACCTTTATACGCCGAAAAATCAATTTGCTTTTCAGTCTCTTTTAACAATGAGTAAAATTCATCTTCGCTTTTAAATATATCGTCTTTATTCCACTTGTATTTATTATCAATTTGCTCTCTTTTCATATTAAACTTATTTTTCGTACGCTATAAGCACGTTACTTGCCGTTGTTATAGTTACAATTTCCCCTTTATTTAAATCTAAATTTTTAATTTCACAATCTACTAATACCGACCTATTTATAAAGTCGTTTTCTCTTTCCGACCACTCTATAATATCTAAATAATAAAAATCAACGCCGTTTTTGTAAGTTGTTTCGTTATTTATTCCAACTATCGTTACTTGCTCTTGATTTTTAGCAAATCTCATACAATCAAGTACAAAATATTGATAATATTTAACTCTTGCATATGGTATTTTTAAGTATATGAACGAAAAAATTATGTAAACTGATAAATAAATAGCAATTATCCACCTTGAAACTTTTTCAAATTTTGTATCGTAAGGTTGAAACGCAATAAGTATAGTTAACGTTAATATTAACGCTATTGAAAATATTAACGAAATTACGTATATCAATTTCAAATTAAAACGCTGTCTATCAATTTTATATAAATATTCTTCGTTATAAAACTCTACCATAATTTACCCCTTAATTATATAAAAATCCAAATAATTTAGTCGTTGTATTTTTGCTTTTTATTGAAAAATTAGTGATAACGCCCTTTACGTCTTTAATTTTTACTAAACCTATATGCCTACTATCTTTACTTACTCGCCTATTGTCACCAAGTACGTAAATATAACCTTCTGGTATTAACGTTTTTTCAATATCGCCTTCGCCTGTATGATTAGCGTATGACGTATAAGTTGATTTTTCATCAAAAAGATAATCTTCTTCAAGTTTTTTAGTAACTTCTTCGCCTTTTTCGTTTAGCGACGTTATATATACCTCGCCATCAATTGAAAATATCGTATCACCCTCAATTGCTACTATGCGTTTTATATAGTCGTCATTAGTAGAATACTTAAAAACAACTACGTCACCCCTATCAAATTTTGCAAGTTTATTTAAAATTAAAACGTCCCCGTCAACAAAGGTTGGATTCATTGAAGTTTGGCGAACGCTTACTAACGATACCCAAAAAATGCTTGTAAACAACGAAAAAATTATTATAAAAAGACAAACGGAATAAAAAATAACGTCACTTACCTTGATTTTTTTAGCGTTTGTATTTAATTTATCATTATCTACGTTATTTTCAACCATTATCTTCCTCTATTTTCTTTTTTAATCTCTTAAAAAAGTCTGGATTAGATAGCATAACTATTCTACCACACTCTAAACATTTTATTTTGAAATCAGCACCCGTTCTTACAACTTCCCACTTATCTCCGCCACAAGGATGCTTCTTTTTAGTTATAATTTTATCACCAACGTTTATTATCATAATTATAAAAGTAAAAAGTTATTTAAACCAAATTCGCCAACCGAACTAACTGAAATTGTGACTAAATTTGATAAATCTGTAACCATTAACCCCTCATTTGTTTTAAAATCACTAATATTTACTAAAATATTTTGCCAAAACTCACCACCATTTAACTTTTTATATGCAAAATACTCGTTATTACTTTTATCTAACAAAGTTATCGTAATTGTAGTATCAATAGCCGAATAAATATCAAGTTTAAATGATGAAGAAGATTTAATTACTCCGCTTAACTCTTTTATTCTAAAAGAAACAAGTTCGTTTACGCTAAAAACACCCACTATTTCGTTTGGACCTACATTTCTATGATATAAATCGCCCTCTGCAAATAAATTACCTATTATATTAGACTTAAGATTTTTAGCAACAAAACTTGTAATAAATTTGTCAGACGTATATATTATTGACGGTTTTTTTAATTTTGATAAGTTCTCAATTTTATGATAATTGAGCCTTGAACTTATAGTTAAACCATTTTTGTATGAAACTACTACAAACGATATGTCGTTAGTATAATTTTCGTAATTTTGCCTTGAAAATAAGTAGTTACCGTCTTCGTTTATCTCATAATCATAAACTTTAAACCAAACCCTTTCATTTGAATTGTCTAAGGCATTTGCAGTTAATAAATGTATAGATTTTAAATTCTTTTTATCAACGTTACTTACCTCGTAAAAAACTTCGCCACTTGTATCGTAACTCTTAATTTGCGGTTGTTTTGGGTAAAATACGTTTTCTTTACCTAAATACTTGTCTAAAAATAACACGGTATCGTTAAAACAATGAACGTCAAGTATCGACCCGCCGTAAGATACGAAATTGTACCTTAAATCATCTTGATTGTTTACGTATTGTAAAGTATTCATAGCACGCTCAAAATCAAAATTACCATTATTTGTGGTTGTTAAAAATAGTAGCGGACAAGTTATAAATTGACTATATGCTTGTGCATCAACAGCACCTAAAAAACGATATCTTTCCTCATCCATTACAATTTCTTCACCTGACGATTTGTTAATACCTTTATACGCAAGCCAGCCACCGCCAAATAAATTACAAGACGCGTCTACCCTTTTATCTATCGCCGATAGCATAAATGCTATCATTGAACTATTTTTTATACCTATTACCCCTATACGATTATCACTGTTTGCGTTTTTTAAATATGATACGGCATAACGGCATACGGCACACCACTCGTACCAACTCGTTTCTTTTGCTGTTTTCGTTGCGTAATACATATGCTCGTTTGCATTTTGACTATTCGCATACGCAATTTTAGTTGGGTATTTTGTGAAATCTACTTTATTTTCTACGTAACCTTGTAAATCAACACTTATAACGTCATATCCTAAACTTGCATATTTAATAATGAGTTCGGTATCTATTTCTTCAAAAATATCTGGAATTATTAGTATTGAGCCTTTTGATTTTATTAAATTTTTAGCATAAACACCATATACCCTAACACGTTCATTATCTTCTACGTTTCTTGCTGAAAAGTAAATTCTATTTAACGTTATGCTATTTATAGAAACGCTTGAAATTACGCTTTCTTTTAACGGAAGCGTATCGTCAAACCCCTTCCATAAAGATATTGGTGTTAAAATTTTTTGTACCATAACTCTCCAAATTTTATAGTTATTTTGCTTTTTAATAATGTAATCATTATTATACAACTTTTTTTAAAATTTTGCGATATATTTTCACACATATTTTAAAAATTTTATAAATATTTTTGTTTTTTAAGTTAAAATTGCTCCATTTTTACAATTTTCTTCAAAATTATTAGTTCTATAAACGAATTATAACCACTAAATGTTGTAAATTTATTTTTGCCATTAAAAAAACTTGATTTATT
>JAZONZ010000065.1:0-10846 GCA_045654765.1 Christensenellaceae bacterium
GCTTATATAATGGAGGAGATTTTGGCTTTATGGATATAATAGACGTTCTTAATGCTAATAAAACAAAACTTTACGAGGCTTCTTGTGATATTAGAAAAAAAATATCGGAAATTATTGACGATAATAGTTTTGTTGAATTAAGTACATATTCTTTTGGTAAAAATGAATTTTGTGAAGAAGAATTAGATGGTCTTGGAGTTGTAACGGGTTATGCACGTATTGATGATTATCCCGTATATATTGTTGCACAAAACTCAAAAGTTTTAAACGGCGGTTTAAGTAAAGCAAATTGTGAAAAAATTACAAATTGTCTACTTAAGGCAGGTCAAACTACAACGCCTGTAATTTATTTACTTGATTCATTAGGTGTACAAGTAGGTGAAGGCGTAGGAGTGTTAGAGGGTTTAGCATCAGTAATAAACTTAGCAAATCAATTAAAAGGTAACGTTCCTCAAATTGCAATTTCAGTTGGTGACGTATATGGTTCGTTAGCAATAATGCACGCAATTTGTGATTACTCGTTTAACGTTGGGCAAAGTATAACAGCATACGCAAGTCCAAGTGTTATTTCAGCATCAAGTAAAGATGGTGCAACAAAAGAAGTTATAGGAGGTAGCAAAGCGGTTAATGGCTTAACTTCATTTACCGTTGCTAGTTTAACTGAAGTAAAAGATACTATTTTAAAAATCTTTTCAATACTTCCAAGCACGTCTTCATTAGTTGTTGATACTGATGACGACCTTAATAGAAATACCCTTTTATTAAATACGGAAAAAAGCGTTTCTATTTTAAAAGAAGCACTTTTTGATAATGGAACTTTCGTTGAACTTCAAAAAGGTTTTGCAAGTGAAGTTATTACGGCAATTGCAAGAGTTGGCGGAATATCGGTAGGTACTATTATTTTTGATGGCGAAAAAGAAGGCGTTGAACTCAATTTAGCAAACGTATTAAAAATTAAGAATTTTGCTACGTATTTAGAAGATAACGGCTTACCTTTCGTTAATTTAGTAAACGTAAAAGGTATAAAACAAGATTTAGAAACAAACAATTCTTCAATTTTAAAAGAAATTACAAATATGTTATACAACTTAGAAAGATTAAATGGAGTTAGCGTTGTATATGGTAAAGCAATCGGCTTAGGATATACTGCATTTGTTTCAAAAGAATTTGGCGTAGGTTACTCATTTGCATTTGCTGATAGTAAAATATCACTTTTAGACGGCGACGTTGGAATATCTGCAACGTTTAGTACCGTAGAAAGCAAAAAAATTGATGAATTAAAAGATAAATACAATGAAATGCAAAATGCAATGAACAGCGCAAGGCTTGGTTGTGTTGACAATATAATTGAGCCTCAATATTTGCGTCAATACGTAATTTCAGCACTTCAAATGCTCATTAGAGACTAAGGAGGGAATATGTTAAACACGTTACTTTTACCCTCAATAACTGAAAGTGCGCTCGAAGGCGTAAAAACTTTCATTTTGGGAATGCTTGTTATTTTCTTAGGTATAACGATAATAGTATTAAGTGTAAAATTTGCAGGCTACTTTTTTAACAAATCAAATAATAATGAGGAAAAAGTTGAAAAAGTAAAAAAAGAAACAAAACCTGTTGAAACTGTTGCTCCAGTTGTTGAAGAAGGTATTCCTGAGCATATAAAAGTTGCAATAATAGGAGCAATTACAGCCTATTATTTTGAAAACAATAAATCAAATTGTGATTTTATCGTAAGAAAGATTAAAAGATTTTAAGGAGATAGATTAAAATGCGTAAATTTATAGTAACAATAGATGGTTGTCAATATGAAGTTGGTGTAGAAGAAGTTGGTGCAACAAGTAGTCCAGCACCACAAGTTACCGAAGTTAAACAAGTTTCAGCACCTGTTGAAGCCCCAAAAACTGCTACTAAACCAGTAGCGCCTGCAAAACCTGCTCAAGGCCCTGTAAATGGAACAAAATTAACAGCACCAATGCCAGGTATGATTAAAGGCTATAAAGTTAGCGAAGGTGCAACTGTTAAAGAAGGTGACGTTGTATTAGTTTTAGAAGCCATGAAAATGGACAACGATATTACAGCCCCATGTGACGGCGTTATATCGTTTAAAGCAGCAGTTGGCTCTAACGTTGATACAGGCGAGGTTATGGCCGTTATCGGTTAATAGGAGAGTTTAAATGTTTGCTTTAAATTCAATGTGTTCAATTTGGAACGAAATTGCAACGTCATTTACAAATTTATGGCATAGCACGGGTCTTTACACTTTATTTAGTGGTGAATCATCTATCCAAAATTTAATAATGGTTTTAATTTCGTTTATATTAGTTTATTTAGCAATAGTTAAAAAATTTGAACCACTTTTATTACTTCCTATCGCATTTGGTATGTTTATAGTAAATATACCTGGCTCATATAGAATTTTGTTTGGCGATAAAGGTTATATCGTATCTACTTTATCAGGAACGGAAGTTTTTAGAGGTTCATTAAATGAAATCGTTACGTTTTTCAACTTACCACTTGTTGACGTTAAAAACGTAGACGTATTAGCAAGGTATTTTGAGACTAATGCAGTTACAATAAGTAATATGCAAGTTGTTGGCGACGTTACGGCAGAGTTACAATACTTACCAAACACGTTAACGATATCAAGTGAAACAATAATAGGCAACTATGGCTTATTCTATTATATTTATAAGGGTGTTGACTGGGTTATTTTCCCACCGATTATATTCTTAGGAATAGGTGCTATGACAGACTTTGGTCCATTGATTGCAAACCCTAAGAGTATGTTAATAGGTGCTGCCGCTCAACTTGGTATATTTTTAACGTTCTTTGGAGCATCGCTTATGGGCTTCACTTATGCCGAAGCAGGAGCAATAGCAATTATTGGTGGAGCAGATGGTCCTACGGCAATATACGTTACTAAAAAACTTGCCGAACATTTACTTCCAGCAGTAGCAATAGCAGCATATTCATATATGGCTTTAATACCACTCATACAAAAACCTATTATGAGATTATTAACAACTAAAAAAGAAAGAGCAATTAAAATGAAACAACTTCGTAAAGTTTCTAAAGTTGAAAAAATTGTATTTCCGCTTCTCGTTTCTTTAGTTGTTGGTTTAATATTGCCAGACGCTATGCCACTTCTTGGTATGCTTATGTTTGGTAACTTATTAAAAGAATCGGGCGTTACTGATAGACTTGTTGATACTGCTAAAAACGGCTTAATGAACGTTATAACTATATTCTTAGGCTTAATGGTAGGCTCAAAAGCAGTAGGTAGTGTATTCTTATCGCTTAGCACGTTAGGAATAATCGTACTTGGTTTACTTGCTTTCTGTATGGGTACGGTTGGCGGATTATTAGTAGCAAAACTTATGAACAAACTTTCAGGTGGTCAAATAAATCCACTTATAGGTTCAGCGGGTGTATCAGCAGTTCCAATGGCTGCAAGAATTTCGCAAGACGTAGGTCGTGAAACAGACCCTAACAATCACTTACTTATGCACGCTATGGGTCCAAACGTTGCTGGTGTAATAGGCTCAGCAATAGCAGCAGGTGTATTACTTGCACTTTATATATAGGAGTTAATTATGGCAAGAAAAGTTTTAATTACTGAAACAATACTTCGTGACGCTCACCAATCACAAGCAGCAACACGAATGAAAATCGAAGAAATGATTCCCGTTTTAGAGCAATTAGACGATATGGGTTTTTACTCATTAGAGGCTTGGGGTGGTGCAACTTTTGATAGTTGTTTAAGATTTTTAAACGAAGACCCTTGGGAAAGATTAAGAACGTTAAGAAAACACATTACAAAAACACCTATACAAATGTTATTAAGAGGTCAAAACCTTTTAGGTTATAAACATTATTCTGATGACGTTGTTGAAAAATTTGTAGAGGCATCTATTAAAAACGGTGTAAGAGTAATAAGAGTTTTTGATGCGTTAAACGATGAAAGAAATTTAGAAACGGCTATGAAAGCCATCAATAAATATAAAGGCGATTATGGCGCAGTATGTGAAGCAACTATTTGTTACACAACAAGTCCCGTTCACACTAACGAGTACTTTGTTAAAAAAGCAAAGTTATTAGAAGATATGGGCGCTGATAATATTTGTCTTAAAGATATGGCTAATATTTTATTACCATATACAGTTTACGATATTATTAGTGAAATGAAAAAGGTTTTAAAACCAACAACTAAAATTCATTTACATACTCACAACACAACGGGTACGGGCGATATGGTATATTTAAAAGCCATTGAAGCGGGCTGTGATATCGTTGATACGGCACTTTCGGCTATGGGTAACGGTACTTCTCAACCTGCAACCGAGCCTTTAATTGCAACGTTAAAAGGTACTGAATATGATACGGGATTAGATATTGAAAAGTTAATTCCTATTAACGAACATTTCAAAAAAGTTGCTGAAAGACTTGAAAAAGACGGAATTTTAAATCCAAAAGTACGTCAAATTGACGTTAACACTTTAATTTATCAAGTTCCAGGCGGTATGCTTTCTAACTTAATGTCACAATTAAAACAAGCAAATAAACTTGATTTACTTGAAACTTGTTTAGCAGAAGTTCCAAACGTAAGAAAAGATAGTGGATACCCACCACTTGTTACGCCATCTTCACAAATTGTAGGTACTCAAGCAGTATTGAACGTATTACAAGGCGAAAGATATAAAATGGTAACAAAAGAATTTAAGGCTTTAATTAAAGGCGAATATGGTCAATTAAGTACTGAACCTGATGCTGAAATCGTTAAAAAGATATTAGGCGATGCTCAAAGAATTACCTATCGTCCTGCTGATGATATTGAGCCTGAATATGAAAAATTCAAAGAAGAAATTAAAGAATATTACACTCAAGAAGAAGACGTGTTATCTTATGCTCTTTTCAATCAAGTTGCTATCAATTTCTTTAAGTATAGATTAGCAAAAAATAAAAAGATTGACACTGATTTAGCAAAATCATCAGTATATCCTGTTTAATATGAAAATTTTAATCACTAATGATGATGGAATTTATAGCGAGGGCTTAATTGCACTCGCTAATCTTCTAAGTCAAAAAAATGAAGTAATTATATATGCTCCTGATGGAAATCGTTCGGGTTATTCAAGAAGTATGTCCTTTCATAAAGATATAACGTTAAATAAAGTTAACTTTATAAAAGGAATAAACGCATACACTTTATCTGGAACGCCTTGTGATTGTGTTAAATACGCTTTATCTTGCGAAAAAAACGTTGATTTAGTTGTTGCAGGCATAAATTTAGGAGCGAATATATCTTATGATATAGTTTACAGCGGAACGGTAAATGCGTGCGTTGAAGCAAATTTATTAGGTTATAGGGCAATAGCGTTCTCAAATATATCGTATAAAGATTATTTGTTTGATGAAAATTGCAAAATAATTGAAGAAATTTTCAATAAACTTGTAGATATTTCAAGTAAAAATTACACTTTAAACGTTAATATACCAAACCTATATAAAAAAGATATTAAAGGTATAAAGTTTAGTAAAATAGGTAAAAGACTTTATACTGATATTTATAAAAAAACAGGCGAAAATACCGTACAATTAACGGGCGAGCCTATTAAAAGTGAATTTTTAAATTGTGAAGATGATGATTATTTAACTGATATGGGTTACGTTACGATAACCCCTATAAAATCTTCGCCACTTGATGAAGAAACGTATAATAAATATAAGGATTATAAATTTTAATGAACGTAATTGTTGTTGGTGGTGGCGCATCAGGTATGCTATCGGCATATTTTAGGCGCTTAAATAAAGACAATGTAATATTACTTGAACAAAACGAAAAATTAGGCAAAAAACTATATATAACGGGAAAAGGTAGATGTAACTTAACTAATAATTGTGACGTTGAAACCTTTTTAACTAACGTTTGTCGTAATTCTAAATTTTTATTAAGTTCGCTTTATTCATTTTCGCCAAGCGATACAATTAACTTTTTTAATTCAATAGGCCTACAAACAAAAACCGAAAGGGGAAATAGAGTTTTTCCATTATCCGATAAATCAAGTGACGTTATTAAAGCGTTAAATAATGCTTTAAACGAAAGTGGTGTAGATATACGTTTAAACACAAAGGTAATTTCAATAATTACTAAAAATAATAAAATCATCGGCGTAAAAACGCAAAATGAAACGTTATATGCTGATAACGTAATTATTGCAACGGGCGGTTTATCTTATAAAGCAACGGGCTCAACGGGCGATGGCTATGAATTTGCTAAAAGTGTAGGTCATACAGTAACTGAATTAAAACCAGCGTTAACAGGGCTTAATTTGAAAGGCGAAGATTTCAAAAGTTTACAAGGATTATCCTTAAAAAACGTAAACTTAAAAGCGATAATAAATGAAAAACAAGTGTTTTCAATGCAAGGCGAATTATTGTTTACTCATTTTGGAATTTCTGGGCCACTTGTTTTAACGTTATCTTCTTTAATAAATAGGCAAGATTTTTCAAATATTGAAATATTCATTGATTTAAAGCCAGCATTAAACGAAAAACAACTAGATTTACGAATTTTGCGTGATTTTGATACTTATTCTAATAAAGAATTTAAAAATTCTTTAGATATGTTATTACCTAAAAAACTAATTCCTTTAATAATAAATAGAAGCGGAATTAAAGAGTATAAAAAAGTAAATTCAATTACTTCAACTGAAAGGCAAAATTTAGTAAATTGTATAAAAAATTTATCGTTTAAAGTTAATTCTCTTCGTGACTATAACGAAGCAATTATAACAAGTGGCGGAATATCAGTTAAAGAAATCAATCCATCTACTATGGAAAGTAAAATAATAAATGGATTATACTTTGTTGGTGAAGTGTTAGACGTTGATGCGTTAACGGGTGGTTTTAATTTACAAATAGCATTTTCAACAGGGTATTCTGCTGGGAATATCAAATAAAATAATATCTAAAATATTCGATATAATCGAAAAAAATAATAATTTTTCAATTGAGGTGTATATGTATAATATAGCATTAGATGGTCCATCAGGAAGTGGAAAATCAACGTTAGCAAAAGCAATATCAAAAAAGTTAAATATTTTATATTTAGATACGGGTGCTATGTATCGTGCTTGCGGTTTAAAAGCCAAGCAATTAAATATTTCAACTAAAGATGAAGAAATGGTAAAAACTTTTATAAATGATATTGATATTAAAATTGAGTATAAAGACGGTGCACAAGTAACTAAACTTGATGGAATTGACGTTTCTAAGGAAATTAGGCAAAACGATATTTCAATGCTTGCTTCAAACATTAGCGCACTTCAATGCGTTAGAGAAAAATTAGTTTCACTGCAAAGAGAAATAGCGCTTATGCAAAGTTGTATTCTTGACGGTAGAGATATAGGCACAAACGTTTTACCGTTTGCAAAATACAAATTTTTTATAACGGCATCTTTAGAAGAAAGAACTAATAGGCGTTTTAAAGAGTTAAAAGAAAAAGGTCAAGACGTTGACTATGATACGTTATATAAAGAAATAGAGCAAAGAGATTATAACGATAGTCATAGAAAGTTTGCCCCATTAAAACAAGCAAAAGATGCTATTTTAATAGATACGAGCGATATGACAATAGAGGAAGTAATTTCTAACGTTTTATCTTACGTTAAAGAATAACTTAGGTGGAATATGAGTTGGTATAAATTTTTTAGATTTTTTGGTTTTATATTTTATAAAGTTTTTTACAGAGTAAAATACATAAATAAAGAAAATGCAATAGAAAATGGAAAAAGTATAGTAGTTTGTAACCATTTAGGAAAGGCTGACGTTTTAGTTGTTGGAGCCATGTTTAAAGACAAAACGATGTTTTTATCTAAAAAAGAGTGGTTTGATAATAAATTTTTAGCGTGGCTTTTAAATAAAATGGGGGCAATTCCCATTGATAGAGACAAACCTTCTATAACTTCCATTAAAAAATGTTTAGAAGTATTAAAAAATGATAAAAGATTATGTGTTTTTCCAGAGGGCAGGCGTAATTTTGAAGATAATAAACTACAAGAAATAAAGCAAGGAACGGCACTTTTCGCAGTAAAAGGCAAATCATTAATTACTCCCGTAATAATTTACGACCATTTGAAAATGTTTAAGAAAAATTATGCAATAATAGGAAAACCTATTGATTTATCTAATTATTACGATAAAAAATTTAATGACGAAGTTTCAAATGAGTGTACTCAAATTATTGCCAACGAAATGCAAAAACTTCAACAGGAATTATTTACAATAGTTAATGAAATTAAAAATAAGAAAGGTAAAGGTAAGGTTAAATCTTAATGGAGATAAAATTATCAAAGTATGCGGGATTTTGCTCGGGTGTTAAACGTGCTATTGACACCGTTATGAGTCTTCCAACAAGAAATACTTATATATATGGTAATATTATTCACAATGAAAGCGTATTATTAGACATAAAAAACAAAGGTATAGAGACTATTGAAGACCTTAACTTATTAAAAGAAGGCGACACCTTAGTAATTCGTTCTCACGGAGTAGGTGAAGAAGTTTTTAGTTATTTAAATAACAAAAAAGTAAATATAATTGATTGCACTTGTCCCTTCGTTAATAAAACGCAAAAAATTGTAAAAAAACATTATGACGAAAGTTATCAAATAGTAATAGTAGGAAAAACAAATCACCCTGAAGTTATAGGTTTAAACGGTTGGTGTAATAATACGGCAATCGTTTTAGAAGATGAAAATTTTACTATAAACCTTGAAAAGTACGAAAAAGTATGCTTGGTTGCGCAAACAACTTGTTCGAACGAAAAATTTAAAAAAATTTTAGAAAAAATAAATAATTTTTCAATTAAAACGCTTGTCATTTTTGAAACGATTTGTTATACTACAATGGAGCGTCAAAAAGAAGCGGAAAAATTATCAAAAACTTCTGATGCGATTGTGGTAATAGGCGGTAAAACAAGTTCTAATACAGCAAAATTATATGAAATTTGCAAAGCAAATTGCAAAAATGTATTCTTAGTATCTAACCCTTCGGGGCTTGATTATAAAAAATTAAAACAATTTAAAAGTGTAGGTATTGTTAGTGGGGCATCAACGCCACTCGAACAATCAATGGAGGTTCTCTTAACAATGGAAGAAAAAAGCGTAAATTCAATGGAACAAGCAGTTGCTTTGCTTGATGAAAAGCAAAATCTTAAGAAGGGACAAATAATAACGGTTGTTATTTCACAAGTAGAAAACGATGGTTTAATTGTTTATTTTGACGGCAAAACTGACGTTAAACTTCCTAAAGAAGAGTTGGCTTGCGAAGAGTACAATAAAGAAAACTATAAAGTTGCTGATGAAATTGAAGTTGTAGTTATGGGCAAAAAACCATTACTTCTTTCACAAAAACAAATATTAGTTCTTAAAAAAGAAGAAGAATTAGTTGCATCTATAAAAGATGGTAAAATTTTTGAAGTTGAAATTAAAGGCTTTAATAAAGGTGGTCTTACAGGTAAATTCGATAATTTTGACGTGTTTATTCCTGCAAGAGAAATTAAAATCGGCTTTGTTAAAGAATTAGATAAATACGTTGGTAAAAAACTTCGTGTTAAGGCGTTAAAAGTTGAATACAATTCAAGAAAGAAAGAAATCGTTGCTTCTCAAAAAGTTATTTTAGAAGAAGAAAAGAAGGCTAGAGAGGCTAAAAAACTCGCTAAAGAAGAAGAATTCTTTAACAATATCGCTGAAAATGACGTTGTAACGGGTACTGTTGTTAGATTTGCTTCATTTGGTGCTTTCGTTGTTGTTAACGGCTTTGATTGTTTAGCACACATTTCTGATATATCTTGGGTAAACGTTAAAGATGCAAAAGAAGTATTAGAATTAAATAAAGCATATGATTTCGTTGTATTAAAAGTTGATAGAGAAAACAAAAAAGTTTCTATCGGTTACAAACAATTACAACCAAAACCTTGGGATTTAGTTCCTGAAAAATATGCTGTTGGTGATAGCGTTACTGGTAAAGTTGTAAAATTTGCTCCATTTGGTGCTTTTATAGAAGTTGAAAAAGGTGTTGATGGTTTAGTTCACATTTCTGAAATTTCTCACGAATATTTAGAAAATCCAACTTCTATTTTAAAAGTAGGTGATGAGGTTACTGCAAAAATTCTTGCAATTGATACTGAAAAAAGAAGAATGTCACTTTCTATTAAAGCATTACTTCCAGTTCCTCAAAAAGAAGTAGTTGAAGAAGAAAGTGTTAAAAAAGTTAAAAAATCTAAAAAAGAAGATGATGAAGATATGAGAGGTTGGACTGAATCTACTGATGGTGGCGTTTCTATTGCCGACCTTATCAAAAAATAATATTTTAACAATAAAAAACTACCAAATTTGGTAGTTTTTTTATTTTTATTGAAAAATTTTAATATATATAGTATAATAGTAGTAATATAATATTTTTAGAGGAATTATAATGGCTAAAAAACAAAAAATAAAGAAGAAAGACGTTAAAAAAGCAGTAAAAATTGCTAAAAAATATCCTACAATTATAATTACACTTGCAATAATTTTAGTAGTTGCTTTTGTAATTTTAATTACTATTAACTTAGTACAAAATAAAAAGAAAAAAGAAAAGAAATTCTTCTAAAAGGGGGCAAGAAAAAATAAATGAAATTTTTAAAGAAATTATTATTTGCAACACTTAGTTTAATACTTGTTTTCTCATCTTGCTTCTTTTTAACAGGATGTGGAAACCGTGAAGAAGTTTTAAGGTTGTATGTTCCAGGCGAATATATTCCAGACGAAACTTTAAGTGGTTTTGAAGATTGGTACTTTGAAACTAC
>JAZONZ010000066.1:0-1933 GCA_045654765.1 Christensenellaceae bacterium
TCGTGGAAGTTCGTTTAAGCGGTTGCCGAGTTCTAACTCGTCATACTTTTCCCAAACTCTCATAACAAGATATTTAATTGCAAAGTAGCAGTATTCTTTATAACTATAAAACCAAGAACAAATATATTCTTGTAGTTGCAAAGGCATTTCTACACGGAACACGTCCCACAAAATATCTTCGTCGCCATCTGTAACGCCTTTATTTTTGAATTTACGCCATTGCTTAATAGCATAAATTTCTTCATCGTCTTGCGTTTGAACTTTTAAGTCATCTGTTTCTATAGCGGAGAACATTTCGGTAAGACATTTAGAAACTTCGCCTTGCGACAAGCCTACTTTCTTAGCAATCTCTTTTTGAGTAAACTTATCTTCGTAAAGGGCATAAATGTCACGGTCAAGCTCGCTAAATTCTTTAAGCAGAAGATTTTCAATATCTTTCTTTCTCAAAAAGTCATCTTCAGAGTCAAATTTTTTACTATGTAAAAAGCCGTTATCTGCACCAACGGCAGGCTTAACGTTATCGGTTAGTTTAACCGAGTGCTCTTTATGCCTACGATTCCCGTTATACATTTCGGTATCTAACTCAACTAATTTTTCCCATTGTTCTTCATCAACAGCAACAGAATCTAACTTGTGGTTGTTATAAAAATAGTAAAGGAATTTACCTTTTTCTTCCGCTGGTTGTTTTGCTTTATTTAACTTATACGCACGATTAACTTTCATCTTTTACTCCTTTTCTTTAAGTATAGCATAGTAAATATGACAGCTTATGCCATATATTGTATGATATTATATAAAAAATAAGAAAATTGTCTTTATTGCGTCTCAAAATTAATTTAGAACCCTATTGAGACTAGCGTGTAAGATTTCGTGTAAGATTTCGTGTAAGATATTGACATCTCGTTCTAAAATATGATAAAATAAGGTTAATTATTGGAGGTAAATATGGATAAATATATTCCACCTTATGAAATCACAGAAGAAATGTTAGAATTAACGTCTGAAATAATGGAATTATTAGGCGAATTAAAAAACGTTAACGACCTTGAAAAACTTCCAAGACTTCGTCGTGTTAGTAGAATTAAGTCAATTCACTCTTCGCTAGCTATTGAGAATAATACTCTCACGCTAAAACAAGTTACTGACGTTATTGAAGGCAAACGAGTTTTAGGTCCTGAGGATGATATTATTGCAGTTAAAAATGCATTTGAAGTATATAAAACTTTAGAAGAAATTAATCCGTTTTCTATTACTGATTTAACAAACGCTCACGGCGTAATGATGAAAGGGCTTGTAGAAGAACCAGGGCAAATTAGAACTTCACCTGTTGGAGTTATTAACCAAAATGGCGAAGTAATACACGTTGCTCCACCTTCAAGTATGGTGAACAGCTTAATAAACCAACTTTTTGATTGGGTAAATACCAGTAAAACTCAAATGCTTATAAAGTCAAGTGTGTTTCATTATGAGTTTGAATTTATTCACCCTTTTAGAGATGGAAACGGAAGAATGGGAAGATTATGGCAAACGGCATTACTTTCAAGTTGGAAGCCTATATTTAGATGGATACCGATTGAGAGCATAATTAAAGATAATCAAGAAGATTATTATAAAGCGATAACTCTTTCAACGTCTGAAGGAAAGTCAAATAGATTTATTGTGTTTATGCTTGGCGTTATCAAGTCTGCGCTAAACGATATTATTAAAGATACGCGAAACCATTATAATCACATCAATAATCAAATAACAGCGCTTATGGCAGTTATAGAAAGTTATCCAATGTCGCTTACCGAACTCATGGAAAAGGTTGGATTAAAGTCTAGAGATACCTTCCGTAAAAACTATATAAACCCTGCACTAGAAGCAGGACTAATCGGTATGACCGAACCAGACAAACCAAACAGCAGAAATCAAAGATACTTTAAGATATAAA
>JAZONZ010000067.1:0-10876 GCA_045654765.1 Christensenellaceae bacterium
ATGAAGAAAATTAAATTATTATAACTGCCATACTAACAGTATGGCGGTTTGTTTTGTTAAAAGAGGTAATATGAGAAGAAACGGAAGAGAGGCTGTATACAAATTGCTTTTTTCAAACAATTTTAACGATGCTTTTGATAATGAGTTTAAAGAAATAATTTTCATTGAAGAAAAATTAACGAAAGAAGATAGAGAATTTGCCGAAAGTTTAATAAGTTTATACAACGAGCATAAAGCGGAAATTGACGGGGTTATTACTGAACTTGCAAAAGGCTATAAATTAGAGCGTATTTACGCTACTGATAAATGTGCGTTACAAATAGCGATTACAGAAATGACTTATATGAAAGAAATTCCATACATTGTATCAATAAGCGAGGCTATGGAACTCGTTAGAAAATACTCAACGGCAGAAAGTCCTAATTTTGTAAACGGAATATTAGCGGAATATAAAAAGAGGTTGGAGGCTTAAAATGTCAATATTAGACGGTAAACAATTTTCAATAAAATATAGGCAAATTTTAAAAGAAAAAGTTGCTTGTTTAAAAGAAAAATTAAACAAAGTGCCAGGTTTAGCAGTAGTTATAATAGGCGAAGACCCTGCATCAAAAATCTACGTTAGTAATAAAATTAAGGCTTGTGAAGAAGTTGGAATAACTTCTAAAACTTATAGGTTAGATGAAAGTATTTCTCAACAAGAAGCCGAAAACGTAATAAAAGAATTAGCGGTTGATGAAGATATTGATGGTATTTTAGTTCAACTTCCACTTCCTAAAAAGTTTGATAGTGGTAAAATTTTACAACATATTCCTACTGAAAAGGACGTTGACGGGTTGTCTGATACAAACTTAGGCAGATTACTTATGGGTGAAAAATGTCATATATCTTGCACGCCAAACGGTATTATAAAACTTTTAAAAGAATATAACGTTGAGTTTATGGGTAAACACGCCGTTGTAATAGGTAGAAGTAATATGGTAGGAAAGCCTATGGCCCTTTTACTTCAAAGTGAAAATTGTACGGTAACAATGTGTCACTCAAAAACCAAAAACTTAGAATTTTACACTAAAAATGCTGATATTTTAGTTGTTGCGATAGGTAAAGATAGGTTTATTGATGGTTCAATGATTAAAGAAGGCGCAGTCGTTGTAGACGTTGGAATGAATAGAGTTGACGGAAAATTGTATGGAGACGTTGAGTTTAATTCAGCAAGTCAAGTTGCATCACTAATAACTCCTGTTCCAGGCGGTGTTGGTCCAATGACCGTAACTATGCTTATGCATAATACCGTAACTGCGTTTATAAGGAAACATTTGCAAGATGAACTTTAATGAAAAATATTTATACTATAAAGAAATAGTAGAAAAAGAACTTCATAAATATTTAGATAATTTAGTAGAAGTTGAAGAAAATTTAATAAGTTCAATGAAATACAGCGTATTTATCGGTGGAAAAAGAATAAGACCGGTAATTATGCTTGCCGTAAGTGAAATGCTTGGGGTAGAATTTAAAGAAGTTTTACCTTTTGCCGTAGCCATTGAGTTAATACACACTTATTCTTTAATTCATGACGACCTTCCTTGTATGGATAATGACGATTTTCGTAGAGGCAATTTAACAAACCATAAAGTTTATGGCGAGGCTATGGCGCTACTTAGTGGTGATGCACTTTTAAATTTAGCGTATGAAATTGCTTTTAGAAATATAAATAGTATTTATAAAATCAATTCAGCAAGGCTTTTGTCTTCGTATAGTGGTTACTTAGGTATGATAGGGGGACAAGCCATAGATATAAATTCAGTAAATAATAGCGATATAGACACGTTATTAAAAATGCACGAAGGAAAAACCGTAAAACTTATTCAAGCAAGTACGCTAATACCAAGTTGTTTAGCAAAAGATAAATTTATAGATAAATTGCGTGATTTTGGTTACAATTTAGGTTTATTATTTCAAATTACTGACGATATATTAGACGTTACGTCAACAAAAGAAGAATTAGGTAAAAGTATAAATAAAGATGCAAATAGCGGAAAATTTACTTTTGTTACGGCGTATACGCTTGAGGGTGCTAAACAGCAATTAGAAAAATATTATAATAATGCAAAACAATCAATTAGTGATATAAGTAATAATGAATTTTTACTAGAACTTGTTGATTACGTAAAAAATAGAAAAAGTTAAAATGCGTATTGATAGTTTACTTTATGAAAAAGGTTTATATTCTTCAAGAAATAAAGCAAAAGAAAGTGTTTTAAAAGGTGAAGTTTTTTATAAAGGCGTAGCAGTAAAGCCATCTTTTGAAATTGAAAGTTTAGAAGATATAACGATAGTAAAAAAAGAAGAATATTTTGTATCTAACGGCGGATATAAACTAAATAAGGCTTTAAAAGATTTTAACGTAAGCGTTGAAAATCTTACAATTTGCGATATAGGAGCGTCAAACGGCGGATTTTCTCATTGTCTACTAAAAAATAACGCTAAAAAAGTATACGCTATTGACGTTGGCGAAAGTCAACTAGATAAAATAGTTGCTAACGATAGTAGAGTTGTCGTTTTAGACAATACAAACGCCAGGTATATAACGAAAAGCACGTTTACTGATGAAATTGATGCGGTAGTTTGTGACGTAAGTTTTATTTCGTTAACGTATATTTTAGAAAACGTAGAAAAAGTGCTTAAAGATAATGGTTTTGCAATAATGCTAATAAAACCGCAGTTTGAATGTGGCAAAAAAAGTCTATCAAAAACGGGAATAGTTACTGATGCAAACGATAGGTATAAAGGTGTTTTAAAAGTTATAGAATATGCTCAAAATTGCGGATTATATGCTATAAATTTAACAACAGCGCCTATAAAAGAAAGAAAAAACGTTGAATATTTAGTTCATTTGGTAAAAGATAAAAATAAAAAAGTTATTGATACAAATTATATTAAAAAAATAGTTTTTAAAGGTGAAGTATGAAAGTAGGAATATATATAAATTCAACAAAAACCGAAGCAAATAAAAAAGCAAGGGCGTTTAGTAATTTACTTCAAGATATCAACATAGAAACGAAAGTAATTCATTTGAAAGAAGACTGTAAAGATATTGACGTCATAGCGGTTTTTGGTGGAGATGGTACAATATTAAGAGTAGTAGAATATGCAATTTCGTACGATATTCCTATTTTAGCAATAAACGTAGGAACCGTTGGGTTTTTAAGTAGTTTAGAAGCAGATGAAATTGATAAGGCTGTTGAAATAATCAAAAATGGCAAAGATTATCAAAAGAGAACGGTAATGAAGGTTTATGCGGGAGAAAATAAATACTACGCATTAAACGAAGCGGTTGTAGAAAGAAGAATTGACGGTGGGTCAAAGAGCGAAGTTGCAAGGTTAAACTTAGAAATAGGCGGAAAATTCGTTGATAAATACGTTGCTGATGGAATAATAGTGTCATCGCCAACAGGCTCAACGGCATATTCTTTATCTGCTGGTGGGCCAATATTAACACCAGATATAAACGCATTTTCAGTAACGGCGATATGTTCGCATGCACTTCATATAAAACCTATCGTATATAGTGATAATTTAAGTGCAAAAATTACGTTAAATCCAAATTCAACGAAATGCGCTTTATACGTTGATGGAAAATTTATTAAAAAGTTGGCAGTTGGCGAGAGTGTTGAAGTCTTAAAGAGTAAAAAATGTGTTAAATTCTTTAAAACTAATGATAATTTCTTTGAGAAATTACTTGTTAAATTAAATAGTTGGGGTTATACGGAATAAAATGGCAACTACGAATAGAAGAGATGCAATTATAAAAATCATTACCGAAAACGAAATTATTAGGCAAGAAGAACTTGTTGAATATTTAAAAAAAGAAGGTTTTGAAGTTACTCAAGCAACGGTTTCACGAGATATTAAAGAGTTAGGACTAATAAAAATTCAAGGCGAAGTTAAAAAGTTTAAATATGCAATGCCTGAAAATAAACATAATATTTTAAGTGAACAAAAGGTTGTAACTTTACTAAAAACTTTTGTCGTATCTATAAAAAGGGCTCAAAATTTAATAGTTATAAAAACGTTAGAAGGAAACGGTTCAGCGTGCGGCATGGCTATTGATAAACTTAATCTTGATAAAATTGTTGGTAGTATAGCAGGTGACGATACAGTTTTAGTAGTATGTGATGATGAGTTTGACGCTGAAGATATAATAGACGTATTAAAGGAAATAGTATATAAATGATAAAAAGGATGCGTTTACAAAACATTGCCTTAATTACAAGTGCCGAGCTTGATTTTTCAAACGGCATAAACGTACTTAGCGGAGAAACGGGTGCGGGTAAAACGGTAATTATAAGTTCGCTTAATTTTGTATTAGGTGCAAAGGCCGATAAAACAATGATTCGCCGTGGCGAAGAAAGTTGTTTTATAGAGGCTGTTTTTGACGTGTCTAAAAATTATGAAGTTAAAAACGTTTTAAAAGAATACGATATAAATTGTGATGAAGTTGAGTTAATTATTAAGCGAAAACTTAACGTTGAAGGGAAAAACGATATTAGAGTTAACGGAGAGAGCGTAACACTGCAAATGCTTAAAAGTATAACTTCGCTTTTATGTGACGTGTATGGTCAAAGCGAGCATTATTCACTACTAAAAGAAAGTGCTCAGTTAAAGATGATAGACCTTTATTGTGGCGAAGAATTACAAGTTAAGTTAGATAAAATAAAAGAAATAATTGATGAAATAAAAACAACGAAAGAAAAACTTTTATCACTTGGTGGCGATGAAAAATCAAGGTTTGATAAAATTGACTTACTTACCTATCAAATAAACGAAATAGAAACTGCAAGTTTATACGAGGGCGAGGAAGAAGAACTATTATCAAAGCGTAAACTATATAATAATATAGAAAAAATAGGGGAAGCGTTAAAGATTGTTCACTTATCAATAACTGATGATGAAGGTGCGGTTGATAGAGTAAATTTAGCGTCTTCAAAGTTGTCGCAAATAAGTGATTATGATAAAGAGTATAACGCTTTATACGAAAGGATATTATCAGTAAAAAGCGAAATAGAAGATATAGGTTACGAAGCGGAAAATTTACTTGATAATTTAGATTATAACGAGCAAGAAAAACAGCGTGTAGAAGAAAGATTAGACTTGTATTATAATTTAAAAAGAAAGTACGGTAGCGACTATAATTCTATTATGGAATTTTATTCAAAATCAACGATAGAACTTGAAAATTTACAAAATTTTACAAAACTTGCAACCGAGTATGAAACAGCGTTAAATAAATGCTATTCATCACTAAATAAACATTATAGTGAAGTTAGTGAAATTAGAAAAAAATACAGCAAGGTATTTTCACAAAAAATACAAGAAGAACTAACTACTTTAGGTATGAAAGATGCTACTTTTAGCGTTGAAATAAGCACTAATAATAGTGAAGATATTTTATCGTATAAGGGTATAGATAGCGTTACGTTTTATTTTTCAGCGAATAAAGGCGAGCCATTAAAAACAATGTCAAAAGTAATAAGTGGTGGCGAAATGAGTAGATTTATGCTTGCATTAAAATTAGTTTCAAGCGTAGTTGAAGAGCCTATAACGTACATATTTGATGAAATTGATGCGGGAATAAGTGGCGAAGTTGCGAAAATCGTAGCCGAAAAGTTTGCGTTATTATCAAAGCAAAATCAAATAATAACAATTACGCATTTACCACAAATAGTAAGTTTTTCAGACAAGTCGTTTTTAATTAAAAAGTATAGTGACGAAGAAAGCACGTACACAATGGTAGAAGAACTTGACTATAACGGCAAGGTAGGAGAAATAGTAAGAATAATTGGTGGAAGTGGTGAAACGGCGATATTAAACGCAAAAGAAATAATAGACAAAGCAACAAAAGTAAAAACCGATATAAGAAAATAACAAATTACTTGAAAAATTAAAAAAAAGTTAAAAACATATATAATTTTGCTTGCAAAAAAGCAAAATATAATATATAATTATCAAGTAATTTACGGAGAGTTGGCTGAGCGGTCGAAGGCGGCGGTCTTGAAAACCGTTGAAGGTGGGAGCCTTCCTGGGGTTCGAATCCCTAACTCTCCGCCAAAAAAATGCAGTAGTTTATGCTACTGCATTTTTTTGTTCCAAAAGTTTAGGTTAGGGTACGAACCCCAGGGGGTCGGCGCTTGCGTCAAGCGAGAGGTCTCCATTTATGGAGTTTCGGTTGTATCCCTAACTCTCCGCCAAACGTAACCTAATCCGAACTTTAGTTCCGGGTTAGGTTGTTTTCTTTATGTAAAGTCCTTTTGTAAGGGCTTTTTTCTTTTCGTTCCAATTGTGTTAGGCTATATCTAATGTGTTTTATTGATTTTTCTAGCATAGTATGCTATAATTTTAAATAAATTATCATAGAAAATTGAGGGGATTATGGTTACAAATAAAGAGAATAATAGTTATTATAATCAAAAGATACTTTGGGCTACCTTGTGCTTATTATTTAGCGTGGTTAGTTTTGTTTTGTCCGGCGTTGCTAGCGTGTTGGGTTTTGTTGGCATTTTCGCATTATCAAAAGACTTATTTTTGGTTGTGGAAATTTTTTTCATTGTTTCGCTTGTTTTATGTTTATTAGCCTTTATTATTAGTGTTGTAATCATTTTTCGATACAAAAAAATATTAAAGGACAATCTGTATTCAAAAGTAAAGACACGCGTTATAATTAGTATAATTATATCAAGTTATATTCTTTTAATGTTTCTAAATATCTTTATTGCCATGATTGCAAAATAATAAGTTTTACGTTTCACACACTCCGCCATAAAAAAAGATAGGCTTGTTGCCTATCTTTTTTAAATAGATAACTTTATTAAGCCAATGATTTAGCCGTCAAATTAGTAAAAGAAAAAGCGGACGTTTAAGTCCGCTTTTTTTAGCAATGTTCGACGATATTTATAATCACAAACCAGCCGTTCTTAAGGTCGAGTAATTTAAGACGCTTTTGCTATTTATACGCCTCTCGTAAAGGAACGTCAACCTATGTTAGTATTTTATAATATAAATACTATTTTGTCTACTATTTTTTTAAAGAATTTATTTTCTTTATTTTTTCTTTAAAATGGGTGATAAGGTTAATATTTATAATTTTGCTAAATATAAAAGAAAATAAAAAAAGCCCCTGCCTTTTGGTCAGAGGTAAGAAAAATATATTTTCTTCAAAGGTCAACGCCTGCCTTTTGGTCAGACGCCGAGAAAGATTTCTCGGAATTCTTGAATAATCAAGAACAAGTAGCTTTATAATATAATAATATTTTAATTTTGTCAATTATTTTATAAAATTTAAATAACAAAAAATTCTTTAAAAAAGTTGACGAAACAAATAAAATAGTATATTATTAAACCAAGGTAGCGCAAACTCAACAAAATATTGTTGTTTATTTGTTGGCACTTAATAGTGTAACCAACCGCGCAATAAATATCCACTAGCATAGGCTAGTGGATATTTTTTTGTTATTTATTAAATAATAACTTAACTTTTTAAAGTTTTTAAAATCTTCTTAATAAATCACTTTAACACTTTTTTACACCAAGTACGTTTGTTGCAATTCGGACACTTTAAATAACGGGTAAATCCCATGTGCATTGCATTCATTGCTTGCTTATAAGTAGGAACAATTTCGTGACCGCAATTTTTACACTTGTAAGCACCTACGCTTATTTCAAGTTTTAACGCATAGAAACATGGTATTAAAAATACAACGCAAATACCAAGTATAGCTACAATTTGCCATATTCCTTCAGGTATTAAAAATGCGACAATAAATAAACCTGCAATTAGGGCTGTCATACTAACAATCATAATTACCCACATAGTCATCCAAATCGTTTTGTTCTTTCTTTCTAATTCTTTTGCCATTTCAAGTAAAATTTGTTCGTTTTTATCATTTTTATTTTCCATAATAATTTCTTCTCCACATAATAATTCGTTTACGGTAATATTAAGTACGTTGCAAAGTTCAACCATAATAGAAGTGTCGGGCATTGATTTTCCCGTTTCCCACTTTGATACTGCTCGGTCTGTCACGTTTAACTTTTCAGCCAACTGTGACTGTGTGATATTTTTCTTTTTTCTACGTTCAGCAATAAACCTGCCTATTTTAATTTGATTCATTTTTGCCTCCTTCGAAATTATTATATCAATGAAAATTAGTAAAAACCACGAACTGTTGGTTGATTTTACTAAATTCTACTACTAGTAGAGTTGCGTTTTGATTATTTCCAACTTTATTTGTGATTATATCTTGATTTTTTAAAAAAATCAAGTAAAATAGACAAATTGAGTTAGTAAAGTGTATTTAACTATTGAAATTGTTTTTAAAAAATGTTATAATTATAAAAGGTTTAAAATATTTTTTAAGGATATTATTATGAGATTTATACATTGTTCCGACCTACATTTAGATTCTAAAATGGAAACTAATTTAACAACTTCAAAGGCAAGAGAAAGGCGAAAAGAAATTCTTTTAACCTTTGAAAAAATGTTAGAATACGCAAAAATAAACGATATAAAAGCAATTATTATTGCGGGAGATATGTTTGATGGCGATAAAGTTTCCGCTTCAACAAAAGCAAGGGTAATAAACAATATTACAAAATATTCAAACGTTGATTTTTTGTATTTATCAGGAAATCATGATGAAATGAGCGTATTTTCAACTTTAACTGATTTGCCACCAAATTTAAAACTTTTTGATAGCAGTTGGACTGAGTTTCGTTACGAAAACGTATCAATCGTAGGCACAGCGTTAAATAGTGATAATAAAGAATCTATTTACGATACTCTTAATTTAGATGAAGATAGGGTTAATATAGTTGTATTACACGGTCAAACGTCACAATATAATAGCAAGCAAAACTCTGAGGTTATAAATATTTCAAAACTAAAAAACAAAAACGTTGATTATTTAGCGCTTGGACATATTCACTCACACGTAAAAGAGTCGCTTGATAAAAGGGGTGTATACACTTATAGTGGCTGTTTAGAAGGTAGGGGATTTGATGAAATAGGCGATAAAGGTTTTGTTGTTTTAGACGTACAAAATAATGCTATCGACTCTACTTTTGTACCCTTTGCAAGTAGAAAACTTATTGAAGTTGAGTTTGATATAACTTCATATAATACTTGGTTTGAAGTAGAAGATGCAATTTTAGATAAAGTAAGTGCAATAAGTAGTGAAAATTTAATAAAAGTAATCTTAATAGGTAGTTTTAATTTAAATTTTGAAAAGCAGTTAGACGTGTTAAATTCAAAACTAAACAACGTTTTCTATTATGCTAAAATTAAAGACAATACTACGTTAAAAATTGACCATAAAAACTACGAAAATGACGTTTCTTTAAAAGGCGAATTTATTCGCCAAGTATTAGCGTCATCATTAACTGACGAGCAAAAAAACAAAGTAATATTAGTAGGTTTAAAGGCTCTTAATAAAGAGGAGGTAAATCAATGAAATTACTTTATTGTAATATAGAAAATTTTGGTAAACTAAGCAATTTTTCGTATAATTTTAACGGAGAATTAAACACGATTTTACAAGATAACGGATTTGGAAAAACTACGTTAGCCTACTTTATTAAGGCTATGTTTTACGGATTAGAAGCAACTTCAAAAAGAAGTATAGATGAAAATATTAGAAAAAAATATCAGCCATGGCAAGTTGGAAACTACGGTGGCAGTTTAGCGTTTAGTGTAAACGATAAAGAATATAAAATAACAAGATTTTTCGGCTTGAAAGAAAGTGAAGACACTTTTGAGTTAATATCTTTAAAAACGGGCAAAATTTCTAACGATTACACAAAAAATATAGGCGAAGAAATATTTCAAATAGATAGTGATGGATACGAAAGAAGCACTTTTATACCTCAAAACTTATCTAAAAACTGTAAAAAAGAAAGTTTAACTAATAAACTTGTAAATTTAATTCAAGGTACTGACGTTTCATATAGCGTTGAAGATGCTCTTAAAATTATTGATGATAGAAGGGCAGAATTAAAAAAGAAAAATAAGTTGGGTTTAATAGACGTTACCGAAAACGAAATAACTCGTTTAACTAATGAAATTAACGAGTTAAAAACTAAACGTCAATCAATTTCAACGTTAAAAGAGTACGTTCAAAAAGAAGAAAAAGAGATAATAAAACTTCAAAGTTTAAAAGAGCAAGTTGATATAAAAATTAAAAGGTGTAATGAAATTCAAACAAAACTTGCATACGTTGACAATATTAAAGCAAAGCAACAAATTTGCGATAATTATAATAGTGAAATTAAAAAATATAAACACGTATTGAATAACGTTGAGGTTACGAGTTCAACCATTGATAGTTATATTGATTTATTAGAAGAAATAAATGAAAAAAATGGCGAAATTAAAAGTAAAAACACTTTTGAAAGCGAGCAAAAATTAAACCAAGTAATTAACTACTTTGGTGGAGATAAAAGTAAAATTCCTTCGCGAGAAGAAGTTTATTATTACGAGCAAAAAAATTTCGAGTATAATAAAACAAAAAGTGAAATAGAACTTGTTCCTACTAAAAATGAAAGCAATAAAAACTCAAGTAAAAAAAGTTTATTTTTGCTTATTCCATCTATAATTTTAATTATTTTAGGCGGTATTACAATCACTTCAAATTTAGTAGTTTCAATAATAAGTTTTATATCTTCGTTTTTGTTTATTTTATTTTTTGCATTTACTTATTTTACTAAAATTATTGAAGAAAGAACTTCACTAAAAAGCGGAGATAGTCAATCTATAATATTAAGTAGAAACGCCTTAATATTATCTCTTGAAAACGAGATTAACTCTTTTATTTGTAAATACGAAAAA
>JAZONZ010000068.1:0-13122 GCA_045654765.1 Christensenellaceae bacterium
GTTTTGACTTTTTTCTATTTCTTCAAAAGTCAAACGCTTAATAATTTTTAAATTTTCATAGGTTTCTAAAGTTATTTCCTTATAAAAATTATTTAGACAATTTAAACAACTAAAACTTGCATCACTATATCTAAAAAATACTCTATCCGTTATATTTTTACCACAAAACTTACAAGACGTATTTAAAATGCCATAACCGTTTATTTCGCATAAAGAATACAAGTATTTACAAAGTATTGCTCTTTCGTTATCACTATAACAAATACCTTTTACAGCGTTTAATATTAAGTTAAAAAGTAAAATATCACTGCTATCTTGCTCAATTAAAGCGTTTACGGTATCTAAAATTACCGCACTTAAATAATACTTTTCTAAACTCGTTCTTAAATTGTAAAAACTATCAATATAAGTAGCGTTAGTGACGGTATATCTTTCGCCTTTTTTTGCTAAAATAAATTCGGCAAAACAAAAAGGTTCGGAAGCGAACTTTAATTTCGCTCCCGACTTTTTAACACCTTTTATTCCGGCAGTTATTTTGCCTTTTTCAAGAGAATATAAAGTTAATATTTTATCATTATCTTTATAATCTACCGCCCTAACTACAAGAGCATTTACTTTAATTTCCATTTTACTTTTCGTTATCCTTTTCGGAAAGTTTTTTAGCAAGTAAATAGTAATTTATTTGTCCTGATTTTTCAAATAATTCCCAAACTAAATTAGTAACGCTTTTATCTTTCATAAATACCCCCATAAAAGTATGTACTAATTTAGAAAAATTATTTATCTTTGAACTCTACCAGAAGCGTCACCGCCGGCAAGTTTTTCAACTTCGTCAACGCTAACCATATTATAGTCGCCTTCAACTGAGTGCTTTAAGCAAGATGCTGCAACAGCAAATTCAATTGCCTTTTGTGGTTCGTATTTATTTAAAAGAGAATAAATAAGACCGCCACCAAAACTATCGCCACCACCAACTCTATCAACAATGTGCATAGCGTATTTTTTACTAAATACAGCTTCGCCGTTAGTGTAAAGCATAGCAGACCAGTTATTATCGTTTGCTGATAAACTTTCTCTTAAAGTGATTGCAACACCTTCAAAGTTGAATTTATCAGTAAGTTTTTTAGCAACTGAAATATAACCTTCTCTATTGAGTTTACCGCTATAAATATCAGTATTGTCAGCCTCGATACCAAACACGTCTTTAGCATCTTCTTCGTTAGCAATACAATAGTCGATATATACGCAAAGTTTGCTCATTACTTCGCCCGCTTTTTCTTTTGACCACAATTTCTTTCTATAGTTTAAGTCACAAGAAATTTTAATACCTCTTGCTTTAGCCTCTTTACAAGCCTCTAAACAAATTTCAGCAACCTCGTCAGATAATGCTGGAGTAATACCTGTAAAGTGGAACCAATCAACGCCTTCAAAAATTTTAGCCCAATCAAAATCAGCCTTTTTAGCCATAGCGATAGAAGAATATGCTCTATCGTAAACTACCTTACTAGGTCTTTGTGATGCGCCTTTTTCGCAATAGTAAATACCAACTCTATCGCCACCACGAACGATTTTAGAAGTGTCAACACCAAATTTTCTAACTGAATTTACTGCTGATTGACCTATTTCGTGATTAGGTAATTTAGTAACGAAACTAACGTCAACACCGTAGTTTGCAAGTGATACTGCAACGTTTGCTTCTGCACCACCAAAAGTGGCAAGATATTTTTCAGATTGAACAAATCTTAAATAGCCTTCTGGGGCAAGTCTTAACATAAGTTCGCCAAAAGTAATAACTTTCATAATTTTTCCTCTCTTATTTTTAAATATTTGTATTTTTTTATTTTAAATTTAAATTTTCTATTAGTTACGATAAATTTTTGTAAAACCGCCTTTAAATATTATCATAAAGACAATATAGATTACAAACTATCAACTATTTCGTTAATTTTCTTGCAGTTATCAACGATATCGCCTTTCATCATAAAACTTCCGCCGATAGCAAAAATTTTATCACACTCTAAGAACTCTTTTAAGTTAGTTAAATCAACACCGCCCGTTGGCAAGAATTTAACTTGTGGGAACGGACCAGCCAAAGCCTTAATTGCTTTAAGACCGCCATATACGTTTGCTGGGAAGAATTTAATAACCGTAATACCAAGAGAAATTGCTTCCATAATTTCAGTAGGCGTTACACAGCCAGGGTAATAAGTTATACCTTTTTCTTGACAGAAAAGAGCAACTTCTTTGCTTAAACCTGGTGAAACTATAAATTTAGCACCGGCATTATACGCTTTAATTGCTTGTTCTTTATTTATAACCGTACCTGCACCGATATACATATCAGGGAAATTTTTTACACCTAAACGAATAGCTTCTTCTGCGCAAGCAGTTCTAAAAGTGATTTCAGCAACAGGAAGATTGCCTTCACACAATTTTGAAAGTGTAGGAATAGTGTCGTTAATATCGTTAATTACAACAACAGGAACAACTTTAACATTACTCATAATAACTCCTTATAACTTATACTATTGTATAACATTTTAATTATAATTTTTTAAAGGTAAAGTTGACTTAATAATACAACTTGTACTATACCTTTATTTAATATATAATAACACAATACTTAATACTTTTCAAGTGAAATAGCCTATTTTTATTAAAATTTTAGCATATTTACCTATAAGACAAAAAATAACACAATTTAAGATAAGGCGGGCAAAATTGCCCGCCTTACTTTTTTAAATACTTATATTTCCATTTGAACAATATATTGTTGCAACTACGCTATTCGCCCAAGAAGAGCCTTTACTTATACTTTCCCATTGTGCCGTTGTTCCATTATAATATATACTTGTTAAACTAGTGAAATTTTCAAATGCGCAAGAATTTATTTATTTGTCCCCATTTGATAAGAAAGATGCGACTAATCAAGTCTTTTTTTCTATCAATTTTTCAAATGCAACTATGCTCTTTTGATAATTCTCTGCGCCCTTTACTTCTAAAAATATCGGACACTTATTTATAATTTCTTTCCTCCAGCAATAAAAGAAAGACGCATAAGAAATCAACGGACCAAACCACCCCTCTATTGCGTTATGGTTCTTTAAGCCATCGGCTATTTTATACACTTGATGCACGTGGTAGGCAACTATTTTTTTACCCATAAGTTCATACCATCTGCTAATAGGATAAATAGATGAAAGTTTGCCATTGTTTCTTGCATGCCCCACGTCTAAAACGCTTCCTACCCTTTCTTTACCTACTCTTTCGTTAATAGCGTCTATCAACTCGTTAACGTCATCAGGAGTATAACCAAAGCCTAAAAGAGAAAAATCTTTATCACTTTCGTTTTTTGATTTATGTATGTTTTCTATACCAATATTAACGGTTGAATTAACGTTTTGAACTGCATAAACGTAAAGAGAAACGAATTTATCAAACAATTGCTTGCTTAACTCGGGTTTTTTAATTTTAGGTGGGTGCATAGTAAGTCCGTTAGCATTTATTTTTACGGCATACTCTACGGCTTTTTGCCACTCTTGTTCACCTATAATATTTTCTCCGTCAAATTTTAAATTCGGCATATGTATAGACAAATAACCATTTGTTTTTTTACGCCATTTTTCAATCAAAGGTATAAGCGTATAATCAGGCTCCCAACCCGCCGAATTGCACCTTAGTTCTACTGCTTTAATTCCGTTTTCAAGTGCATAAGTTAAGTCGTTAACGTTATCAACGCACGATATACCAAAGTGATTTTTTATATCAATTAAAACTTCTACTTTCTCACTAAAAACAACTTCTTGTGGCGAAATTTCTGCTTGACTTAAATCTAAATAATTTATGCAAGAATAATCGCCAACCGATTTATCGGGGTCTAATGCCCTTAAACTTATTATTCTACTATTTTTATATATCGTATCAGATTTTTTATGCGTGTGAGCGTGAATTACGGTCAATTTTTTACTTTCTAAAACGATATCAAAAAACTTTTTGTCTTCTTCTAACAAAGATAATGGAGAGTGGTGCATCATTAACACGTCTCCGTCTTTTAAGGCTAAAATCTTTTCGCTTTCTTGCTCAGTCAAAGTTCTAAAAGGGGTATTTATGCCTAAAAAAGTTTTTCCGCCTTCAATAAATTCTAACGGCTTTGCCATAGATAATATATAATCTTTCGTTCTTTCATCACGAACGTCAGAATTGCCTAAAAGATAACTACTTCCTTTTAAACCGCTGGTAAGCCTTAAATATTGTTCAAATCCCTCTTTTTCGCCGAACGCAGTAACGTCGCCAAGGTGAATAACCTTGTCGATATTATCTTCTTTTATACGCTCTATCGCCCTTAAAAGAAATGCGTATTGAGGAGAATTTTCTCCGTTTGGTACGTGTGTATCACAAATAAATGCTATTTTCATTTTATATCCTAATAATCGTTCTATCTCCTACAATTTGACCTTTCTCGCCAAAATATTCATTTACTTTCTTTTCAGATTGCTCGGGATAGTTTATAATCTCTCTCCCGTGATGAGTAAAGCAAATTTTGTCAACGTTTTTGTCCTTTATATACTCGTATATTTTATCTACTCCGTTATGCCCCGTTTCAATAATGAGCATATCGGCATAGTCACCGATAGCCACGTCTAACTCGGTACAATTAAAAATATCGCCCGAATAAACGACACGCTTTCCCTCGCACTCTATTCTATACGAAAAAGATAGCCAATTTAAAACGTCTTCGTTGCGTTGTATATGATGATTATGAAAAGCCGTAACCTTAATTTCTCCATCATCAAAAATTACCCCGTCGTTAACCTTATTAGCAGTCATTTTATAATCAATAGCAAAGTTGTGTTCAGTATTTTTCAATATTTTCCAAATTCCTTCGTACGTTTCAAGATTTGGAATATATATATTTATGTTTTCGCTTTTAGGCTTGGTCTTTTTAAGCCTTGAAATCTTTCTTATTTGCCATAAAAGGTTTGCTAACCCTCCAACGTGGTCCATATGCGTGTGCGATATAAAGATTGCTTTAATACTTAATAGGTCAAGCCCCATTAAGTGTGCTGTTCTTGAGCAGTTTTCACCCGCATCGAAGATATAAACGTTTTCGTCTTTTTTAATCGCAAACGAAGAGTGATTTCTACCTTCAATAGGCTCTGTTCCAGCACACGTTCCTAAAAAATAAAATTCCATAATTTCTCCATTATTTTATTATATACCACACTTAAAAAAGTGTCAATATCTACTATTTTTTTAAAAACTCCTTTAAATATTTAACGAACACTCACTAACTTTAGGTCGTTTTTTATTTAATTTAACGTTACTAATATTTCTTCTTTTTTAGGCTCGGCAATTTCGTTTAAAGATATTAACTCTAAAACTACTTGTTCTTCACTACTTCCCCTAAAATTTAAATAGTGAATTCTTGCTTTTAAATGAATCCAACTTTGATTTTTTAATTTAACGCTACCTGTGTATGCGCATAAATGCCCTATTAGTTGAATATCGTCAACGCAACACGTCATTGCAAGTCTTCCTGCAATAAAAGATTTTGGCGGTAGTTTTTTATCAAATACAGCCATACAATCAAATTCTACAACCCTATTGTTATATCTATCTTTTTGGTCAAAAGTATCAATATACCAAGCGCCAAACTGCGATAAATCTAACTTTATAATTTCCCCCTTTAAATCAAAAGGCAAGTCGCTTTCAAGATTTAAAACGTTGCCGTTTTCATCAATGGCAATAGGCGTACAATTAGCATTTATCATTTTAACGTTACGCTTAAATGAAGAAGTTTCACTCGTAGGCTTGCACCTATTTATTAAAACTATATCACTACCCTTTATCATATCAACAAACTTTTGACGCATATTGTTTAGATAAGTTGCAAAAGTAGTGCCGTCTATCATACACATAACTTGCTGAAAGTCAAAATATGATGGAAACTCTATACTTTCCATATTCCACATTTCGTTACTTTCTAAAAATATAACGTCTGGTTTATTTTCTCTTACAATATTAGCAATATTTTCTTTGTTAAAATCTTCTTTGCTTTCAATATATACTACGTTTGACTTGTATTTTTTTAAAAGTTCAATATCGTATTCAATTTCGCCTTGCTCTAAGGCTAATATAAGTGACTTGCCCACGTCTCCAAAATCGCCCTTTATAATAGCGTCTTGCAAAAACGTTGTTTTTCCGCTTTCCAAAAGCCCCCTTATATAAACTACGGGAATACCAGCCATATTATCTCCTTAAAAACAATTGACTTATTTTTTCTTTGTCAATTTTGCTACCGATAACACAAAGTTTACCTATAATATCGGGATTACCTTCTCTTATTTCATAATCGCCAGCAACAAAATCAAAATAATACCATTTATCAATATCACTGCCCTTAACTACGCCTTTTGAACGCAATATTACGCCGTATTTTTCAGTAGTTAATTGCTGTAATATATCTTCGAGTTGCTCTTTTGAATATGAAATAGGCGTTTCAACGCCCCAACTACTAAACACTTCGTCAGCATCGTGGTGATGGTGATGACAACAACACTCGTGGCCATCTTCATGCTCATGGTCGTGGCAACAACACTCGTGGTCGTCTTCATGCTCATGGTCGTAGCAACAACACTCGTGGTCGTCTTCATGCTCGTGGTCGTGACAATGACACTCGTGGTCGTCTTCATGCTCGTGGTCGTGACAACAGCACTCGTGGTCGTGATGATGATGACGTGAATTATTCTTTTTAACTTCTTCAATAAGCATATCAACTAAAGAAACGTTGTCTTCTAAATTTTCTAAAAGCAGTTCGCCGTCAAGTTGAGTGATAGGCGTAGTAATTATCGTAACCGTTGGATTGTAATTTTTAATAAGTTCACAAGCGGTTATAATTTGCGTTTCAGTTAATTTATCAGTTTTAGATAAAACGATAGTATTTGCTTCTTGAATTTGGTCTATATAAAACTCGCCAAAGTTTTTAAGATACATTTTACATTTGCCACCGTCTACAACGGTACATACGATATTTATTTTAATATCAGCCTCAGCCCTTTCGCACGCAGACACAATGTCAGAAAGTTTACCAACTCCCGAAGGCTCGATAATAATTCTATCAGGCGAATAAGTTTCAATAAGTTCAACGAGAGATTTTTCAAAATTACCAACAAGTGAACAGCAAATGCAACCCGAATTGATTTCTTTAATATTTATTCCACTTTCTTTTAAGAAAGCACCGTCAATTCCTATTTCGCCAAATTCATTTTCTATTAAAGCGACTTTTTCTTTTGTAAAGCAAGAAGAAAATAACTTTTTAATAAGAGTAGTTTTTCCCGCACCTAAAAATCCTGAAATAATATCAACTTTAACCATATTTACACCTTTTATTTTTTGTTTTTTAAATATTCGTCAATCGCTTTCGCCGATTTTTTACCAGCGCCCATAGCGGTAATTACCGTTGCCGAGCCCGAAGTAGCGTCTCCACCAGCATATACGCCGGGAATTGAAGTAAGACCATTTTCATCAATAACAATTCCGCCCCATTTGTTAACTTCTAAGTCCTTAGTCGTTTCTTTAATAAGCGGATTTGGCGAAGTTCCTATTGCCATAACAACAACGTCAACGTCCATAGTGAAATTACTATTTTCAATAGGAATAGGTCTACGCCTACCCTTTTCATCTGGCTCGCCAAGTTGCATTTGAATACATTCAATGCTTGTAACAAAGCCGTTTTTTGCGTTTCGCTTGTCGTTCTCATCAAAGAAGCCGTTTATTTTAATAGGATTTGTTAAAAGTTTAAATTGTATGCCTTCTTCCATAGCGTTTTCAACTTCTTCCGCCCTCGCTGGCAACTCTTCTAACGAACGCCTATATACGATATAAACGTTTTCAGCGCCAAGTCTTAACGCAGTTCTTGCAGCGTCCATAGCAACGTTACCGCCACCTATAACGGCAACGTTTTTACCTTTTATGATAGGCGTTCTACTACTATCTTCATAAGCCTTCATTAAGTTACTTCTCGTTAAAAATTCGTTTGCCGAGTAAACGCCTTTTAACGTTTCGCCTTCTATTCCCATAAAGTTAGGAAGACCAGCACCCGAACCTATAAACACTGCTTTAAAACCTTCTAAAAATAAATCTTCAATATATAAAGTTTTACCTATAACAACGTTACAAACAAAGTTTACGCCCTTGTTTTTTAAGTTTTCAACTTCTTTTTTTACAATACTTTTTGGAAGCCTAAATTCAGGAATACCATAACTTAAAACGCCACCTTCGGTATGAAGTGCCTCAAAAACGGTAACGTCATAGCCGTATGAACGCAAATCTCCAGCACAAGATAAACCTGCTGGGCCAGAGCCTACGACTGCAACTTTAATTCCATTATTTACAATATCGTTACTTTCAATAGAAGTAACGTTGTCTGCCACAAATCTTTCAAGTCTACCGATAGCAACGGGTTCGCCTTTTAATCCTCTAACACATTTTGCTTCGCATTGAGTTTCTTGCGGACAAACCCTACCGCAAATTGCTGGTAGCGAAGACGTTTTATTTATGATAGAGTACGCTTTATTTATATCGCCGTTTTTAATTTCTCTTATAAAACTAGGAATATCAATAGAAACGGGACAACCCTTTATACAAACAGGATTTTTACAATCTAAACACCTATTCGCTTCGTTAACAGCCATTTCATAAGTATAGCCCGTTGCAACTTCCTCAAAGTTTTTACCCCTTGAAACAGCGTCTTGCATAGGCATTTTCGTTTTTTCTTTACTTAAATTTATATTAGCCATTATTAGTTTCCCCTTGTTTTAATAAATTACAACTATCCTCTCTTTCCGTTTTTTCAAAATCGCTATACATTGTAGCCCTTAGCATAGATTCATCAAAATCAACTTCGTAGCCGTTAAAATCAGGACCGTCTACACAAGCAAACTTAGTAACCTTTTTACCATTTTGATTTAAGGTTAACCTACAACAGCCACACATACCAGTACCGTCAATCATAATAGAATTCATTGAAACGGTGCAAGGTATTCCCGTTGGTTTAGTCGCTAAAGTTACGAATTTCATCATAATAACGGGTCCAATAGTTATAACTTCATCAAAAGTTTCGCCACTATCAAAAGCCTCGTTTAACGGAACACATACGTTACCGTGCCTACCATAACTGCCGTCATCAGTCATAACGACTAACTTGTTAGAACATTGTTTAAACTCATCTTCTAAAATAACTAAATCTTTATTTCTAAAACCTATGATTGAAGTAACTTCAGCACCCGCATCTTTAAGTGCTTTTGCAACGGGAAGCGCTATTGCACAACCAACACCACCACCTACGATACAAACCTTTTTTAAACCTTCGATTTTTGTTGGTTTTCCTAAAGGCCCTACAAAATCACTAATATAATCGCCTTCGTTTAGTTTGCTCAATTTAATAGTTGTTCCGCCAACTAATTGAAATATAATTGTTACAAGACCTTTGTCTTTATCTATACTTGCAATAGTTAAAGGAATTCTTTCGCCTTCATTATCTACTCTTAATATTATAAACTGACCGGCTTTTGCCTTTTTTGTTACGTATGGCGCTAATATATCCATTTGTACAACGGTACTATTTAAATATTTTTTGCTAACTATTTTATACATTTTTAACCTCAAAGATAAATTTTCTCTAACTATAATATTATAACATACTAATTTTTATTTAGCAATGTTTACATAGTAACAAGTTGAATTTTTTTATCATAAAATATTATTGATGCGCATCAAAAAAAATATACTGTTAAGGATGAAAAAATAATGTGTTTATATTTTTGTTGTAATAGACGAAATAATTACCCTTACCGCAATAATTATGTTGTAGGACCACAAGGCCCAAGAGGTCCGCAAGGTCCAACGGGACCACAAGGCCCGATAGGTCCAACAGGTCCTATAGGCCCGATAGGTCCGCAAGGCCCAAGAGGTTTTACGGGTGCAACCGGTCCACAAGGTCCAAGAGGTTTTACGGGTGCAACCGGTCCGCAAGGTCCAATAGGTTTAACAGGAGCAACCGGTCCGCAAGGTCCAATAGGTTTAACAGGCGCAACCGGTCCACAAGGTCCAATAGGCTTAACGGGTGCAACCGGTCCGCAAGGTCCACAAGGCGAAGTTGGTCCGCAAGGTCCAGCAGGTCCAACGGGTTTAACGGGTGCAACCGGTCCACAAGGTCCTCAAGGTGAAGTTGGTCCGCAAGGTCCAGCAGGTCCAACGGGTTTAACGGGTGCAACCGGTCCACAAGGTCCGCAAGGTGAAGTTGGTCCGCAAGGTCCAGTAGGTCCAACGGGTTTAACGGGTGCAACCGGTCCACAAGGTCCGCAAGGTGAAGTTGGTCCACAAGGTCCAATAGGTCCAACGGGCTTGGCTGGTGCAACGGGTCCACAAGGTCCTCAAGGCGAAGTTGGTCCACAAGGTCCAGCAGGTCCAACGGGCTTAACGGGCCCACAAGGTCCGCAAGGCGAAGTCGGTCCGCAAGGTCCGCAAGGCGAAGCAGGCACAAGTGATGCCATATATGCAACGGGAACGGGAACAATACCGACTACTGAAAATTCACCGTTAGTTTTATCGTTGGCTACGCCGTCTTCTACAAGTTCCGTTTCAGATAACGCTATCAATTTAGACGTAGGTTATTATCTCGTAACTTATTCTGTGAGCGGAGAATCGACAAGTCCTATTAACGTGGCCTTACAATTAAATGGAGCAACTATTTCCACCCTAACTACAAGTGAAGCTGGAGATATTGATTCATCAAAAACTATTTTAATACAAACAACCGCACCATCTACTTTGACGCTTCTTAATCAAGGTGCCGCCGATTTAACTAATGCTAACGTTGGAATTACCGCTTTAAAACTTGCTTAATTATTGCTTAAAATAAAATTGAGGCAACGAACGATTCGTTGCCTCTTAAATATTTTATCACTCTTAATTCCTTTTAACTCTATTCATATAACTTTCTAATATGTATGAAGCCGCAATTTTATCAATAACCGCTTTTCTATCTTGACGTTTTACGTTGCCTTCAATTAAAATGCGTTCTGCTTCTAAACTTGTAAACCTTTCATCTTCAAAAACGATGGGAATAGTTGTGTATTTCTTTAATTCTTCTACAAAAGATTTGGTTTTTAAAGTTTGCTCACTTTCACTACCATCAAAATTAAGGGGTAAACCACACACAATAACGTCAACGTACCTTGACTTTGCTAAATTTGCCAAATATTCTAAATCTTTTTTAAAATTTTTACGGTAATACGTTTCAAGCGGTAACGCCATAGAGCAAAACGGGTCGCTAACGGCAACGCCTATTCTTTTATCACCTATATCAAAAGCCATATATTTCATACTAAAAGTATAACAATTTTTATTATTTTTTACAAGCGTTTTTTAATCCGTATTATTTTTTTGTATAATTTGACTTTTTTCGACACATACTTATTTTGAAGTGAAAACTTCATAGGGGGAATTATGGACGGTAAAATATTTGTTTGCGGTCTTATTATGGGTATGATTGGCGGTGCTTTACTCGTTGCCAACTCTCATAAGGCAAGACAAATAATTAAAGATGGACAAAATATGGTAACTCAAAAGGTAGACGAAGTTACAAAAAACACTAAGAAAACTCAAAAAGAACAAGACTAAAAATTTAAACGGCGATAAATTTTATCGCCGTTTAATCTTTATTTAAGTAATGCCGTAACTTTTTCAAAATCATAACTTTTAATATTTAATTTTTCTTCACATCCTTCGTAATCGGTATTAGAAACTATCACGTCAGCATCAAGCGGATTGTCAACAATTTCAGTAGCCATCATTTTAAATAACGAACCTATATTTATTACGGACGTGTATTCAAAATAGTCTAATAAAAAGCCCACGTTAGTTCTTCCAGCAATAATTTCACTACTTTGCTTATTTGAATTAAGCCATATAAACGTAGACTCGTCTAAATCTATTCCAAACAAGTAAGCAAAAGTGCTATCGGCATCAATTATAAACGATGATTGAACTGTTTTATATTCATATGCTTTTCCGCTATCTTTAACGGCTCTAAGCATATAGCCCGCTTTACAAACGCAATCTTTAAAAGGCATTTCGGAATAAACGTTATTACAAAATACTAACTTTTTAATTTCAGGGTGTTCTTTTTTGAATTTTTTAACGTCTATATCAAAATATTCAACGCCACCTTTATAACCCGAAGTCGTATCGCCTGAATATACTATACCCGGCGATTGATTTTCATACATCGTACGCCAAGAAAACTCGTGTTGAGTGCCGTCTTTTGTAACGCCTATTACGCTTAAATCAATATCGTTAACTTTTTCCCAATATGTAAAAGCACGAATTTTTTTACCTTTTTCAATAGCAATTTTCGAGCCACGAGGTAATACGCCTAAACCACCGTTTGAAGTGTTTTCTTGTATAGGAACTGCTATCGAGTACATATCGTCTTCAATATATACCTTGCCAAGTTTATTTTTTAAAGCACTTTCAAGTTTATGATAAATTAAATTTTTTGCCTTTGTTGCTAAGTCTTTATCTAATACGGACT
The DNA here is from genome assembly GCA_045654765.1 of Christensenellaceae bacterium. Classification (GTDB taxonomy): domain Bacteria; phylum Bacillota; class Clostridia; order Christensenellales; family Borkfalkiaceae; genus HGM11412. The sequence continues at coordinate 12,596 of JAZONZ010000068.1, forward strand.
TTCTTTTTGAAATTTCTTCCTTAGTTTCTTCGTGAACTTTAACCATATTAAATCTTGTAAATTTAAAGTTTCTTGCACCTTCAAATTTATAAAACGCATATTGTAACAATAATTGAATTAAAACGACTTTGTTTTGACTATCAATACTATTTAATACCGTTTCAATTTCTTCGTCAGTTTTACACCTACTTAATATGTAGTTCAAATTACGAAGTAACGAACTTTCGCCTTTTTGATTTTTTAATATTTTCGTAGCCAAAATAACGTCGTTTTCACTCATTGCCTTTTCAAAAGGAGAATACGCCGATAAATTACCTTTTTTACGCATAAGGTTAAAAAATTCTTGCATAGGCTCGCTTATTGGTTTTATGTGAATATGATGAAGTAATCCGCACCAAATGGCTTTCTTTTCAAAACAATCTTTAATATTAACTTTTTTGTTTTCAAAAATAGTGTATATAATTTTTATTATAAATTTTCTATCTTTTGAGCATAATTTTAAATTTTTTATCTTCGTGCGTTTATAT
>JAZONZ010000069.1:0-4422 GCA_045654765.1 Christensenellaceae bacterium
CGTAGGCTTAAATGAAAAAATCAAATTCAAAAATTTGGATATACTTAATTCTTGGCATTATTGTTATAGGGTTAGTTTCCACTTTTTTAATCAACTCTTTTTCGGTAAAAGAAGTTAGCACAACTGAATTTTTAAGTTATGCGGGCATTGAACTCACTGCACCGGAAGATGAAGAAGGCAATATAAAAGAGGGTTACGTTCCCGTTCGTGTTGGCGGAGAAGGTATGATTGAGCATATTTGGATAAACACAAATGATATTGAGAATAGAATTGAAATGATAGTGGTTGACGGCTACAATCTCACGGGTTACGTAAAAACGGTAAGGGGACAATATGCTGAAAGGTACACGGCAAGTTACGCAAGAAGTTCGGGTAGTGATTTCTTTAGCGATAACATTTTAGACGTTCTTGCGTCTTGTGGCGTTGAGATTGATTATACCGACCCTAACGAAGGTTCGTTATTATCTTCGTTATTATTCCCTATTTTAATTATCGGCGTTGGCATACTTTTAATGTCGTTAATGTTTAAGCAAGTTAACGGACAAAACAAATCGGCTATGGATTTTGGCAAAACAAAAGCAAGAGTTAATCAAAACGTTAAAGTGCGTTTTAGTGACGTTGCTGGCGCTGAAGAAGAAAAGCAAGAATTACAAGAAATCGTTGAATTCTTAAAAAATCCTAAAAAGTTCTCAAACTTAGGAGCAAAAATACCTAAGGGTGTATTACTCGTAGGCCCTCCGGGAACGGGTAAAACGTTATTTGCTAAGGCTGTTGCCGGCGAAGCAAACGTTCCATTTTTCTCAATTTCAGGTTCTGACTTTGTTGAAATGTTCGTTGGTGTGGGTGCAAGTAGGGTAAGAGATTTATTTGCTATGGCTAAAAAGAGTATGCCTTGTATTGTGTTCATAGACGAAATTGACGCTGTTGGTAGACATAGGGGCGCTGGTCTTGGTGGTGGTAATGATGAAAGAGAGCAAACACTTAACCAGTTGCTTGTTCAAATGGACGGCTTTGATGCAAATGACGGCATTATAATTATTGCTGCAACGAATAGGGCTGATATATTAGACCCTGCTTTAATGAGGCCAGGTAGATTTGATAGACAAGTTTACGTTAATATGCCTGACGTTAGGGGTAGAGAGGCTATATTAAAAGTTCACGCAAGAAATAAACCGCTTGCAAAAGACGTAAACTTTAAAGTTATTGCAAGAATGACTGCTGGTTTTAGTGGCGCTGACCTTGCAAACTTATTAAACGAGGCTGCTATACTTGCTGCAAGGCAAGATAGAAAAGCGATAACAAACGTTGATTTGTACGAAGCCATAAATAAAGTAATAATAGGTCCTCAAAAGAGAAGTCGTGTCGTAACTGAAACTGACAAGAGAATTACAGCATATCACGAGGCTGGACACGCAATTCTTGCAAGAGTTTTACCTAGTTGTGACCCTGTTCAAGAAGTTTCAATAATTCCAAGGGGTATGGCGGCTGGTTATACGATGACTAGACCTGATAACGATAATAATCATATAGAAAAGAGTAAACTATTAGACGATATAGTTATGACTTTAGGTGGTAGGGTTGCTGAAGAACTTGTAATTAAAGATATTTCGGCTGGCGCATCAAACGATATTAGCGTTGTAACTAGTAGAGCAAGAAAAATGGTAACCGAGTGGGGTATGTCAGATAAGATAGGTCCTGTTAACTATGGCGGTGGCGACCAAGTGTTTATCGGTAAAGATATGCAAACAAGAGCAACCTATTCGGAAGAACTTGCTAAAATTATTGATATTGAAGTAGAAACTATCATAAAAAATGCTCATAAAAAAGCAACTGAACTTTTAACTAAGCATAGAAAAGAACTTGATAATATGGCAAGATTATTAGTAGAAAGAGAAACTATTTATCAAGATGAAGTTGATATGCTTATGGAAGGTATGAGCGTTGAAGAAATTATGAAAATAATGGAAGAAAGAGATTCTTTAACTCAATCAAATCCTTTTGAAAAAATGGAAAGAACTATGAGAAAAGAAGGCGTTATTGAGAGTGACGGCGATAATGTAGACAGTAAAGGCGATGACGATAACTCTACTCAAAACGGTGATAGCAAACCGCAAGAAGATAATTCTTCACAAGAATAAAAACGATAAGAAAAAATAAAAGTTATTAAAACTTTGTTTTAATAAAAAGGAATTTATATATGGGAAAAATTATAGTATTTTCCAACCAAAAAGGTGGCGTTGGTAAAACGTCAAGTTGCATAAATATGTCTTACTCGTTAGCCTCACTTGGCAAAAAGGTCCTTTTAATAGATATGGACCCTCAAGGGAACGCTACAACGGGTTTAGGCATAAATAAAAGCGGTGTTAAAAATTCGGTATATAACGTTTTAATTGATGAAATGCCCGTTCAAGAAGCGGTTATTCCAACCGATATAGACAATTTATATTTATTGCCTTCAAGTATTGATTTGGCGGGTGCTGAAGTTGAACTTGTTTACGTTAAAAATAGAGAAAAAAGGCTTGCTGATGCAATAAAAAGTATAAAAAGAAGTTATGATTATATTTGTATTGATTGTCCGCCATCTCTTGGCCTATTAACGATAAATGCGTTAACGGCAAGCGATAATTTAATTATACCTATTCAGTGCGAGTATTTTGCATTAGAAGGTTTATCACAACTTATGAACTCAATTAAACTTGTTAAAAAACATTTAAACGCACATCTTGAAATAACGGGTGTTTTACTTACAATGTATGATGGTAGAGCACTTGTTTCAAGGCAAATTGCTGATGAAATAAGAGGATTTTTCGGTGAAAAGGTATTTAAAACTGTAATTCCAAGAAATATTAGAGTTTCAGAAGCACCAAGTCACGGTGTTCCCGTAATGCTACACGATGCAAAATCAAAGGGAGCAAAGGCTTATTACGATTTAACAAAAGAATTTTTAATTAAGATGGAGGCATAAAATGGCTGTAAAGAAAGGTTTAGGTGGAAAAGGTTTATCTGTTTTATTTCAAACAACAGAAGACGATTATTCAAAAAATCTAGGCATTACCAAAGAAGATATTGCAAATAGCGTTTACGAATTAGATTTAAAAGACGTTTTTGCTAACCCTAATCAACCAAGAAAGGTATTTAGCCAAAAAGCACTTGAAGAACTTGCAAGTTCAATAAAAATAAACGGTGTTATAATGCCTATCGTTGTTCAAAAATGTGATGACGGAAAATATATGATTATTGCTGGCGAAAGAAGATTTAGAGCCTCTAAAATTGCCGGCAAAAAGACAATTCCTGCCATTATAAAAGAGTATGACGAAAGGCGAATTAAAGAAATATCTTTAATTGAAAACTTACAAAGAGAAGATTTAAATCCTATTGAAGCCGGTAACGCTATGAAACAACTTATGGACGATTACGGCTTAACGCAAGAAGAACTATCGGAGAGAATAGGTAAAAGTCGTTCAGCGGTTGCTAACACGTTAAGGCTTTTAAGTTTAACTGATGAAGTTATTAAACTCGTTAGTGACGGAAAAGTTTCTTCAGGCCACGCAAGGTCGATAGTAACTTTAAGTAAAGAAGACCAAATTAAACTCGCAAATAGAATTATTAGAGACGGTTTATCTGTTAGAGATACTGAAAAAGCGGTAAAAGAGATTCTTAACCCAGAAGAAAAAGAGAAAAAGCGTGCTAAAAAGTCTAATATAGGCGTAGAAGTTAAAGATTTAATTTCTCGTATGCAACAAACGTTTGGAACAAAAGTTTCAGCCATCGGTAACGACAAAAAGGGTAGAATTTATATTGACTATTATACGACAGACGATTTAGATAGATTAAACGATATAGTCGTTATGCTTGAAGAGAAAAATAAAAAATAAAAAAATTAAAAGGGAGTAAAATCCCTTTTTCTTAAATTATGTTATCATTTAGAAAATTTACAAATAAAGATTTAAAACTTATACAACATTATACTAAAAACAATCCGTACAACGTGTGTGATTTATCAGTTGGCGTTATGTATATGTGGAAAAACACTTTTAATCAAGAAATTTGCGTATATAAGAACACTTTAATAATAAAAGCAAATTTTTCTAATAAAAGATGCTGTTTTTTTCCACCTATAGGCGAAAACGTGGACGAGGCTATAACTCAAATAGAAAATTATTGCGTAAAAAACGAATTAAATTTAGAATTTAACTGCGTTGACGAGAGTTTTTTAGAATACTTGAACAAAAGATACGCTAATATTGAAAGTTTTTACAATAGAAAATGGAGCGATTATTTATACGATTATTTTGAAATGGAAAATTTTCAAGGCGGTAAATTTAGCGGTCAAAGAAATCATATAAATAGATTTAAAAAAACCTACGTAGGTTATAAATACAAGAAAATAACGAATAAAGATATACCTAAAATAAAAGAATT
>JAZONZ010000070.1:0-7630 GCA_045654765.1 Christensenellaceae bacterium
ATTTTATAAAAAGATTTTTATAAGTTGTATATTTTTGATTGTCTTTTTGAGTTAAAAATAGTACAATCTATATTGAAAAGTTTTAAAAAAGTGGTATAATAACAATATGGGAAAAGATTTTCACACTGATTTTAAATATAGAAAAATAAAAAAACCTAACAAGTTTTTGGCTACTATTGTTAGGGCTGTTTTTAGGGGCATTTGTAAAAAACGTAACGTTTCTTTTGTTTATGACGAAAGTTTTTTGCCTTATCAAAAAAAGCAAGTAATTTATTTGTGTCAACACGCATCTCGTGATGATTATATTTACGTGTCGGCAGGTCTTAAAAGTTTGGATAATTACTACGTTTGTGGCTATCAAAACATTTTTCAAAAATCAATTTATCCGCTTATGAAAAAATTAGGGGTAATTGCTAAATATTTATATCAGCCTGATACTCAATCAATTAAGCAAATGTTTGAAGCGATTAAAAACGGCGGAAATATTATTTTATTTCCTGAGGGCATACAATCAACGTCAGGTTCGCAACATCCTATAAATATTGCAACGATGAAGTTTTTAATGAAACTTAAACTACCCGTTATTTTAGTAAAATTAAACGGTGCATATTTTACGAGAACACGATATTCTGCGGATATTAAAAAAGGTAAAATAACGGTAACGTACTCAAAACTTTTTGATAATAACGATTTTAAAAATAACTCGGAAGAACAATTGTATGAAAAACTTTTAACAGAGTTTAAGTTTAACGAGTGGAACGGTAGAGTAGAAAAAGTAGCCTACGAAGGCAAAAAGCCTAATATAAGTGGATTAGAGAATATAATTTATAAATGTCCGCATTGTTTAAAAGAAGGTATTTTTTCAACTGTAAATGACGAAATGACTTGCAGTAGTTGTGGTTTTTCAGTTAAAATGGATAAATATTACGATATTTTTTCTACGAATAAAGATAAAGAATTACCTTTTAAAAACGTTGACGAGTGGTTTAAATGGCAACGCAAACAAGTGTCCAAAGAAATTTTAGATGATAACTTTATACTTAATGCACAAGTAGAAATAAATAAATTAAACACAAGAAAGTTAGATAATAATAATTCTATGCTACGTTTAGGAAAGGGCTGTTTAACTCTTACAAATAAAGGACTTACTTATAAGGGTAGTTATAAGGGTGAGGACGTTGAATTGTTTTTTGAAGCAAACGGAGTTTTCTCGTTAACTATATCTTTAGCGTACGAATTTGATTTATATTATAAAAACGATTATTTTAACTTTAAGTTAATTGATAATAAAGAAATGATGACTAAGTGGATGCTCTCGGCAGAAGAAATACATAATCTTTACGATGATAGATGGGCTAAGGCAAGCAAGGAGGCGTATGATGGTTAAAAATAAAAAAAATATTATTATTTTAACCACAGTAATTACGATTTTAACTGCAATCATAATTTTTTCTATACTTAACTGGCAAACGATATCTTTTTTATTTTCTCAAATGACTACCGGTGTTGAAATAGTTAAAGAATACGTTATCGACCTTGGAATAATAGGAATAATTAGTATTGCTATAATTATCGTGGCGTGTTTTTTCTTTCCTATAATTTCATCAGTGCCAATTCAATTAGCGTTAGCAGTTAGTTACGGGCTTTGGTGGGGTGCTCTTCACGTTACTTTGTCAATTTTTATTGCTAGCCAAATATTATTTTTATTATCTCGTTCGTTTAGAATGTTTAGCACTAAAAAACAAATAGAGCAAAGAAAAGAAATTGAAGAAAAAATTAAAAATAGCAAAATGTCTATTTACAAGTTTATTTTACTTGCATATTTAGCCCCGTTTGTTCCATTTTTAATTATTCACACAATTACGGCTAATAGTGGTATAAAATGGTGGAAATACACTATTATAACTCTTTTAGGTCCTGTGCCTGATATTTTAGTTACGTTATGGGCGGGTGTTAAAATTACAACGTCTTCTTCGCCTATAGTTTCGTATATTATTTTAGTCGTAATTATAGTCGTTGTTTTATTGTCTACCGTATTTAAAAATAAAATGGTGGATTTTATCTTTAAACCTAAAAAGGAAAATGAAATTAAGGAGGTTGAAAACACAAATGAAAAATCAAACTGAAACACCTACTGAAATTAAAGCGGATTCAAGTAATAATCAATCAATATCAAACGTGAAATTTGGCGTTAAAAGTTTTATTTCCGTTTGCTTTATATTGTTAGGAATTATGGTATTTGTTGGAATTTTAACTTTTATTATTCCTGCGGGAACTTATGATTTTGATGGCGAAAAAGTTTTACCCGGCTCTTTTCATTTTATTGAAAGCACTACTAGGCTTCCAATATGGCGCTGGTTTACTGCTCCGTTTGAAGCACTTATCGTGGGTAACGGTAATTTTACTATAATTCAAGTTATTATTGTAATTTTAGTGTTAGGTGGAACTTTCAAAGTTCTTGATAAAACGGGTGGGCTTTACGCAATCGTTTCACTTATCGTAAATAAATATATCAATAAAAGATATACTGCAATTTGGGTTATTACGTTTGTTATGATGCTTTTAGCATCTTGTTTTGGACTTCAAGAAGAATTACTAATATTATTTCCATTATTTTTATCGTTTTCTAAGGCGTTAAAATGGAGTCCAACACTTGCCATTAGTTTAGTTTTGATAACTACCGGCGTAGGATTTACCGTAGCCTTATTTAACCCTTTAACTATAGGAATAGCAATTTCAAGTTCGCAAATACCAGTAACGATTTTTGACGGACTTTGGTTTAGGTTAATGCTTTTTGCTGTATTTTACGTGCTTACATCATTGTTTTTAATACGTATGGCGAAAAATGACGAGAAAAAGAACGCACACTTAGAAAGTGTAAACGAATTTGCTTCATTGTCTATTGAAGATAAAAAAGCACTTACCAAAAAAGCGAAAATGGCTGTTTATATTTTTGTTTCAGCGCTTGGCGTTCTTATATTAGCAAGTGCAATTCCATTTATATCTAAACTCGGTATAAGTATGGTACTTATGGCAGTAACCTTCGTAGTAGGGTCGTTTATCGTTGGAATAAAACTTTTAGGTGGAGCAAAAAGCACTTTTAAAATATTTTTAGAAGGGGTAAAAGATTTAGCACCGTCTATCATTGTTGTATTATTAGCGTTTAGCGTTAAGTATATCGCTGAACAAGGTAATATATTACACACGCTTTTTTATTACTGCCATACCTTTTTATCGTCACAAAATCCATACCTTGCGGTATTATTGTTGTATTTACTTATATTAGGTTTTGAATTTTTTATTCCAGGTGCATCTTCAAAGGCGGTTTTACTTATTCCGCTACTTACGTTATTGCCGATAGAAGGTTTAAGTGTTAATATTATAATATTAACGTTTTTATTTGCTGATGGTTATACAAACGTATTATTCCCAACTTGTGCTACTTTAGTTATAGGTTTAAGTTTAGCAAATATAAGTTTCGTTAAATGGTTAAAGAAAACAGGTTTATTCCAGTTTCTATTATTTATAATTTCTACGCTCTTTTTATTCCTTGCTATTTATATAGGATTATAATTAGCACTTCGCTACGTAAGCAAGTTTTAAATTTTAATATATTTTTAAACGAAAACAGCACACTGTATTGTAATTGCAGTGTGCTGTTTTTATATAAAAAACACGCTACATTCAAATAAAGTGAAATAGCGTGCTAGGTTTTAATTTTTAAACTACTTATTTTAATTAAAAAATATTTAAAATAAATATCAATAAATATAAATTAAGGATAATTTATATAGTATAAAAATATAAAAGTACTTGACATAAAAATTAAAATGGTTTATATTTATGTTATAAATCTAATCTATGAAGGCGATATAGCCATCATAAAAAAGGAGATATTTATGAAAAAATTAAGTGGATTAATTGCATTATTATTATGCGTAATAATCGGTGGCGTTTATGCTAACTGGGCGTATTCTGCATCAGATGATATTCAAGATAAGTATCTTGAATTATCTTTAGGTATTACAGAAGCAACTCAAACGGGTGCTAACGGTGAATACACTATTACTTCTAATGCTAAATTCGTAATCGACCAAGAAGAAGGTACTAACCACGTTGCTGAATTAAGGGTTGAATCAACTGATAGTAACGAAGCAAAACTTACTATTAAGTTTACTCCATTTGCAGCAGCATCAATTGACGTTAAGAGAGATGGTGTTCCTACTGAAGTAGCATTTACTACGGGTAATACGTTCGTTTACAAAGTAGATTCTGAAGGCAACTACGACTCAACAATTGCTAACGAAAGTGCAACAAAAGTGTTTGGTTTCTTCAACGAATCAGATGGTGCGTTTAATGAAGAAAACACTATTACTTGGACTAAAGTTGATGAAAATGATGACGGTCTTGGAGAATATTTCTACATCGAATATGATGCAGATGCATTACTTGAACAAGTATTTTTAAACCCTAATATTCCTGGTGGACAATTAGTATTAGATACTTACGTTGAATATGCTGCTTTCCAACAAGCATTATTGCATGCTGGTAACGTTATAGTTAAAGTTTCTGATGGTATTGACGTTCTTTCTGGAAACGGAACTGTAAATCCATAACAACCACAATAATAATTAAAATTTAAATTTAAGCAAAAAGCCACCGCAAAATGCGGGAGGCTTTTTGCCCTATTTTAAGAAATACTTAAAAATTCTAAAAAAGTAAAGCATAGTAACCAAAGAGGCGTAAGATGACGGCTTTTGACATTTATATATTTACTTTAAGTTTGCTTATTATCGTTTTGCTGACCGTAGTTTCAATTGCAATAGTGATAATTATTATGAAATTATCTTGCAAATTGATTCAGTCTGGCGCAGAAGATGATAAAATTTTAGCCGAAGTAAATAAAACTCAATCAAAAAGTGAAACAATTTGGAAATTTATTGATAAAGTAGTTTCCTTAATTTTTAGTGTACTTTTTTTGATAGCCTTCGTTCTTTCAACAATGGTTGCTTGTACAAAAGAAATTTCAATGGGGCAAATCCCCGTATTTCGTGTGGTAAATTCAGACTCAATGTCTAAAAAACACGAGAAAAATGATTATTTAATTGAAAATAACTTAAACGACCAATTTGATACTTTTGATTTGATTATAACTTATGATGTTCCCGAAGAAAAGGACCTTAAACTTTACGATATAGTGGTGTATAGGTATGACGATATGCTTGTAGTACATCGTATAGTTCAAATCGTGCACACGAAAGAAAACGGAACGTATTATATGCTTCAAGGCGATAATGAGCCAAGAGTAGACGTAATGCCGGTATATTACGACCAAATGATAGCGATTTATCATGGCGAGCGTATACCATTTATAGGAAGTTTTATTAAGTTTATGCAATCGCCTGCCGGTTGGATTTGTATTGTTCTTGTAATTGTGGCAATGTTTGCAGGTCCGTATTTAGATAAAAAATTAGAAAAAGAAAGGGCAAAAAGATTGACTATTATAACAAGCGGGGATAATACCGCTAAAATCAGCGAAACGGATAGCGAAAGCGTTGATAAAAGCGAACCATTGACCGCTGAAGTTGTAAATGAAGAACTTTCAGTTACTGATGATAACGAACTTTTAAAATTAAACAAAGAAACTGAAATTGAAGATAGTAATAGTCAAACTTTTTTGAATATAAAAGGGTTATCGCTTTCGTTTAATGAAAAATTAAATAAAGCGCCTAAAATAACTAAAGAAAGATATTTTAAAATTGTTGATTTATTGCAACGCATAAATTCCGTTCGTTTGATAGAAGGCAAAAAATATAAAACTTATAAATACAAAAACTTGCCTATTATTCGTTTTGCTATTCGTGGTAAAACTCTTAACGCGTATTTAGGGCTTAATCCAATTGAATATCAAAATACAAAGTATATATTTGAAGACGTTTCTAGTAGTAAATCATTTAAAAATTATCCTATGCGTGTGAAAGCGACAAGCGAACGTAAAACGCGTTGGATAATCGAACTTATTTTAGATTTAGCAAATAAAAACGGCTTAACTATTCGTGAAAAATCTACAATTATTGAAGATAGTTTATATCCGTTTGATAAATTAAAGAAGAAAAAATCTTTAACTTTTAAATATCGCTTAAGGAAATCGCCTAATGCAAAAATTAGGTATGAAGTAATAAAAGATGCGTTATTAAAACTTAATGGTGTAAGGGTAATTAGCGGAAAGTTTAGCGAAACGTATAAAATTAAAGGAAAACCTCTTGTTAAATTTGCTATGCGTGGTAAAACGCTTAATGCGTTTTTAGGGCTTAACCCAAGTGATTATGCTGAAAGCAAATATATTTATACCGACGTATCAAACGTTAAAAAGTTCAAAAACTATAGTATGCGCCTTAAACTTACGTCTGAAAGACAAGTACGTTGGGCAATTGAACTTATTGACGAAATGGCTAAACAATTCGGTCTAACGGTATATGAAAAAGAAATTGTTGAAAAGAAAGAATTTTCTTTTGCTGACTTAAAGAAGAAAAAGGCTTTAACTTTTAAATATCGCGTAAGAAAATCGCCTTATGCAAAAATTAGGTATGAAGTAATTAAAAATGAGTTATTAAAACTCAATGGTGTAAGGGTGATTACAGGCAAGTTTAGTGAAACTTATAAACTTAAGGGTAAACCACTTGTAAAACTTGTAATGCGTGGAAAAACGCTTAATGCGTACGTAGGACTTAACCCAAGTGATTATACTGAAAGTAAATATATTTTTACTAACGTATCAAACGTTAAAAAATATCAAAATTATGCTATGAGGGTGCGCTTAACTTCAAATAGGCAGGTTAAGTGGCTTTTAGAACTTGTTAGTGTAATTGAAAGCGAGGTGAATAATGTTAATAAAGCATCTTGCTAAAATTTCAGCACTGTTGGCATTACTTTCAACGATGCTAATTACTTCGGTTTTTGCGTCGTGGGTATATTCGGAATATTCACCGAGCGACAAGGAAACTGATTTAGGGCTATCTATGATAGAGTTTGTGTATAAGCCCGAAGAAGTTTTACCAGGTCACGAAGTAGGCTCTCTTGACCATAACCACCAAGAAGTTATATACAATGTAACAGACCATATTAAATACGGATTAAATTATCAATCTAAGCCGGTATTATCTAATTATTTAAATGAATACGGAATAGTTTATTCTAACCAAAAAACAACGGGTGGCAACTTGAAGTTTTTAGGCGATGAAAGTGAGTCTTTAATGTGGGTTATTAAAAAGGATACTGATACGCTATACTATATTTACACGTTTGAAGATGACTACGTAACAAGTAGCAACTTAAATATGATTATAACGGTTTATAAAACTAAGTGCGTATATAAAGACGGATTATGGCAAAATGAACGTGCATTTATTGGCGAAGCCCCTATCGTAAGGGTTTCTGGAATAATGACGATAAACGTTGACGAGTGGAAGGAAATGCAGGTTAAAACCGCATAGTTATAGTTATAACTAATTTAATTAAGTAATTAAAAATCAATAAAACCCCCGCTACTTAAACAAAAGTAGCGGGGGTTTATTTAATTAAACAATTTTATAAAATTAGTTCATAGCCTTTTCAACAGCAACTGCAACGT
>JAZONZ010000071.1:0-6178 GCA_045654765.1 Christensenellaceae bacterium
ACTAAATAATATAATAAATTTTAATTTTATTTAGATTTTATTTAATTTGATTATTGAATTTAATTTGAGTTATGGAGAAGTACCCAAGAGGCTCAAGGTCACTACGTGCCAACTCCAAACACAGTTTGTTCGCCGTTTTGGCTACAAATAGTTTACCAAACTATTTGCTTAACGCGTCACGCCCCTGCTTCGGTTCCCTTAGCAGTGGAGCAAAAAAATACACAACTTAATACAAAATAATTTAATTTGAGTTATGGAGAAGTACCCAAGAGGCTCAAGGGGCTCCCCTGCTAAGGGAGTAGTATGGGTTAACCGTAGCGCGGGTTCGAATCCCGCCTTCTCCGCCAAAAAAATGAGATGCAATTTAGCATCTCTTTTTTTTGCGAATTTAGGTGGGGTTTGAACCTTTAGGTTCGGCGCTTGCGTCAACCGAGAGGTCTCCGTTTACGGAGTTTCGGTTATATCCCGCCTTCTCCGCTATAGAGCGAAAATCTCACTAATTAAACATTTGATATACTTGAATTTTAATTACTCTTGCAATTTTAAAAAGTGCAATTATTTTAAAATTCTCATTTTTAGTCATAATCTTCTTTAACGTACTAGGACTAATTTTGCACATTTTGCAAAACGTTGTTTTACTTATTTTGTTTTCCTTTATAAACTTTTCAATAATTTCTATCTTAATTGAGTTTTTCATATTTATCCCTTTTTACATTTGATACACACATTATATAGTTACCATTTGGTAAATGTCAAGCATTTTATTACCATTTGGTATATACTAATTAAAAATAAGGAGATACTATGAATAAATTTGCAGAGAGATTAAAAGAATTAAGAGAAGAAAAAAATCTTACGCAGTATGAACTATCTAAAAAAACTAATATAAGTACTGCTTGCATTAACCGTTGGGAAAAGAATTTAAGAGTGCCTAATATTGATAGCATAATTATTCTTTGTCAATTTTTTGATTGCTCGGCAGATTATTTAATAGGATTGGAAGACTAACTCTACGTTTAATAAAATACTAAAATTTCTTGTAATTTGAACGACCAAAATTCAATCAAAAGTTCAAACGCAATCACCACTTGCCCGCACCACTAATTAAGCCCCTAAACAAGCCGTTTGCTTGTTTAGGGGCTTTTTAATAACGTTAGTTGGTTTTATGCAGTTTGTATTGATGTTGACAAATTTTATCGTTTATTGTATAATGGCAAAGATTTATTTTTTTAAAAAGGTGAATTTATGTTTGAACAAATAATTGCATTTTTAAATGATGCACTTTACAGCTACGTTTTGATTATTTTGTTAGTGGTTGCGGGTATTTACTTTACCGTACGAACAAAATTTTCGCAGTTTAGCACTATTAAAGAACAACTTTTAGTGGTAACTGAAAAACCTACCGATAAAAAGGGCGTTTCTTCTTTTCACGCACTTATGGTTTCAACCGCATCACGAGTTGGTACGGGAAATATTATAGGCGTTTCTACCGCTCTTTGTCTTGGTGGATTTGGCTCGGTGTTTTGGATGTGGGTTATTGCTATTATAGGTGGTGCGTCTGCTTTTATAGAAAGTACGCTTGCACAAATATATAAGAAAAAAGGTCCACTCGGTAGTTACGGCGGACCTGCTTACTACATAGAGTCTACACTTAAATGCCGCCCACTTGCAATAGTTTTTTCTATTCTTTTAATTGTAACTTACGGCGTAGGATTTAATATGTTGGCGTCATATAACTTGCAATCAACTTTTTCTACGTATAGTTTTTATGATACTAATTATACTCCTTGGATTATAGGTTTTATAGTTGCAATTATAGTTGGTTATTGTCTTTTCGGCGGTGGAAATAGAATAATTAAAGTAACTAGCCTTTTAGTTCCTTTTATGGGAATTGCTTATATATTAGTAGCACTATTAGTAGTTGTTTTAAACGTAACGACTATTCCATCAGTTTTCGTGCAAATTTTTACGCAAGCTTTTGATTTTGAAGCAATTTTCGGTGGTTTTAGCGGTTCTTGTGTAATGTACGGAATTAAACGTGGTCTTTTCTCTAACGAAGCGGGCGTAGGCTCAGCACCTAACGCATCTGCAGCGGCGGACGTTAAGCACCCCGTAAAACAAGGTTTGGTTCAAGTTTTATCTGTATTTATTGACACTTTGCTCGTTTGTTCAGCAACTGCGTTTATGTGTATGTGCTCGGGAATAGAGCCAAGTAGCGAACTGTCTGGCGCACCGTATATCCAAGCGTCTCTTAGAAGTGTTTTGGGCGGTTTTGGACCTATATTTATTACTATTGCTATGTTGCTTTTTGCCTTTACTACTCTACTTGGAAACCTTTACTACGTAAATCAAGCGTTTAACCATATATTAAAGCGTACACCTGGTAAAATATTTAATAGCGTTTATTACGTTTTAGCATCGGCACTAATATTTTTAGGTGCTGGTTTATCTGCAGACTTCTTGTGGAATTTAGCCGACCTTACTATGGGACTTATGGCACTTATAAACGTACCCGTTATTCTTTACTTATCTAAATACGCTTTCCGTGCGTTAAAAGATTACAACGCTCAGAAAAAATCTGGTAACGACCCCGTATTTATTGCTAAAAATATAGGCATAAAAGAACTTACTGATTACTGGAATTAAAACTAAAAATTTAAAGCCCGCCAACAAAATTTGTTGGCGGGCTTTTATTTATTTTACCATTTATAAACTCTTGACATTAAAGTGCTATACGATGGGCAATTATCTAAACCTGAAGAAAGAACGGCTTGAATAAGAATATACGCCGATTCACTAAATTCGCCCGTATCCATAAGCGAAAGCATTATTATGCCGTAAATAAAGTTTTGAAAGAAAGATGAATTCACGTGTTCACGAAGTAATCTTATAAAAGACGCCGTACCACGAAAATCTTCCACCGTTAATTTACGGCGATGGTCAGTCAATTCATCAAGGCTATAAAAATTATGCCCACATTTATTACACAATTTACAATAAGCATCATATTCGTTACGATAAAGACGTCCGTCATTATACACAAAAAAAGTAACGTAGTTATGAACGATTGTAAAGACAGGGTCTTTATAAGTTTCCCTATACTTATCTACTACAGGACCACCGTCAAAATCAAAATTATAATAACCTTGATAAATAAGGTCTACGGTTTGGTCTACATACTGGTCGTAACTAAAACTTTTCTTGCAACGGTAAGCGTTGCTTACTAAACTTTCTAAATTTATTGAACTAATACTCATAATATTCACTCCTTTTTTAAGTAAAAGCATAGCGTTTACTTATTGTATTTAAACGTATATTTTTAACGTGTTTTACCTTTATTTTTAATTTTCAATAGTGTATTTATATAAAGCGTTTTTGCTTAATCCCCTTTCTTTTGCTACCGCTTTTAAGGCATCTTTTTTCGTCATACCCCTTGACACGTATAGCGCTATATGTTCTTCTATTGTTAAAAGTGAAAATTTATCTTCTTCAATTTCTTGACAACCTTCAACAATTATTACGTATTCGCCTTTTGCATCTTCAATTTTAGCGTTTTTTAAAGTCGTTATATAAGCACTCTCGTGAATTTTTGATATTTCTTTTACAACCGACACCTTTCTATCGCCTAAAACTTCGTATAAGTCTAATAAATCTTTATTGATATCGTGTGGGGCGCTGTAAAATATAAGAGTTTCTTTATATAATTTATGCTCTTTTAGTAAACTTTCCCTATCTTTTTTCTTTTCGGGCATAAAACCTATAAAAGTAAACCTATCCGCACCGAGTCCCGATAGTATTAAAGCGGAAACAAATGCAGTTCCGCCCGCTATAACCGTGTAATCTATACCCCTTTCCCTTAAAGTTTTGCTTAAAATATTACCGGGGTCTGAAATTATAGGCATACCGGCATCGGTTATAATGGCTATGTTTTTGCCTTCGTTTAATAAATTTATAATACTTTCAGTCTCTTTAACTTCATTGAACTTATGAAAAGATATAAGTTGCTTTTTAATATTGTAATGATTTAACAATTTTAAAGAATGCCTTGTATCTTCACAACAAATTATATCAACGCTTTGTAAAGTTTCTATTGCCCTAAAAGAAATATCTGCCATATTGCCTATGGGCGTTCCAACAAAATATAACATTTTATTCTCCGTTTACTACGTTTTCTAAAACTTTTAATTGAGGTTTTACGTTTTTTACGCCTTCAATTAAAAATAAATAAGGTTTTTTATTACTATTAGTTACTACAAACTGTATTCTTGAAGGCTCTAAATTATACTGTCTCATACAAATGATTAAATCGGTAAGACGTTCCGTTCTTTGACACATACAAAGCCTTCCTTGATATTTGAGTTTTTTACTTGCTATTTTAACAATTTCTTCCTGAGTTATAGTAACTTCGTGACGACAAATTGCTAAATGCTTATTAGGGTTAGGCTCGCCACTACCCGCCTTTTTATACGGCGGATTGCAAAGTATTAAAGAATATTTTTCATTATACGTATTATCTAATTGTTGCAAAGGCATATTTAAAACTTTAAACGTACTATCTAAATTGTTTAGAGTAATAGTTTTTTGGCTCAATTTTGCAAGTTCATTTTGAATTTCAATTAAATCAACGCTTTTAATATTCTCATTTAACGCAAAATAATGCAAGCCAACAATCCCGCTACCACTACAAAAGTCAGCAACGATTTCGCCTTTTTTACAACTTGCAAATTTAGATAGTAATACCGCATCACTCGTAAAGCGATAAAGTTCAGTATCTTGATAAATTTTTAAATTTTTAATACCTAAATCTTCTAAAACTTCCAAAACAACCTCTTATAAAAAAAAGTGGCTATTGCCACTTTAATTTTTAGTCTTCATCAACGATTGCCTCAACAGGACACTCACTTGCGCAAGAACCGCAAGAAATACAAACGTCTCCATCAATAAAATTCTTGTCTTCCCCTGCTGAAATAGCATCTACTGGACAAATACCTAAACAAGCATCACATTTAATACACTTATCAGTAATTACAAAAGCCATAATTATTACCTCCGCAAAATATAATTTTACACATTTGTGCTTTACAATTTTAATTTTAGCACAATTTATTAAATTTGTATAGTGATTTTATACCTTTTTTAATTATCTTCTATATCTTCACTATCATCATCTTCACTTTCAGTTACAGTTGACCTTTTAAAATGAATTTCACTTAATGGATATTCATTGAAAACAAAACTTCCATCTTTTTGAATACTTTTAGTTTTTACAAGCAATTTTAACATATTGTTAGAAATTACTATTGCTTTACCATTAGGAGTATCTACTTCGCTACCAACCTTTGGCATTTTTTTATAAGCCTCTTCATAAGGCTCGTTTTCATATTCTAAACAACACATAAGTTTTCCGCATAAACCACTTATTTTAGAAGGGTTTAACGATAAACCTTGGTTTTTAGCCATTTTAATAGTTACTCTTTTAAAATCTGGTAAAAAACTATTGCAACAACACACCCTACCGCATGGTGCTATTCCACCTAAAAGTTTAGCCTCGTCTCTAACGCCTATTTGGCGTAAATCAATTCTTTGCTTTAATACTGACGCTAACGATTTTACAAGTTCACGAAAATCAATTCTATTAGGCGCTGTAAAGTAAATTATTATTTTAGACTCGTCAAAAGGGTATTCCGCATCAACAACTTTCATATCTAATTTATGCTTTTCTACTTCTTTTTGAGTACACTCTAAAATCCAAGGAATTTTATCTTCGTGCAATTTTACTTTTTCTATATCTTTTTGCGTAGCCTTTCTTAAAATAGGTTTTAAAGGTTGAACAACTTCTTTATCGTCAACAATTTTAGGCTCGATACAAATAACGCCGTATTCTACGCCTCTACTTGTTTCTACGATTATACCTTCGCCTTTTTTATAATCATTATTTTCGGGATTAAAATAATATACTTTACTCGTATGATTAAATTTTACCCCAACAATTTTTGCCATTTATATTTTCCCCCCAATAGCCCTAAGCAAATTTTATCAAAAATCGTATTAGCGTTACCATTAAAAAAGTAAGCCTTTTCCGCTTCGATAAGTTTATCGCTTAAATAAATCAATGCTTGCGTATTGTATTTATTTGCTATTTCGTTAATTATTTCTTCACTATCTATTTTTTTTGTAA
>JAZONZ010000072.1:0-4328 GCA_045654765.1 Christensenellaceae bacterium
AATTTATTTAATTAAGCATAATACACTTGAAAAATTTAAAAAAATTTGATAAAATATTAACAAGCAATTAAATAGAAATTTAATTGCTTGTTTTATGGCTAAATTTAGCCGTTTATATATTTCTACTAATGCTTATTAGCAAAAAGCGAGGTTTTTATGGATTTCTTACTTAGCACTGTTATGGCTATTACCTGGAAGCACGTAATTATGTGGTTTATAGGCTGTTTACTTATCTTTTTAGCAATTAAAAAAGATATGGAACCTGCCCTTTTATTACCTATCGGCTTTGGCACGATTTTAGTTAATATACCATTTGCAAACGTGTTGACGATTAATGGTGAAGTTGGCATTATCGAGTGGTTGTTTAATGGTTTAATTGGTGCATCTGAAGCACTTCCTATATTATTATTTATAGGTATAGGCGCTATGATTGACTTTGGTCCGTTACTTTCTAACCCTAAACTATTCTTACTTGGTGGCGCTGCTCAATTTGGTATATTTATTACGATATTATTAGCATCGTTATTCTTCCCTATCGAAGATGCCGCATCAATAGGTATTATAGGTGCTGCTGACGGTCCTACTTCAATTGTCGTAGCAAATGCTTTACATAGTCAGTTTTTACCACAAATAGTTGTAGTTGCATACTCTTATATGGCGCTCGTTCCCGTAATAATGCCACCTATAATTAGACTTGTAACAACTAAAAAAGAAAGGCAAATTAAAATGGCTTACGTACCTCAAAGCGTATCTAAGTCAACTAAAATTATGTTCCCTATTGTTGTTAGTTTAGTTGCAGGTATAATTGCTCCTAAATCTCTCGCTCTCGTTGGATTTTTAATGTTTGGTAACTTAATTAGAGAATGTGGCGTTTTAAAAAGTTTATCTGATACGGCGCAAACTACTTTTGCTAATATTATAACTCTACTTTTAGGTATTACTATTTCTTTCTTAATGACGGCAGATGGATTTTTAAGACTTGAAACCCTTATGATTATGGGTCTTGGTATTTTCGCATTTGTATTTGATATTATTGCAGGCGTAATGTTTACTAAACTCCTTAACGTATTTAGCAAAAACAAAATTAACCCTATGGTTGGCGCTGCTGGTATTTCGGCTTTCCCTATGGCTTCAAGAGTTGTTCAAAAAATGGGTGTTAAAGAAGACCCTACTAACCACCTACTTATGCACGCTGCGGGTGCAAACGTATCTGGTCAAATCGCATCAGCAATTGTTGGTGGCTTAATTTTAGGTATTTTATAAGGGGGATAAAAATATGTTAAATTTATTTTCATTACTTGCATTAGATACTAGTAGAATATTCCAAGCACTTGATATTATGTGGAAAGGTGTTTTAGCAATCTTTATTGTTATCACTTTAATAATACTTTCTGTTGTTATTTTAAACAAAGCAACGAATTATTTTGAAAAAAAGAAAAAAGATAAGGAATAAAAAGTTTATGCGTTTGGTTTTACCAAACGCATATTTTTTATAAATATTTAATTATCATTGAAGATAATTCGCCTAAACTCGTTAACCCTACGCTTTTTTCAACGAGTTCACCTTTATAATATATTGCAATATATGGAATAGTTTCAATATTTAACGATTCGCACAAATGCTCACTTTCATCAATATTCACTTTAAAAAATTCGATTTTATCTTTTAAAGTATTATATAACTCATCTATTATAGGCTGTTGCATTTTACAAGGCGAACACCATACTGCGTAAAAATCAACTAATACCGGTTTATTGCTATGTTTTATAGTTTTTTCAAAATCTATTTCATTTAACGTTAATATGTTCTTATTCATTAAAAAACCTCCCTACTTATTTTGTGTAGGAAGGTTTTATTTATTCTTATAAGGTTATTTTTTCAATATTTTCAATGGCGTTACTAATAAGTTTATCAACGTCTAACAAACTCTCACTTTCAATAACGCTTTTTAAATTTGGTTTTATTGCTGGAAATTTTGGTAAAAATACCGTGCAACAATCTTCATATGGTAGTATTGAAGTTTCAAAAGTGCCTATTTCTTCTGAAATTTTAATAATTTCAAGTTTATCAAGGGCAATTAGCGGTCTTAATACCGGCATCGTAACAACGCTATTTGATGAAGTTATACTCTCTATTGTTTGTGATGCTACTTGACCTAAACTTTCGCCTGTAATTATTGCTTGAGCGTGCGTTTTATATGCAATTTTTTCACTAATACGCATCATAAATCTACGCATTAAGGTTATCATAAACTCTTCTTTACAATTTTTATGAATTTGCTCTTGTATTTCAGTAAACGGAACGATATACAAATTAACTCCACCCGTATATTCCCCTACCATTTTTGTTAAAGTGATAACTTTTTCTTTGGCTAATTCGCTTGTGTAGGGATAAGAGTGAAAATGTATACAATCAAGTTTCATACCCCTTTTAGCCATCATATAACCGGCAACGGGGCTATCTATTCCACCTGAAATCATAAGCATACCTCTACCCGCCGAGCCGTTTGGCATACCGCCCATCATTTTAATGCTATCAACGTAAATTAAGGTTGTTTTACTCTCTCTTATATCAATATTTAAGGTAAAAGAAGGATTATGCACGTTTACTTGTAATTTGCCGTTATTTTCGAGAATTTTACCGCCTACGAACGCCGATAATTTAAGTGAAGGCATTTCAAAAGTTTTATCTGCCCTTCTTGTTTCAACTTTAAAAGTGCCTTCACGATTTTTAGTATATTCTAATGCCGTTTTAACAATATTTTCAATATCAGTATCTAAAACGGTTGCTACCGAAAGTGTATGTATTCCACTAATTTTTTTAAGTTTAGCAATTATTACTTCTTCATCAAATTCGTTATAATCTTCAAGCAAATATCTACCTGAAATTTTTATAAATTTATATGAAAAATCTTTTAAAGATGCTTTAATATTATCTTCAAGCATTTTTTCAAAATATTTTCTATTTTTACCCTTTAGGTGTATTTCACACCATCTAATTATTATTACCTTATTCATACGTTTACCATTTTTGTTAGTTCATCTATGCATTTATTGATTTTATTAGTAGCATAATCAACTTCTTCTAAGGTGGTTTCGCTTGAAAAACTAATTCTTAGTACGCCGTCAAGAATTTTTTCATCGTTATATATCGTTTTTAATATTCTTGAAAATCTATTATTTGACGAACACGCTGAACCCGTTCCTACTATTACGCCACACTCTTCAAGTTTATGTAGTAAAACTTCGCCTTTTAATCCAACTGCTGAAAAACTTATTATATACGGCGAACAATTATCACTTGAAATCATTAAAATTCCACTTTTATTCAAAGTTTTTAAAAAACGTTGTTTTAAATCTATTGCTTTTTTATAGTTTAAAGTTAGTTCGTTATAATGCTTAACAAATGCGTTTTCAAAAACTTTTATTCCAAACAAGTTTTCAGTGCCACTCCTTAAACCGCCTTCTTGTCCTCCACCTAAAATAAGTGGTTTAAGCGTTTTTAGGTTTTTATTTTTTATCAATGCTCCAACACCTTTTAGTCCATTGATTTTATGTGCTGAAATTGAATATAAATCAATATTTTCACTCAATCTATATGGGATTTTCATAAATGCTTGAACACCGTCAGAGTGAAATACTATTCTTTGATTTTTACTTTTTACCATTTTTGCAATTTCGTTTATATCGTTTATTGCTCCCGTTTCATTATTTACGTGTACGATTGAAACAAAAACGGTATCTTTATCAATTAAACTTAGTAAATTTTCTACGTTTACACTGCCATCATTATTTAGTTTTGCATATCTACTTTGATAACCGCTATTTTCAGCGTTTTTAAATACTGAATAAACGGCACTATGCTCACCTAAACTTGTTACGGCATTTCCCCTTTTTAAATAACTGCTTATCGCCATATTATCGCTTTCGCTTCCACACGAAGTAAAAATTACTTCAAACTTATCGCCAAAGTATTTTAAAAAGGCACTTTTAGCATCGTTTAAATGCTTTTTACATAATATTCCCTCGTGATATACCGCAGAAGCATTATAAAACAACTCGTCATTATATACGAGCGCATTTTTAATTGCTTCAAAATAAGGCTTTGTTGTTGCTCCGTTATCTAAATAAATTTTCTCCATTTTAATTAACCTTTTTTAGCATTTCTATAAAACTTTTATCAAACTTCGAAATACCAACACTTCTTAAAATATACGAAATAAACTTTTCATTATACTTTAAAAATAATAATACGCTTGAACCATTTATATTTAATAATATAACAATTTCGCTATTGTCTTTATCACGCTTGTTAAATCCGTAAAGTT
>JAZONZ010000073.1:0-6570 GCA_045654765.1 Christensenellaceae bacterium
TATTTTAATATTGTGCATAATTTTAGTTATAATAAAACTTTTAAAAGTGTTTAAAGAAGTATCAAGTGTGTTTAATTACTTAGAAGGCGAGATGTTTAGCGACTTATTCTGTGATACTTTTTTCGAAAATGAATTAGAAAATAAAAAAACTGATAACAAGCACTAAGTCAACAAAACATACAATTGCCTTAAACTCGTTACGGTGGGTATGGAAGTATAAAATACATACAATAGTAAGTGTGCAATCTCTTAACGAATTAGTTAGGGGGTATATTAAACGTATAAATAAATAATAAAAAGGAGAGAAGTTATGAGAAAAATAATTTTATTAATATTATGTTTAGTAAGTGTTTTTTCTATTACCCTTAATTTGACGGGTTGTGGTGAGTGTGAACACGCTTATAATGACGGCGAAATTACAACGGAAGCAACTTGTCAAAATATTGGCGAAAAAACTTATACGTGTACAAAATGTGGCGATACTAAAACTGAAGTTATTGAAAAACTTAATCATTTATATGATAATTCTGGTGACGCTACTTGTAATAATTGTTCTTTTGTTAGAGAATTAAGTGTGACTGGTGAAGGAACTCAAACTAATCCTTATGTGCTTTATAGTGCCGAGCATTTTTCATTTATAGGAGAAAATGAAGATAATTATTACTACTATAAAGTTGCGGAAGATATTGAAGTAATTGATGCTACTAATTTGCCACAAGTTAACTTAAACGGCTCGTTTGACGGTAGTGGAGTTAAATTCACAAACGTTAATAAGTATATGTTTAGAAACGTAGGCTTAGGAATATCTTCCGATACAACACCTGTTAAAATTAGTAATTTTACCGTAGACTTTGTTGGCGGTATGGGTGTTGTACGTTGTTGTGGAGTGACTTCGCTTAAATTTGAAAATATTAACGTTGTTGGGTATATGCTCTGTGACTGGAATGCAGGAGCGTTTTTAAGATATGGAACGGAAAACGTTGTTGACGGTGGGTTTAGTTATACGGTTGATTTCGTTAACTGTTCAACAGAAGTTGAAATATATTCAAGTTCAAATTCTTATTCGGCAATTTTAATAGGTCATCCATATCAAGGAAATGGAAATATTGTCACTATTAACGTTGATGCAATAACCGAAGAAAATCTTTCAAAAGCAACGTTGTATTATACTGGCAACGGCACACCTTTTGGGAACAAGTACTATTGTATGTCTGTTGCAGGGGTAACAGTAAACGTAGAGGGTGTTGAAACCCCTATCAATAAAGTAACTGAGGGCGTTATAAAGGTAGACTCAACAAAGAAAGCGGAAAAGAATTCTCAAACAGGGAAATATCAAATAACAACGGAAGAAGACACTAAAAAGGTGGTTGTATCATTATTGATGCAGTATACCGTTTACTCTGACGAAACTTACACTCAAAAAATACTCGAAGAATCTGGTGTTGGCGGGCGTTTTTCTACGATTATAGAATTTGAAGTTGCAAACAGTCAAACAGTTGATGTTTTAGAAACTATTAGTAGTGTCAGCGTTGTTAATAATTCGGAAAAATTCGACTATGAAATACGAAGTGGTGAACTTATAATCTACCTTACTAATGATAGCAGTTATATTGATGGAAGAATTGAACTTACCGTAGAGCAATTTACGGAAGGTTGTTCTATTGCTAAATATATAGGTTCTGTTAACGTTGCAGTAAAAAGTGGAAATGAAAACTGGGTTATAGCGTAAAATTTATTATAGTTGTAAAAGGATTTTGCAATACAATAAAACTTTAAAATTATTACAATATATTACTCATAGTCTAAATTGTGAAATGCCTTATTTTTAATACTTCCTTAAATTGTGGCTATGTGGTAATTTATTTATGCAAGAAGGCGTTTGTTCGCCTTCTTGCACTTCTTTATGTAAAAAAATGTTGCAAAAACCAAAACATAATCGCAATTAGACTATTTTTTAGTGTAAAATTACTTGCTATTTTTTAATATTTATTATAAAATAAATAATGTGTAGAAAAAAGGCACACGTGCAGATAAAATGCGTAGTGTGTCTTTCTCTTTTATTGTGAAACAAAAATTTTTTATTTATTATATATTTGGAGGAATTAAACAAATGGCTAAAAAATATTGCTATTTATTTTCGGAAGGTAACGCAAAAATGCGTGAAATTCTTGGTGGTAAAGGTGCTAACCTCGCTGAAATGACTAATATCGGTTTACCTGTTCCACAAGGATTTACTATTTCTACTGAGGCTTGTACACAGTATTATGAAGATGGTAAACAAATCAATCCATCAATTCAAGCTGAAATATTAGAATATATTGAAAAAATGGAAAAAATTTGTGGCAAAAAGTTTGGTGACAAAGAAAATCCATTACTCGTATCAGTTCGTTCAGGCGCTCGTGCATCAATGCCTGGTATGATGGATACTATTTTAAACTTAGGTTTAAACGAAGAAGTTGTTAATACTTTGGCTACAAAATCAAACAATCCTCGTTGGGCTTGGGACTGTTATCGTCGTTTTATTCAAATGTTTTCAGACGTTGTTATGGAAGTTGGTAAAAAATACTTCGAAAAACTCATTGATGAAATGAAAGAGAAAAAAGGCGTTACTGAAGACGTTGAATTAACTGCTGATGATTTAAAAGAATTAGCATATCAATTTAAAGCCGAATACAAAAAACAATTAGGTAAAGATTTCCCATCTGAGCCAAAAGAACAACTTTTCGAAGCTGTTAAAGCAGTATTCCGTTCATGGGACAACCCACGTGCTAACATTTATCGTATGGACCACGATATTCCTTATAGTTGGGGTACGGCTGTAAACGTTCAAATGATGGCTTTCGGTAATATGGGTGACACTTCTGGTACGGGCGTTGCATTTACTCGTAATCCAGCAACGGGCGAAAAAGGTCTTATGGGTGAATTTTTAACAAATGCACAAGGTGAAGACGTTGTTGCAGGTGTTCGTACGCCAATGCCTATCGCTAAAATGAAAGAAGTATTCCCAGAAGTATACGAACAATTCTTAAAAGTTTGTGATATTTTAGAAAATCACTATCGTGATATGCAAGATATGGAATTTACTATTCAAGATAGAAAGTTATATATGCTTCAAACTCGTAATGGTAAAAGAACTGCTACTGCCGCTATCAAAATTGCTTGCGATTTAATTGACGAAGGTATGATTACTGAAAAAGAAGCACTTATGCAAATTGACGCTAAGAGTTTAGATATGCTTTTACACCCTCAATTTGATGCGAAGGCTTTAAAAGACGCTGATAAAAACAACGTTGTAGGTAAAGGTATTGCAGCATCTCCTGGCGCTGCCGCTGGTAAAATAGTATTTACCGCTGAAGATGCTGTTATTGAAGGTAAGAAAGGCGAAAACGTTATCTTAGTTAGATTAGAAACTTCTCCAGAAGATATTGAAGGTATGAAGTATGCGCAAGGTATTTTAACTGTTCGTGGTGGTCAAACTTCACACGCAGCGGTTGTTGCTCGTGGTATGGGTACTTGCTGTGTTTCTGGTTGTGGCGATATTAAAATGCACGAAGAAGAAAAATGGTTTGAACTTGCTGGTAAAATCTTCAAAGAAGGTGACGTGCTTTCTTTGGATGGTTCAACGGGTAATATTTACGATACTCTTATTAAAACTGTTCCAGCAGACCCTAATTCAGGTTACTTTGGTAGAATTATGGAACTTGCTGACAAGTATAAGGCGCTTGACGTTAGAACTAATGCCGACACTCCAGATGATGCTAAACAAGCAGTTGCTTTTGGCGCACAAGGTATAGGTTTATGCCGTACAGAGCATATGTTTTTTGACCCTTCAAGAATAGGTACTTTTAGAGAAATGATTTGTTCAGATACGGTTGAAGAAAGAAAAATTGCTCTTGATAAAATCGAGCCTATGCAACAAGCAGACTTTGAAGGCTTATTCGAGGCTCTTGGCGGATATCCTATTACTATTCGTTTCTTAGACCCACCACTTCACGAGTTTGTTCCAACTGATGAAGAAGATATTAAAGAACTTGCTAAAATTCAAGGCAAAACAGTTTCTCAAATTAAAGATATTATTGCTTCATTACACGAATTTAACCCTATGATGGGTCATAGAGGTTGTCGTTTAACGGTAACTTACCCTGAAATTGCAGTTATGCAAACAAAGGCTGTAATCAAGGCTGCTATTAACGTTATTAAAAGACATCCTGACTGGAATTTAGTTCCTGAAATTATGATTCCATTAACAGGCGAAGTTAAAGAATTAAAGTTTGTTAAAGACATTGTTGTTGCTACTGCTGATGAAGTTATTAAAGCAAGTGGCGTAACGTTAAAATATGAAGTTGGTACAATGATTGAAATACCAAGAGCATGTTTAACAAGTGAAGAAATTGCAAAAGAGGCTGAATTCTTCTGCTTTGGTACTAACGACTTAACTCAAATGACTTTTGGTTTCTCTCGTGATGACGCTAACAAATTCTTACCATCATATTACTTAAACAAAATTTACGAATCAGACCCATTTGCAAGACTTGATACAACGGGCGTTGGTATGCTTATGGAAATGGCTGTTATGGGTGGTAAAAAAGTTCGTCCTAATATGCACTTAGGTATTTGTGGCGAACACGGTGGCGACCCATCTTCAATAGAATTCTGTCACGCTATCGGTTTAAGTTACGTATCTTGTTCACCATATCGTGTTCCTATTGCAAGATTATCTGCAGCACAGGCTAATATCCGTAATCCTAGGGGCTAAGATTTAGCGCAAAATCAGTTTTACGTAATTTAATAGGAAATAAATTTTTAAATCGAATAATTCGTAATTAACTAAAAGGTTAGGACTAAAACGTTCTAACCTTTTACTTTTATATCGTGTTTTAACTAAATAAGAAAACTTATATATTTCTTATTCTTTGCGAGAAACTTTTTCATTTTAAGAGAAAACCTAGTGTCCGTCGCTTAGCAATAGTTCGGTAGAAAGTTCGCTTAAAAAACTTGCTAAAGAAGGCTTTATCGAAAAGAAAGGCGCAAGCCGTGCAACGTATTACGTTAGAGTAGAAAAAATCTAAGAACTTTTGTAAACATGACGGAAACTGTTATATTTCAAAAAATACCGCAAATTTGTTAACAACTTAATAAGTTTTTATTATAAGGGGAAAAATTAGTGTTTAACGTAGAGTTTTAGGTATATAAAAAACCGAGTCTATCAAAAACTCGGTTTATATGTATATTTAGTCCTTTAAAAAAAGAATTGTATCAATAAATTAAAGTCTAGCAACTCCTGTTTTACGAGCCGCTTCTTTAACTGCTGATGAAACGGCTTCTTTAATAGCAGGATTAAATGCATCTGGAATAATGTATTCAGGTGTAAGTTCGCTTTCAGGAATTACGTTTGCAATTGCTTCAGCAGCGGCAAGTTTCATTTCATCGTTAATATCGCGTGCGTGTACGTCAAGTGCACCACGGAAAATACCAGGGAAAGCAAGAACGTTATTGATTTGGTTAGGAAAGTCACTTCTACCCGTACCTACAATTTTTGCTCCCGCTTCAATTGCTTCATTAGGCATAATTTCTGGAACAGGGTTTGCCATAGCAAAAATAATAGGGTCTTTGGCCATAGTTTTAACCATTTCTTTAGTTAAACTACCTGGCGCAGAAACGCCAACGAATACGTCAGCACCTTTAATTACTTCGGCTAAACTGCCTTTTTTCATTTCAAGATTTGAAATTTTAGCCATTTCAGCCTTAATATCATTGAGTCCGTCACGTCCTTGATAAATTGCGCCTTTACGGTCGCATAAAATAACTTTTTTAAGACCTTTACTCATTAAAAGTTTGGTAATTGCAATACCAGCAGCGCCTGCGCCGTTAACTACAACTTCAATATCTTCAATCTTTTTGTTTACGAGTTTTAAGGCGTTAATCATTGCGGCTAAAGTAACGATTGCCGTTCCGTGTTGGTCATCGTGGAAAATAGGAATATCGCAAACTTCCTTCAAACGTTTTTCAATTTCAAAGCAACGAGGGGCAGAAATATCTTCAAGGTTAACTCCACCAAAACTACCGGCTAAAAGTTTAACGGTATTAACGATGTCGTCAACTTCTTTAGAACGGATACATAAAGGAAATGCGTCAACGTCGCCAAACGTTTTAAATAAAGCACATTTACCTTCCATAACGGGCATACCTGCTTCGGGACCGATATCTCCAAGACCTAAAACGGCTGTGCCATCGGTAACAACGGCAACTAAGTTAGAACGACGAGTATAAACGTACGACAAATCAACGTTTTCAGAAATTTTTAAACATGGTTCGGCAACGCCTGGGGTGTATGCTACTGCAAGTTCTTCAGGGTTGGTAATAGGAGCGTGTGCTACAACTTCGATTTTACCGTGCCATTTCGCATGTTCGTTTAAAGCAAATTCTTTTTTATCCATATAAATTATCCTCTTCAATGCTCATTAGAATTTTAATAAAATTTATAGGTAAAATGGATTGCTAAAATAAATAAAGTCAACCATTACCCATTAATTATAGTAATTATAACATTATATAGTTAAAAAATAAAGG
>JAZONZ010000074.1:0-24509 GCA_045654765.1 Christensenellaceae bacterium
AGCCTTTTGGAACATATAAACGCGTCATAATAGCCCTCCTTTTAATTGACTTAGATAATGATAACAATATTAACATAATTTGTCAATCAAATAAAGACGGGTGTTAGAATAGTTTTTATTTTTTTATAGTATATATATTAACTAAGGGGGCTATTATGGGGTTTGGAAATTGTATTTTAAAATGTCTTAATCTTGAAGATAGTAATTTACTACTTGACTATAAAATGAGTTTATTTGGCGATAAAGGGGGCTATATTGAAGGAGTTTTAAATATTTTAGATATCAAAAACGATATTATAGTCGTCAAGGTTAAAAATGCCAAATTAAACGTTTATGGTGAGAACTTAAAAGTAAAATCTTATTTTGAAAAAGACTTATCTATTTTAGGTAAAATAACTAAGGTGGAATATATAAAATGAAAAAAGGCATATTAAGAGTAGAGTACACTATAAAATGCAGTAATTATGAATATTTTATACAAGCCTTGCACAAACGCAATATAAGTATATATAAAATAAATTATAATAAAAATAATATGCTAATCGTACTTATTGATTACGTAGATAATAGTAAAATTTTTGCTATTTGCAAAAATATGTGCTATAATGTATTAAAAATTAAGTATAAAGGGGTATTGTCGCCTTTTTTTATTGCGTTTAAAAATTTAGGTATAGTAATAGGCGTTATATTGTTTTGCATAGTAAGTTACTTTCTAAACGATTTAGTGCTTGGCGTTGATTATACGGGGTCAGCAAGTATTTACAAAAATCATACGAGTGAAATAATTAGGGAATACGGCGTAGAAAAATATTCTAAATTTTCTTCAATAAACTTAAAAGATTTAGAAACTTATATATTAGAAAATAATTCCGCAATCAGTTACGTTTCGTGCAGAAAAAGTGGCAATAGGCTGATTATTGATAGTAGTTTAAGTAAAAATCCGCCACCGGCAATATCGCATCAAAGCAAAAATATTATATGTGACGTTGAAGGTGTTGTTGAAAAGATAACGATTTTAAGGGGAACGCCACAAGTTAACGTTGGCGATTACGTGTTAAAAGGCAGTGTTTTAATAGGTGGCTATCAGTTAGATAAAGAAGGCGAAATGATTGAGAGTTTTGCTCTTGGTTACGTTAGTATTTTATACGATTACACAAAAACTTTCATAAGTGAAGTGATAAACGAGGACTTTATTGATAAATGTATAGAACTTGCAAAGTTTGATTTAGATGACGAAGTAATTGAAAGCAAGTATGAAGTATTAGATAATAGTGTTAAAGTAACGTTAAAATGTAGACATATAACGTTTGGGGGTTAATTTGGAAAAAGTACAAGTATTAGTGAAAATAACGAAAAGGGACGTAATAACTGCTCTTTTAGGCGTTTTTGATGAGAACTTAGAACTTATAATGAGAGAAACTGACGTTAATGCTGAGGTTAAAGAAGAAGGCATTTTATTAAGTGGCGAAAGTGAAAACGTGGCTCTCTGTGAAAAGGTTATAACAAAACTTAGCGACATTATTAGTTTAGGGGAAACGATAGATAAATCAAGGATTATTTATTGTATAGATATTGCAAGAAGCGGTAGTATTGAAGGAATAGAAAGGGTAATGAGTGGCGTAGTTGCTATTACTTCAAGGGGAAAGCAAATAAAGTGTAAAACGTTCGGTCAAAAAAAGTAC
This sequence comes from Christensenellaceae bacterium, assembly GCA_045654765.1. GTDB lineage: Bacteria > Bacillota > Clostridia > Christensenellales > Borkfalkiaceae > HGM11412. The sequence continues at coordinate 1,683 of JAZONZ010000074.1, forward strand.
GTAGAGGCTATAAAAAATAACAGCATAGTATTTGGGGTTGGACCTGCGGGCACGGGTAAAACTTATTTGGCGGTGGCTCTTGCCGTTCAATCTTATAAGACCAAAGAAGTTGAAAAAATTATCTTAACTAGGCCAGCCGTTGAAGCGGGTGAAAAGTTAGGCTTTTTGCCGGGCGATTTGCAAAACAAAGTAGACCCTTATCTTCGTCCGCTTTATGATGCGCTTCAAGAAATGTTTGGTCTTGAAACGTATCAAAAACTTATAGAAAGGGGCGTTATAGAAATTGCGCCTTTGGCGTATATGAGGGGAAGAACTTTAAGTGATGCGTTTATTATTTTAGACGAGGCTCAAAACACCACGAAAGAGCAAATGAAAATGTTTTTAACTCGTATGGGACAAGGTAGTAAAATGGTAATCACGGGTGATGCAACGCAAATTGATTTACCTATAGGTAAGCAAAGTGGGTTAAAACACGCCGTTAAAATATTAGCAAACGTTGAAGGTGTTGAAGTTGTAAATTTAACGCATAAAGACGTTGTTAGAAATCCGCTCGTTGCGGAAATTATTAAAGCGTATTCAAAAGATGAGAAAAGTAAAGTTGAGGATTAAAAATGGCAGATAACGTTAGAAGAATTAAATGGAAAAAATCTGATTTTGTAAAACAGGCAATACTGTTAGTTTATCAATTTATAGTACTTGCTTGTCTTATCGTTGCTACAATATTTTTAACAAACGGCGGACTTGAAGGATTTAAAGAGTTTTTTAAAATAGAAGCATATATAAAAATGTTTGTCTTTGCGTGTGTTATAACGGCGCTATTGATAATAACTACTTTCGTTTACTTTTACCACGTAAAAAGTGATTTTATTTATAGGGCAAGTAACGTTTTTATGCTTTATTCGATACTTATAATTTCAGTTATAGCAAGTTATATTTTTGGTAAAATAAACGTATATTTTAGACCTTTTAGTTTATGTTGTTTACTTATTTTATACGTAACTGATAAGCGTTCAGCGGTATTTATGAATATAATTTACGCATCGTTTATGCTCGTTATAGATATATTTACTTTTGGTTTGATAGATACGCCTATTATATGTGCTTTAATGTCTATAGTAACGGGAATAATCGCTATATTCTTAATTGATGGCAAAGGTTCAAGACTTAAAGTATTGTCTATGGGTGTAATTATTTCTTTACCCGTTATAGTAATGGCGCTTTGCTTAGAAATTTCTAACGAATTATCAAACACTTTACATTGTGTACTTTTTGCTTTAGGAAGTGGAATACTCGCCGATACTTTATTTATGGTTATATTACCTGTAATTGAAGTTTTGTTCGGTGCTGTTACTGATTTTAGACTTAGCGAATTAACCGACCACAAAGTTAAACTTATCAAAAATCTAATGTTGACTGCGCCAGGTACGTTCAACCACACGATAGTACTTGCATCACTAGCTGAGGCGTGTAGTAACGCAATAGGCGAAAATCCATTATTAGCAAGGGCTTGTGCGTACTATCACGATATAGGTAAACTTAAAAACCCCGAATATTTTGCTGAAAACCAAGTTGATGGAAACCCTCATGACGATTTACTTCCAGAATTATCAACTGATATTATTAAAGCACACGCAAGAGACGGTGCTGAACTAATTAGAAAAAGACGTTTGCCAACGGTTTTATCTGACGCTGCCGAGCAACATCACGGTACGTTGCCTATTAAGTATTTCTATGCAAAAGCAAAGAAACTAACTGATGGTGCACTTGATATTGAAGATTTTTGTTACGCAGGTCCAAAACCACAAACTAAAATCAACGCAATTTTAATGATTTGTGATGCAAGTGAAGCGAAAGTAAGAACTATTAGTAATAGAACTCACGAAAACGTTGATAAGGCTGTTAGAGAAATTATTGAAGAAAGAATGGAATTAGAACAATTTACCGAGTGTGATATTACTTTAAGGGAACTTGATATTATTAGGCACACAATAACTGATACTTTGGCTGGCGTATATCACGGTAGAGTTAAATATCCAAAATTAAAAGTGGGTGGAAAAAATGCAAACTAAGTTAGTTTTACAAACGAAAAAATCACCTTTTAGTTTTGAAAAGTTAGCAAACCAAGTTTATATCACCTTAAAGCAAGAGGACAACCTTTTTTTAGAACTTGATTTTGTTTCTAAACAAAAAATAAAAAAGTTAAATAGTCAATTTAGAAATATTGATAAGGTTACTGACGTGTTGTCTTTTCCTACTTTAGATAATATCAAAGGTAAAATTTTAAACAAAAAAGATTATCCGTTAGACTTAACGGAAGATGGTAAAGCAATTTTTATAGGCTCGATAGCGGTATGTGCTAAAAGGGCGGAAGAACAAGCAAAGGAATACGGGCATTCAATAGAAAGAGAATTAACTTATTTAGTTTGTCACGGAATACTTCATTTAATGGGTTACGACCATATTGATGAAAGAGATAAAATTGAAATGAGAAAAATAGAAGAAGAAATTATGACTAAAATTGAGGTTACAAGATGAAGTGCGGTACGGTTGCTGTCGTAGGAAAAGCAAATGCGGGGAAAAGTACGTTGGTAAACGTGCTTGTAGGTGAAAAAGTTGCTATTGTTTCGCCAAAGCCACAAACTACGAGAGATAGAATATTAGGAATTTTAAATAGTCAAGATTATCAAATTGTTTTTGAAGATACGCCCGGATTTTATAAGTCGGGTACGGCTTTAAACAAAAAAATGCAAAAAACGGCAAGAAGAACGGCAAAAGAAGTTGACGTTGTAGTTTTCGTAATTGATGGTCACGATGGTATTAGCGAAGAGGAATTTAATATTTTAAGTGGAATTTGTCAAGGGGACGTGCCTGTTATCGTGGCAATAAGTAAAACCGATATCACTTCAAAAGATTTAATTCCTGAAAACTTAGTAAAAATTTCTACGATTGAAGGCGTTAGCGAGATAATCCCCGTTTCAGCAAGAAAGGGTAAAAACACAAAAGAATTACTTGATTTGATAGTTAAATATTTGCCGGAAGGCGAAAAAATTTATAGTAATGATATCGTTTCAAATAGAAGTGAAAAATTTATGATTAGCGAAATTATGCGTGAAAAAATTTTGCTTAAATTTGATAAAGAAATTCCTCACGGAATAGCCGTAATCGTAAACGAGTTTTCAAGGCGACCTAACGGCATTTACGATATTAGTTTAGATATAATTTGCGAAAAACAAAATCATAAAGCGATTTTAATAGGAAAGCAAGGTAGTGCGATAAAAGAAGTAAGTGCTTTTGCGAGAGAAGGCATGGAGAAATTTTTAGGCGACAAAGTATTTTTAACTACCTACGTTAAGGTTATTGAATCTTGGCGAGATAAAGAAAAGTATTTAAAAGAATTTGGATATAGTGATAGTGGAGATATACTATGAGAATGCGTAGGAAGAAAAACTTGCCTTTAAGGTTGGAAGGTTGTAAAGACTACGTTATACTTAACGTAACGGGAGAGCACTTTCACTTAAAAGAAGAAGATAGGTACAATTTTTTAGACACAAAAGCAATTTTTAATAACGACAATAGAATTGAAATGGAAATAGGTTGCGGTAAAGGTGGATTTTTGGTTGAAAAAGCCAAAAGAAATCCTAACGTAAACTATATAGGTGTTGAAGTTAGCGAAAACGTTATTGTTTCCGCTGGCGAATTAGCAAAAGAAAACCGTCTTAAAAATATCGTATTTTTAAATATAGGTGCGGAATTACTTAATTATTTTATTAGAGAAAAAACAATTACTAAATTATATTTAAACTTTTCTTGTCCTTATCCTAAAAAGCAGTATGAAAATCATAGATTAACTTATAAATATTTTTTAAACATTTATAAAAAAATATTAAGCGAAGGTGCTAAAATAGAATTAAAAACGGATAATGACGGATTTTTTGAATATTCTAAAAACTCATTACAAGAAAATGGTTTTATTTTAGAATACGTAACAGATGATTTGTATAGTCAAGACGTAAGTGATAACATAGCAACTGAATACGAAACTAAGTTTGTTTTAAATAATTTTAAAATACATAAACTTATTGCAAGTATAAAGGTTTAATTAAAAAAGTACGGGGTGGTATTGTGTTAAAAAGGCAAGAAGAAATAATCACAAAATGGTATAAACACTTTTTAAGTGATGATGAAAAATTGCAACTAATTTTAAGTAATTATAGCGAAATAGATGAAGATATGCCTATAAAACAACTTGTCGAAAATGGTGACGCTTTATACAATTTGGCTTATTTATTTTTAAAAGTTGAAAACGCTTATTGTGAATACGTTAAAAAGGGCATTAACGTTAAAATATTTAACGATACTTTTAGCGATATTAAAAACTGGGTAGATAATTATTATGCTGAAAGTGGTAAATTTGGACTTAAAGAAATTGCTTGGCTAAACAATCATATAAAATTAAATATTTTTAAGTTAGGTAGACTTCAATTTCAATTTAGTTCAAGTAATATCGACTATGAGCCTTTTAACTTGAAAAAAGGCGATAGGGTTTTAGCGGTACATATTCCACAAGGCGAAAAATTAGATTATGAAAAATGTAAACAATCATACGAAATGGCAAGAGAGTTTTTTACCAAATATTATAGTGGCTATGATATAAAAGCCTTTACTTGTAGTTCGTGGATGCTTGACGAAAACGTTTGTAAAATGGTTGATGAGAATTCAAACATTTATAAGTTTGCAAAAGATTATGAAGTTTTTCTTTACGCTGAGCGTAATTCGGCTATTCGTTACGTTTTTGGAGACGCTTATAAAGATAAAGACGTAAGTGAATATCCTACAAATTCTTCTCTTCAAAAAAATATGGTAGAATTTTTAAAAAACGGCGGAATTTTAAAGCCTGGTTATGGAATAAAAAAATTTTAATAAATAATTCAACTAAAAAACACAACGAAAAAAATTTTCGTTGTGTTTTTGTGTTTTTATAATCCAAATAGTGAAACTAAAAGTAAAAAAGATATTCCATAGTATACGCAAACTGAAATAAAGTCGTTTAGGGTAGTGATAAGCGGACCTGATGCAATAGCGGGGTCAATTCCTACCTTTTTAAAAAACATAGGTATGAGCGTACCCATAAGTCCTGCAATTATCATTGCAATAAATAGCGAAATGCCTATGCAACCCGATATTGCAAACGGAGAAACGTTTAGGTGTGCTATATCGTTAGGAATTATTAACGTTAAGTAAAGCCCTACGAATAAAAATGAAATCAATGCAACTATAATTCCGTTTAGTATGCTAACCCTTAATTCTTTAAGTATAAATGAAAGTTTTTGTTTTGTCGTTAGGTCTTCATCGGAAATAACTCGTATCGTTACGCCAAGACTTTGCGTACTCGTGTTACCGCTCATGCTTAAAATTAGCGTTTGAAAAGAGTAAATAATAATAAGTGAAAGTGGTATAACGCTTTGAAAAAGTTGCGTAACGTACGAAATGCCAAAACCAACGGCAAGTAAAATTAAAAGCCAAGGAATACGCTTTTTAACACTTTTAAAAATAGGCTCGTCTAAATCTTCTTCACTCGTTAAGCCGGCAAGTTTTGCATAGTCGTCACTAATTTCTTCAACGGCAACTTCAACAACGTCACTAGACGTGATAACGCCTATAAGTTCATTGTTTTGGTTAAGAACGGGAATAGAGTCTTCCGAGTAATCTTTTAAAAACTCAATACAATCGCTTATCGTTTCGTTTGCGTAAACGAAAGGGTAGTTTGTTGAAATTATATTTTCTAACGGTGTAGTTTCCCTTGCAACAACTAAATCTCTTAAATTTATAGCGCCGAAAAACTTTTCGCCGTCAAGAGCGTAAATCGTTGAAATGTTATCGTTATCAGCCGCTTGCTTTATTACGGAAGCAGTTGCCTTTTTAACGGTAGCATCTTTACTGATGGTTACGTAGTTGGTAGTCATTTTACTACCTATAACGTCATCACTATAAGAAGTAATAAGTTCAATATCTTCTAAAACTTCTTCATCTTCAATTAAACTTATAATTTCATTTTTTCTTTCTTCATCTAAAACGTCTAAAACCTCAACGGCGTCATCAGCGTCCATTGACTCAATAATATCGGCAACTTTATCATTTTCAAGTTCGCTAATATACTCTTCTACGTTATCAAGATAAGCAAATACGTTAGAAGTTGCAGTAATGCCTAAGGTTTTATAAAGTTTTTTTCTTTCCGTAGCGGTTAAAAGAGGAATAACTTCGGCGATATCATTATCGTGATAATCGCTTAACTTGTCTTTTAACTGATTTTCAGATAAATTACTTTTAATTAAATTTAAAAGTTCATCTTCATAATTCCTTTTTTCAGGAATAATAATTTCATTGTTTTCATTAAGAATATCTTTTTCGCTCATAACCTACCTCATAAAAGGGCATAAAAAAAGCCCGCTAAAAGTCGAGCAACTTAAAAAATTCTTATCTATATATAATATATAAGAGTTTATTATTAAAAAATTAAATTGCTAAACTTTTTAAGTACGCAAATAATTTTTGCGTACAACGTTAAATTCGATACTACTTCGCACGCCGTCAGGTGACATAATAATTCCCTCCATTAAATAAATTGTACCACCTAATTTGAAAAAAAGCAATAATTTTTTACTATCTAATAGGGAAATAATAACTTTTTTTGTCAAAATAACACTATATATTGTGTGTAAAAAATATATTAAAAAAATATTTAGAAAATTAAAAAAAGTGCTAAAAAACGTTTGACTTTTAGGTCAAGATATTATATTATATTAAGGCTGTGTAATATAGGGTAGAGACGAAAAGTTACTTTAAACTTTTTTCGCCATTTTTAAATTGTGCAAAAAAGAAGATAATTTTCGTTGACAAATGTGAGGGTTTAACCCTTGCGACTAACCGCCCATTAGGTGTAGAATATCATTCGCATTAACACACAGCAGCGAGTGATTTTTTTATATTCTAAGGCGTGATACACACGGCAATGTTGACCACATTAACAGTTAGTATAAAAAATGGAGGCAAAAATCAAATGGCAGGACAAAGAATTAGAATTAAATTAGCTGCATACGACCACAGAATGGTTGACCAAGCGACTGAAAGAATCGTTGAAACAATGAAAAAAGCAGGCGCTAAAATTAGTGGTCCTATTCCTCTTCCTACGGAAAAGGAAATAGTTACTATTTTAAGGTCGCCACACAAGTATAAAGACAGTAGAGAACAATTCGAAATCAGAACTCACAAGAGATTGATTGATATTTACTCGTCAAATGCTAAAATACTTGATAGTATTCATTTACCAGCTGGCGTAGACGTAAAAATCAAGTTATAATCAACAAAAACAAAAACAAAATTTAATGTAAATAATTTGGAGGTGAACTTTATCTATGAATAAAGCAATCATTGGAAAGAAGTTAGGTATGACGCAGGTCTTTTCCGCTGATGGAAAAGTAATCCCCGTTACCGTAGTAGAGGCAGGCCCTTGTTCAGTTGTTCAAATTAAAACAATTGAAAAAGATGGCTACGAGGCTATTAAAGTTGGATTTGGTAAAGTAAAAGAATCTAACCTTAATCAACCTGAGCAAGGTCAGTTCAAAAAAGCAGGTGTTGAACCACAAAAAATTCTTAAAGAGTTTAGACTTGACGATATTAAGTCATATCAAGTTGGTAGCACACTTACGGTTGAACAATTTGCAGAGGGTGACAAAGTAGACGTTGCTGGAACGTCAAAAGGTCATGGTTTCAGCGGTGTTATCAAAAGATGGAATCAACAAAGACTTAAAATGACTCACGGTGTAGGTCCTGTTCACAGAGAAGTAGGTTCTATGGGTTCAATCAGTTCCCCATCAAGAGTATTTAAGAACAAACACATGCCTGGTCAATACGGACATGAAAGAGTAACTGTTCAGAATTTGGAAGTTGTTAAAGTAGACGTTCAAAGAAACGCACTTTTAATTAAAGGTGCAATTCCTGGTCCTACTGGTGGCATCGTTATAATTTCTGATAGTGTTAAAGCATAAAGGAGAGTAGAGATATGCCAAGCATTAAAATTTATAATATGAAAGGTCAAGAGACTGGTAGTATGGAATTAAGCGACATCTTTGCTATCGAATACAATGAACCTTTAATACATCAAGCAGTTGTTACAAGACTTGCTAACGAGCGTCAAGGTACTAAAAGCACGTTAACAAGGTCAGAAGTTAGAGGTGGTGGTAAAAAACCTTATAGACAAAAGGGTACGGGTAGTGCTCGTCAAGGTTCAACAAGAGCACCACAATGGATTAAGGGCGGTGTTGTATTTGCTCCAAAGTCAAGAGACTTTTCTAAGAAGATGAACGTTAGAGCAAAAAGAATCGCACTTTTATCAGCACTTTCAAAGAAAATTGTTGATAATGAATTTATCGTTGTTGACGAATTAGTAGTTGAAAACGGTAAAACAAAGGAAATGGTTGCATTTTTAAAGGCGTTTAATTTAGACAAAACCGTTCTTATGGTTATGGCTAATGATGACGTTAAAGTTATTAGAGCAGCCGCAAATATTCCTGCACTTAGCACAATTCCTGTTGAACAACTCAACACTTATGACGTTGTTAAAAACGCAGTAGTTGTTATTGCTAAAGGCGCAGTTGAATCAATCGAAAAGTTTTATGAGGAGGTTCAAGGAGAATAATGGACGCAAGAGATGTAATTATTAGACCTCTTTTAACTGAAAAGAGTTATGCAGAAATAGCAACTAAGAAATACGTATTTATCGTTGCTAAAAATTCTAACAAAACCGAAATTAAACTTGCAGTTGAAAAACTTTTTGATGTAAAGGTACAATCGGTAAACACAGTAAATTGCCATGGTAAATTAAGAAGAATGGGTAGAAACGAAGGTTATACTCCTGATTATAAAAAGGCAATTGTTCAATTAAAGGCAGATAGCAAGAGCATTGAGTTCTTTGACTCTTTGTCTTAATAGGAGGATAATATAAATGGGTATTAAGAGATATAAACCTACCTCTTCTGCACGCCGTTTTATGACAGTAAGTACATTTGAAGAAATTACTTGTACAAAACCTGAAAGGTCTTTACTTGAAGACCAAAAACATAGTGCCGGAAGAAATGCTCAAGGTAAAATCACTGTAAGACATCACGGTGGCGGAAATAAAAGAAAATACCGTATTATTGATTTCAAAAGAAATAAAGATGGTATAAATGCAATTGTAAAAACTATTGAGTATGACCCAAACAGAACGGCAAATATCGCACTTTTAGTTTATGCTGATGGTGAAAAGAGATATATTCTTGCACCGGTTGGTCTTAGCGTTGGCGATACTATCGTTAGTGGTCCTACTGCTGATATTAAACCAGGTAACGCACTTGCTATTGAAGATATTCCTGTAGGTACAATGATTCATAACATTGAACTTCAACCAGGTAAAGGCGGTCAACTTGTAAGAGCGGCTGGTATGTCTGCACAACTTATGGCTAAAGACGACAAGTATGCACAAGTTAAAATGCCAAGTGGCGAAATGAGACTTATACTTGTTAAATGTAGAGCAACAATTGGTCAAATAGGTAATATTGACCACGAAATTATTAGAATAGGTAAAGCAGGTAAAGTTAGACATATGGGTATTAGACCAACGGTTAGAGGTTCAGTTATGAACCCTTGCGATCACCCACACGGTGGTGGTGAAGGTAGAGCACCTATAGGTAGGTCTGGTCCGGTTACACCTTGGGGTAAACCTGCTCTTGGCTATAAGACAAGAAAGAAAAAGAATAAAACTGATAAGTTAATTCTTAAAAGAGTAAATTGATAGGAGGGAGATAAAATGAGTAGAAGTATTAAAAAAGGTCCTTTCGTGCAAGAAAGATTACTTAAAAGAATAGATGCGCTCAACGCTGAAAACAAAAAGGCCGTTGTTAAAACTTGGTCAAGAGCGTCTACAATATTCCCTCAAATGGTTGGACACACTATTGCTGTTCACGATGGTAGAAAACATGTTCCTGTATATATAACTGAAGATATGGTTGGTTGCAAACTCGGTGAATTTGCACCTACAAGGACATTTAAGGGACACTCTGGTTCTAAAACGTCAGATGGTAAATAAGGAGATTTCAAATGGCTAAAAATATGAAATTAAAGACTCAAAGAATTGAGGAAAATAAAGACAAGAGAGCAAAAGCAGTTGCTAAGTTTGTTAGAATTTCTCCTTATAAAGTTAGAGTCGTACTTGATAATATTAGAGGTAAAAGCGTTAAAGATGCAGTGGCAATTTTAACAAATACGTCTAAAGCAGGTGCTGAACCTATTAAAAAGGTAGTATTATCAGCCGCTGCTAATGCTGAGCATAATCTTGGCATGAACAGAGATGATTTAATGATTGCTGCTTGCTATGCTGACCAAGGTCCAACTCTTAAAAGAATGAGACCGATGGCTCACGGTAGAGCGTTTAGAATTTTGAAACGCACAAGTCACATCACGGTTATTCTTGATGTGATTGCTAAGTAGGAGGAATTATGGGACAAAAAGTTAATCCACACGGATTGAGAGTCGGTATAATTAAAGATTGGGATACTCAATGGTATGCTGATAAAAAAGGTTTCTCTCTAAACATTAAAGAAGATTACGAAATAAGAAAATTTATTAAAAATACTTATTTCCAAGCCGCTGTTTCTACAATTAAAATTGAAAGAGCAGCAAATAAAGTTTCAGTTACGGTATTTACTGCAAGACCAGGTGTTCTTATCGGTAAAGCAGGTGCTGAAATCGAAGTTATGAAAAATAGCCTTAGCAAAATTGCTAAGAATAAGCAAATCGCTATTAACATCGTAGAAATTAAAAAGCCTGATTGCGAAGCTCAACTTGTTGCTGAAACGGTTGCATCTCAACTTGAAAAGAGAGCATCTTTTAGAAGAAGTATGAAACAAGCAATTTCAAGAGCAAGACGTCTTGGTGTTAAGGGTGTTAAAATTATGGTTAGCGGTCGTTTAGATGGTGCTGAAATTGCTCGTAGTGAACAATATCACGAAGGTTCAATTCCACTTCAAACTTTAAGGGCTGATATTGACTATGGTTTTAGTGAAGCACATACTACATTTGGTATTATCGGTGTTAAAGTATGGATATACAAAGGCGAAGTTTTAGGTAAAGTAGCCAAAGTAAGTGAAGGAGGCGAAGCATAATATGTTGATGCCTAAGAGAGTTAAAAGAAGAAGAGTTCATAGAGGTAGAATGACAGGTAAGGCAACTAAGGGTAACCAAATTGCTTATGGTAAGTATGGTCTTGTTGCTATGGAACCTGCATGGATAACATCAAATCAAATCGAAGCGGCTCGTATTGCTATGACAAGGTTTATTAAACGTGGTGGTCAAGTATGGATTGATATTTTCCCTCACAAGCCTATCACACAAAAACCTGCTGAAACAAGAATGGGTTCAGGTAAAGGTTCAGTAGAATACTGGGTAGCAGTTGTTAAACCAGGTAGAGTATTATTCGAAATGGATGGTGTTGATGAAGTAACGGCAAGAGAGGCTATGCGTCTTGCTGGACATAAACTTCCTATCAAAACAAAGTTTATGATTAAAGAAATTCAACAAGAAGGCGGTGAAGGTTAATGAAAAGTCAAGAAATTAAGGGTATGACTAATGATGAATTAGTAGCAAAACTCGAATCATTAAAAGAAGAATTATTTAACCTTCGTTTCCGTCATGCGACAGGACAACTTGAAAATCCTAACGTTTTAAAAACGGTTAAAAAGGATATTGCAAGAATTAAAACAGTTCTTAGAGAAAGAGAACTTAAGGCGTAACGGAGGAAACTTATATGGAAAGAAATTTAAGAAAAGAAAGAGTTGGTATCGTTGTTTCTGACAAAATGGATAAAACCGTTGTTGTAGAAGTTACTGACAAAAGCAAACATCCTCTTTACAAGAAAACTATTACTAAAACTGTAAAATTCAAGGCTCACGATGAAAATAATGAGTGCGGAATCGGTGATAAAGTAAGAATAGTTGAAACAAGAAAACTTTCAAAGTCTAAAAACTGGAGAGTTTCGGAAATAATTGAAAAGGCTAAGTAATAGGAGGGAACAAAAATGATACAACCACAAACAATTTTAAAAGTTGCTGATAATAGTGGCGCAAAAGAAATAATGTGCATAAGAGTTCTCGGCGGTTCATTTAGAAGAACCGGTAATATCGGTGATGTTATTGTAGCTAGCGTAAAGAGTGCAACACCAGGCGGTGTTGTTGGTAAAAAAGACGTTGTCAAAGCAGTTATAGTAAGAAGTGCAAAAGGTCTTCGTAGACCAGACGGTACTCATATAAAATTTGACGAAAATGCAGCAGTTATTATTGATAATAATAAACAACCAAGAGGTACTCGTATCTTTGGACCTGTTGCAAGAGAATTAAGAGATAGAGATTATATGAAAATCGTATCTCTTGCCCCAGAAGTGTTATAAGGAGATTGCTATGAAGGTTAAGAAGAACGATACCGTTGTTGTTTTAACGGGTAAAGATGTTAAGAAAACTGGAAAGGTACTTATGGCATTTCCAAAAACAAACAAAATTGTAGTTGAAGGCGTTAATATTCAAGAAAAGAATAAAAAGGCTCGTTCAGCACAAGACGTTAGCGAAAAAATTAAAAAAGAAGGTCCAATTGACGCTTCTAACGTACTCGTAATTTGTCCAGTATGTGATAAAGCAACAAGAGTAGGTTATGCTATCGTTGATGGCAAAAAAGTTAGAGTATGTAAAAAATGTAGCGCATCACTTGATGCTAAAATCGTAAAAGCCGAAGCAAAAAAGAAAACTACTAAAAAAGCAACAAAAGAAGACGAGGTAGTAACTACGCCAGCAACTGAGGAAGTAAAACCAGTTAGAAAGCGTAAAACAACTACTAAAACTGCTGAAGAAACTGCAGTTGCAGTTGCTGAAGAGCCAAAAGTTGTAGAAGAAAAGCCAGTAGAAAAGAAAACTACTACAAGAAAAACTACAACTAAAAAAGCAGAAGACGCTGATGGCGAAGCAAAAGAAGTTAAAAAGACAACCACAAGAAAATCTACTACTAAGAAAGTAGAAGAAGATGGTGAAGTTAAAGAAGTTAAAAAGGCTTCAACAAGAAAAACAACTGTTAAGAAAGACGAAGAAACAGTATAATAAAAAATAAGGAGAACCTATTATGGCAGAAAAGACTCAGGTTGCTAAGGTAACTGCAACCGATTCGACATGTAGAGTAAGAGAACAGTACAATAATGAAGTTGTACCATATCTTATGAAGCACTTTAACTATAAAAATGTCAATCAAGTTCCAAAACTTGTAAAAATTACAATTAACGGCGGTCTTGGTGACGTTAAGGATAACGCAAAAAGCGTTCAACAAGTAGAAAAAGAATTAGCACTTATCGCAGGTCAAAAACCAATTCTTACAAAGGCTAAGAAATCAGTTGCAAACTTCAAAGTTAGAGAAGGTATGACAGTTGGTATCAAAGTTACGTTAAGAGGCGAAAGAATGTTACAATTCTTTGATAAATTTGTATCAATCGCTCTTCCAAGAGTAAGAGATTTTAAAGGTGTTCCTACAAAATCATTTGATGGTAGAGGTAACTACGCAATGGGCGTTAAAGAACAACTTATTTTCCCTGAAATTCAATATGACCAAGTGGAAAAAATAAGGGGTTTTGATATTTGTTTCGTTACAACAGCGAAAACAGATGAAGAAGCATACGAATTACTTAAAGCAATGGGTATGCCTTTCAAGGCTAATTAAGGAGATATACAGTCATGGCAAAAAAAGCAATGATAAATAAACAACAAAAGCAACCAAAGTTCTCTACGAGAGCTTATACGAGATGCAGTATTTGTGGTCGTCCACACTCTGTATTGCGTAAGTATGGTATTTGTCGTATATGCTTCAGAAATTTAGCGTATAAAGGACAAATCCCAGGTATAAAGAAGTCAAGTTGGTAATAAGGAGGAACATAAAATGACAGATACAATTGCAGATATGCTCACACGTATAAGAAATGCGTTAGTAGTAAAGCATGAAACGGTTGAAGTTCCGGCATCAAATATTAAAAAGGAAATTGCCAGACTTCTTTTACAAGAAGGCTATATCAATGGTTTTGAAATCGTTGAAGACGGCGTTCAAGGTAAAATCGTTATAACTTTAAAATACGGACCAAATGGTGAAAAGGTTATCAATGGCCTTAAAAGAATTTCTAAACCAGGTCTTCGTATTTATGCAGGTCACGACGAACTTCCAAGAGTTCTCGGTGGCTTAGGAATCGCTATTATTTCTACACCAAAGGGTATTATGACTGATAAAGAGGCTAGAAAAGCTAACCATGGTGGCGAAGTTCTCGCATACGTTTGGTAATAGGGAGGATATGAATTATGTCAAGAATTGGTAGAGCACCTATTAAAATGCCACAAGGCGTTGAACTTAAAGTAGAAGGTAATCTTATTACGGTAAAAGGTCCACTCGGCACACTCACTCAAACTTTTGATAGTGAAAACATAGGTATTACACTTGCTGATGGCGTTATTACTGTAACAAGAGCAAATGAATTAAATACAACAAAGGCTAAACACGGTCTTTATAGAGCACTTTTACAAGATATGGTAATCGGAGTAACAGCAGGTTATCAAAAAACTCTTATAATCAATGGTGTTGGTTGGAAAGCAACTCAAAACGGTAAAGATATTACTTTAAATATCGGTTACAGTCACCCTGTTGAATATAAAGCAGTAGAAGGCATTACTCTTACTTGCGTTTCTATTACGGAAGTTACAGTAAAGGGTATAAATAAAGAACTTGTTGGTGGTGAAGCCGCTAAAATTAGAGCACTTAGAAAACCTGAACCTTACCACGGTTACGGAATTCGTTACAGCGATGAAGTAATTGAACGTAAGGAAGGTAAAACTGCGGGTAAGTAAGGAGTAAACTGATATGATATCTAAAATTGATAAAAATGCTGATAGATTAAAAAGACACGCAAGAGTTAGAAAAAAGGTTTCTGGAACAGCAGAATGCCCAAGACTTTGCGTTTATAGAAGTCTTAATCATATTTATGCACAAATAATTGATGACGTAAAAGGTAATACTTTAGTTGCTTGTTCAACTGTTGAAAAGGCTGTAATGGAATTAGTTAAAGGCTTAACTAAAAAAGAAGCAAGTAAAGTTGTAGGACAAGAACTTGCTAAAAAAGCCCTTGCAAAAGGTATTGAAAACGTAGTATTCGATAGAGGCGGTTATTTATATACAGGTCGTGTTGAATGCTTAGCAGACGGCGCAAGAGAAGCCGGACTTAAGTTCTAATAGGAGGTAAGTGGATATGGCAAGAGAAAACAGAGCCCCTAGAAAACAAGAAGAAAAAGACGGCTTAATTAAAAAACTTATATCTGTTAACCGTGTAACTAAAGTTGTTAAGGGTGGTCGTAAAATGCGTTTCGCCGCTTTAGTTGTAGTAGGTGACGAAAATGGTAGAGTTGGTTGTGGTATGGGTAAAGCAAACGAAGTTCCAGAAGCAATAGATAAGGCAACTGCACAAGCTAAAAAGGCTATGAAGAAAGTTGCACTTGTTGGTAACACAATCGCTCACGAAACTATAGGTAAATTTGGTAGAGGTTCAATCGTTATGCTTCCTGCTGAAGAAGGTACCGGTGTTATCGCTGGTGGTCCTGTTCGTGCGGTTATGGAAGCAGTTGGCGTTAAGAACATTAGAACAAAATCTCACGGAACAAGCAATCCTATCAATATGGTAAAAGCAGCAATCGCTGGTCTTTATGGACTTAAATCTATTGAAGAAATTGCTAGACTTCGTGGTAAAACTGTTGAAGAAATTAAAGAGTAAGGAGAAGAATTATGCAAATTAAAGTTACACTTGTAAAAAGTACAATTTCTTGTTCTAAGGCTCAAAAGGGTACAGTTTTGGCTCTTGGTCTTCACAAAGTAGGTCAGTCAAAAGTATTTGCTGATTCTAAAACTTTACAAGGTCAATTAAACGTAGTTAGTCACCTTGTAAAAGTTGAAAATGTTTGAGAGGTAGAACTATGAGAATAGATACAATACAACCTGCTGAAGGTAGCAGAACTACTTCTAAAAGACTTGGTAGAGGTATCGGTTCAGGTCTTGGTAAGACAAGTGGTAAAGGTCACAAAGGACAATGGGCTAGAAGTGGCGGTGGTGTAAGACCTGGTTTTGAAGGTGGTCAAATGCCATTAACACGTAGAGTTCCAAAGCGTGGTTTTAAAAATCACTTTAGAAAAGTATACGCCGTTGTTAATTTAGATGTATTAAACGCATTTGAAAGCGGTGCAGTTGTTGATTATGAAACACTTAGTTTAGCAGGTCTTATAATGAGTGTTAAAGATGCTGCTGGTCTTAAGGTATTAGGTAATGGCGAACTTAACGTTGCATTAACCGTAAGAGCAAAGAAGTTCTCTGCGTCAGCTAAACAAGCAATCGAGGCTGCTGGCGGTACGTGCGAAGAAGTTTAATTACCTTACTTGGAGGTAAAAAATGTTTGAAACGTTAAAACAAGCGTTTAAGGTAAAAGAAATTAGAGTTAAAATATGGTATACACTTTTATTTTTACTCATTTATAGAATAGGTTGTTATATACCTGTTCCAGGGGTAGGAACAAACTCAATTATAACTGGTGAAGCTGCTAATTTATCTTACCTTAACATTATGAATATGATGACGGGTGGTTCACTTATGAACGGTACGTTATTTGCTATGGGTATAGGTCCATATATTAACGCATCAATCATAATGCAACTTCTTTCAGTTGCTATTCCTTCACTTGAAAGACTTTCAAAGCAAGGAGAAGAAGGTAGAAAGAGAATTTCTCAATATACAAGATACGCAACTATAATTCTTGCAATTATTCAATCACTCGGCATAATATTAAGTTATGGTGACGGTATTATTGAAAATACGGAATACACTTCAATAGCATCAATGCTTTTTGAACAAAAATGGCTTGCTGTTACGGTGCTTATTATTTTCTATACTGCTGGTACTGTTATAACTATGTGGATAGGCGAAAGAATTACTGAATACGGAATTTCTAACGGTATATCACTTCTTATCTTTGCTGGTATTATCGCTTCTGCGGGCTTAGCAGTAATAGATATGATTAAAAATATCGGCGGTACTGATGCATTAAAGAATTTCTGGTTATTAGTTGCTTTTGTTATCACTATTTTGATAGTATTTGCTTTCATCGTAACCGTAGACCTTGCTGAAAGAAAAATTCCTGTTCAATACGCTAAACAAATTAAGGGCAACAAAATGTATGGTGGTCAATCACAAATTATTCCTATTAAGGTTAATTCAAACGGTGTACTTCCACTCATCTTTGCGTTCTCAATTTTAAGTTTTCCTGAACTTGTAATGACTCTTTTCGGTTGGCAAGATGGATTAGTATGGTGGCAAACTTATATCGGTACTCAATCATGGGTATATATGGTATTACTTTGCTTATTCATAATATTCTTTGCATATTTCTATACTTCAATTCAGTTCAATGCTGATGATATATCAAAGAGTATTCAACAAAACGGTGGCTTTATTATGGGTATAAGACCAGGTAAACCTACTAGCGATTATCTTAAAAAGATAAGCAATAGAATTACTTTATTCGGCGCATTATTCTTAGCGGTATTAGCGCTTGTGCCATCAATAGTATTTCAACTTATAAATCCATCAATTTCAGGTGCGTTCACTGCAACGGGTATGTTGATTATAGTTTCAGTTGCTATGGAACTTAACACAGCACTTGAATCACAAATTATGATGAAAAACTATAAAGGATTTTTAAAGTAAGATGAATATTATTTTACTTGGTGCTCCAGGTGCGGGTAAGGGTACGCAAGCGGTACAACTTGCAAAAGAATATAATATTCCGCACATTTCAACGGGAGATATATTTAGAGCAAACATTAAAGGTGGAACGCCTATTGGTGTTATTGCTAAAAGTTATATAGATAAAGGACAACTTGTTCCTGATGAAGTAACCGTTGAAATAGTTAAACAAAGACTTGAAGAAGACGATTGCAAAAATGGTTTTCTTCTTGATGGGTTTCCAAGGAATCTTTTTCAAGCAACTGAACTTGATAAAATTTCAGTTATTGATAAAGTTGTTGACATTGAAGTTGATTTTTCAAAACTTTTAAAAAGAATAACGGGTAGGCGAGTTTGCTCTAAATGTGGCGAATCTTATCATATTGACTTTTTAGAAGGAAAAACGGCTTGTGCTAAATGTGGCGCTGACCTTATTCAAAGGGCAGACGATAACGAAGAAACCGTAAAAAATAGGCTTTTCGTTTACGAAAAGCAAACGGCACCTTTAATAGAATACTATTCAAATCAAGGTAAAATTTTGAAAATTGACGGCGATAAAACTATTCAAGAAGTTTTTGAAGAAATTTGCAAAAAATTAGGCTAAGTATGATATATATTAAGTCAGATAACGAATTAAATTTAATGAGAGAACCTTGTAAGATTGTTCGTGACGTACTGCTTTTAGCAGAAGACAGAATACAAGCGGGCATGACGACAGGTGAACTTGACAAAATTTTACACGATTATATAGTTTCTTGCGGTGCAAAGCCTTCATTTTTAGGGCTGTATGGTTTTCCATGTGCAACTTGTATATCAATAGACGAGCAAGTAGTTCACGGTATTCCAGGTGACAGGGTTATAAAAGAAGGCGAGATTGTTTCAGTTGACGTGGGGGCTTGCATAAACGGCTTTCACGGAGATGGAGCAAGAAGTTTATACGTTGGCAAAATATCCGCTGAAAAGAAAAGACTTATTGACGTTACTAAAGAAAGTTTCTTTAAGGGGATAGAAGGTGTCTTAATAGGTAGTCCGTTAGGCGATATAGGTTATCAAATACAAAACTACGTTGAGGCACAAGGATTTTCAGTAGTTCGTGATATGGTTGGTCATGGAATCGGTAGAGAAGTTCATGAAGACCCACAAGTACCAAACTTTGGAAGAAAAGGCACAGGCATAAGACTTAAAAAGAATATGACGCTTGCTATAGAGCCTATGGTTAATATGGGCACTTACAAAGTTAATCTTAATGGGTGGGATTGCATTACTAGTGATAAAATGCCGTCAGCACACTATGAAAATACGGTAGTTATTACCGATAATGGTGTTGAGATATTAACACTATAAATTCTATTATATGCTGAACGCTGATGGAAGCGTAAACTAAGCCAAAAGGATGAAGCAAAGCATATAAGCGATATGAAAAGCGCTTTAAAAGCGTGGTTTATAAAAAATATGGAGGTATTACGGTGTCAAAAAATGATGTCATAGAAGCAGAAGGCGTGGTTGTCGAAGCGTTACCTAATGCAGTTTTTAAAGTAAAACTATCAAATGGTTATATGATAACCGCATATATTTCAGGAAAACTTAGAATGAATTATATTAAAATTATTCCTGGTGACAACGTTAAAATTGAAATGAGTCCGTACGATTTAACCAAGGGAAGAATCGTTTGGCGTAGTAAAACCTAACATGGTATTTATAAACTAAAAAACAATCGGAGGATTAAAAAAAATGAAAGTAAGACCATCAGTAAAACCTATGTGTGACAAATGCAGAGTCATTAGAAGAGAAGGCAAAGTTATGGTTATTTGTTCAAAGAATAAAAACCATAAACAAAAACAAGGTTAATTACTTCTTACAAACCAACGTTTCTTAATTGAAACAAAAAATCAAATTAAAAAATTATTTAAGAAAGATAATAATTGGAGGTTACAAAAATGGCTCGTATTGCCGGTGTAGATTTACCTAGAGAAAAGCGTGTTGAAATTGGTATTACCTATATCTTTGGTATTGGTAGGTCAACTGCAACAAAAATTTTAAAGGAAACAGGCATTAACCCAGACACAAGGGTTAAAGATTTAACAGAAGATGATATAAACAAATTAAGAATTTATATCGAACACAATTTAAAAGTTGAAGGTGAACTTCGTAGTGAAGTAAACCTTAACATTAAAAGACTTAAAGAAATTGGTTGCTATCGTGGAGTAAGACATAGAAAAGGTCTTCCAGTTAGAGGTCAAAGTTCTAAGAGAAATGCGAGAACAAGAAAAGGTCCTCGCCGTACAGTAGCGAAGAAAAAGACTGCGTCTAAATAAGGAGGAATAGGAAATTATGGCTAAACAAGTTTCAAGAAAACGTAAAGAACTTAAAAAAGTTGACAAAGGTCAAGTTCATATTCAATCTTCATTTAACAACACAATCGTTACAGTTACAGATATGAACGGAAATGCCATTGCTCATTCAAGTGCTGGTAGTCTTGGATATAGAGGTTCAAGAAAAAGCACTCCATTTGCTGCACAACAAGCGGCAGAAGTGGCTGTTAAAGCGGCTATGGAGCACGGTCTTCGTAGTGCGGAAGTATACGTAAAAGGTCCAGGTCAAGGTAGAGAATCTGCTATCAGGGCTTTGGGTGTATGCGGTGTAGAAGTTACTCTTATTCAAGACGTATCACCTATTCCACATAACGGATGTCGTCCACCAAAACGTCGTAGAGTTTAATGGGAGGTAAATAAGAAATGGCTAAATATACAGATGCAAAATGTCGTTTATGCAGAAGAGAAGGCTGTAAACTTTTCTTAAAAGGCGAAAAATGTTATAAAACTTCTTGTCCTTTTGAAAAAAGACCTGTAGCTCCTGGTCAACACGGAGCAGATAGAAAGAAAATTTCTGAATACGGTTTACAACTTCGTGAAAAACAAAAAACTAAAAGAATTTATGGTGTACTTGAACGTCAATTCAGGTCTTACTATGAACAAGCCGATAGAATGAAAGGTATAACGGGTGAAAACATGCTTTCTTTATTAGAAAGAAGACTTGACAACGTTGTATACAGACTCGGTTTTGCTCCATCAAGAACAACAGCACGTCAACTTGTTACACACGCACATTTCCAAGTTAATGGTAAAAACGTAGATATCGCTTCTTACCAAGTTAAAGTTGGTGATGTAATAACAGTTAAAGAAAATAAAAGAGATAGTAAATATTTTGTAGCATTAAAAGAAACTGAAAGAACTATAAACGTTCCAAAGTGGCTTGTATTAGATGCTGATAAACTTGAAGGTAAAGTTATTGCTCTTCCTCAAAGAGATGATATTGACTCTCAAATTGCTGAACATATGATTGTCGAATTATATTCTAAGTAATATATTTATTATTCTAAGAAATATAAAAAATCAAAAAAATCAGGAGGTAAAATTTCTATGATGGAAATTGAAATGCCTAATATAAACGTTGAAGAAAGCGAAGATAGAAGTTACGTCAAAATTGTTGTTGAACCACTTGAAAAAGGTTATGGTATTACAATCGGTAACTCTTTAAGAAGGACTTTATTATCAGCCCTTCCAGGAGCAGCAATTCAAGGTATTAAATTTGACTCTTCACTCGGTGTTAAGCACGAATTTTCAACGATTAAAGGCGTTAAAGAAGACGTTACCCAAATAATACTCAACTTAAAGAGTATTGCTATTAAAACTGTCAGCAATGATACGGAGTACAAAAAAGTTTTAAAAATAACAAAGACTGGACCTTGTGTTGTTTATGCTGGTGATATTGAAGCGGATGCTGAAATTGAAATTTGCAATAAAGAACAAGAAATTTGTACAGTAGGTGAAGGTGTTTTTGATGCTGAAATTACTGTTGGCAGAGGTAGAGGTTATAAAAATGCCGATAATAATAAAACGGGTGAAATTGATTATATCGCAATTGATTCAATTTATACACCTGTTAAAAAGGTAAGTTATAACGTAGAAAATGCAAGAGTTGGTCAAAATATCGATAAGGATAGACTTATTCTTGAAGTGTGGACAAATGGTACTTATACAGGTAAAGAAATGATATCATTAGCCGCTAAGAGTATTCAAGAACATATCAGTATGTTTATGAATTTATCTGATATAGCAAGTGGTTTTGGTATACTTGTTGCACCACCAACGGACCCACTTCCAAAAATACTTGAAATGAGTATTGAGGATATGGATTTATCAGTACGTTCATTTAACTGTTTGAAACGTGCTGGAATACACACAGTTGAAGATTTAACTAAGTTAACCGAAGATGATATGCTTAAAGTTAGAAATTTAGGTAAGAAATCACTTGATGAAGTTATCTTAAAACTTAACAGTTACGGTCTTAAATTAAAGGAACAGGAGGATTAAGACAATGCCAGGAAGAATGGGTATAACAACTAAGGAAAGAAAAGCAGTTCTTAGAAATCAAGCATCTAACCTTTTATGGTATGAAAAAATTGAAGTTACTGCTGGCCACGTAAAGTCACTTAGAGCATATACGGAAAAAATTCTTACTCTTGCTATTAACACTTATACAGACGTAGTTGAAGAAAGTGTTACTACTACTGATGCAAAGGGTAAAGAAGTTACTAAAAAAGTAATTAAAGATGGTCCTAAGAAACTTGCAGCAAGAAGAAAAATTATGAGTTTAACTTATGATATTCAATTCACAAAAGATGCTAAGGAATCTAAGGCAGAATTTAAAGCAAGAGTTAAGGGTATAAATCACCCACTTATTGAAAAAATCTTCAATGAACTTGCACCTAAGTATGCTGAAAGAAACGAACAATTAAAGCAAGCAGGCGGTTATACAAGAAGATATCTTAAAGGCGAAAGAAAAGGCGATGCTGCCGAAGTAGCCATTGTAGAACTTGTTTAATTAGTTACAAAATTATAAAAAAGTCGTAAGAATCTTTTACGGCTTTATATTTTAAGTGAGTATTGCAAAAGATTT
>JAZONZ010000075.1:0-11463 GCA_045654765.1 Christensenellaceae bacterium
ACTAAACTATTCAAAAACTTAAATAATCAAGTCAATAATTTAAAAATTAGAGTACTACCTAAATACGCCGTTAATAGAGCAAGGCTGTCTATTGCTAATAAACTATATAGTATAAGTGAAGTTTTTACTGAAATGCAAAATAGTTTTTACAAATTAAAACAAAGTATTTCAACAAGCCCTGAACTATTAACTAAAATGGCTGATGAAATTATAATTAGAGTTTGTGAAAAATGTCCTAAATATTCTATATGTAAACAACGTTATAACGAGCATATTAGCGAACTCGTAAAAATTTTAAGCGTTGGAATAAGTAAAGGAAAAGTATCGTTAATAGATTTAACTAATAATTTAGTTAGAGAGTGTAGTTACGTTAATAGCATAATTTACGAAATGAATATTCTTATAAATGAATATAACTTAAAAATTAAAGAATTAGAAGATATATCTATCGGTAAAGAACTTATTTGTATGCAGGCTGAGGGAATAGCAACGCTATTAAAAAATATGGCGGTAGATTATACGAAAAGCATCGAATATCAAAGTGATTTAGAAAAGGAAGTTGGAAATAATTTAAGAAAAAAAGGAGTTATTTTTAATGAAATTTCAGTTATTTGTGATGGAGATATGCCCGTAATAAGTCTTGTATTAAGTAACGAAACCTTAAAAAATACTAACTTATTAACCGCCATAGAAGAAATAGTCAAAAAGCCTATGGCAATCTGCAATAAAACTAATATATCGTTAAATATCAGCGTTGTAACTATTAAATGTGCTTCTTATAAAGACGCTTCTTTTGGATTAGCAAAAGTGAGTAAAAAAGGTGAAGGTACAAGTGGCGACACACATAGTTTAACTAAACTTGACGAAGGTAGATTTTTAATAGCGTTAAGTGATGGTATGGGTAGCGGAATAAAGGCGGAAAACACTTCTTCAACGGCAATTTCGTTAGTAGAATCTTTTTATAAGGCAGGGCTTGATAGCAAGTTAATTTTAAGTATAGTAAATAAAGTTTTAGCAATTAGTACCGATGATAATTTTTCAGCCATGGATATAATAAGTGTAAATCTTTATACAATGGTTTGCGATTTTATAAAAATAGGTGCTCCGTATAGTTTTATTTTAAGTGATGAAAGTGTAAAAATTATTGAAGGCTCGTCACTTCCGTTAGGTATTTTAGACGATTTATCGCCAAGTGGTTGTCAAGCAAACTTAAATGACGGAGATACTATTATTGCATTTACTGACGGCATATCAGACGCCTTTTCTTCATCTACCGATTTAATTGAGTATATTAGGACTTTACAAAATAGAAATCCGCAAGTTATAGCAGATAATATTTTAAATAAAGCGCTTAGTTTAGACGGTGGCGTTGCTAAAGACGATATGACGGTAATTGCCGTTAGAATTTTTAAAAAAAGTAGTCATAATCCACTTGAATAATTCAAATTTTAGTATAAAATGTAGAAGCGTCTAAGAAAACAACGGGGGTGGAAATATTTTATACAAAATCAGTTTAGATTTTTATATTAAAAGTGAGTTTTTAAAAAGTGGCTACCTTAAAAAAGCAACTTGTGTTTTCACCTCATAGGTGAATTAAATGGCTCAATTAAACGTCGTAATTAGTAGGATTTTAGAAAGTGGGTTAGACCTTTATTTAATTGCTTTTATAATTTTTATTCTAACAAATATTATTAAAAAATTTATTCCAACGAAAAGTAATAACGTAATAGTTTTAATACCTTTTATGTTGGGTGTATCCTTTTACGTTATAACGTATTATTTTCTTTTAAATACTTGTACGTTACAAGAATCTATAAAAACAGGTTTAAGGGTTGGTGGTGTTTCTACTTTATACTATGCAATCATTAAACAATTATCTTCTAAAAACAGCAATCTAACTAAAAATATAAGCAATATTTTAAAGGGCATAGTTTCACCTGCAATAATTAAAAAAACTACTGAAACAATTTTAAAACAATTAAATCTTGGTGATAATCCAAGCAAAACGAGCGAAGCTATTTATAATATAATTGCAAATAGTTCAAGCGTTACTGAAAATGAGTGTAATGCTTTAACAAGTATTGTTATAAAGGCTTTTGAAGACTTAAAAAATAAAAAATAATTTTTTTAACGGGCAGACGCCCGTTTTTTTATTGTCATACATAATTTTTATAAAAAGAATTATAGTAACATTATGAAATTAACGAATAGTTTACAAAAAAACATACAAGAAATTAAAAAAATATTAACAAGTGACGATATTATATTTTTTGATTTTAGTGCAAATAAAATAAAATCAGTAATAATATTTTTCGACCATTTAGAAGATAAAAATTTATTAGGTAAACAAGTTTTAGAGCCTATATCAAAAATGCAAAATCCCACTTGTTGCGAAGATATTTTATCTAATTTAACTCTTCCCGAAGGGGAAATTTTGCAAACGATTGAAGATTGTGTAAAAAAGGTGATGTTTGGCGATTCGGTTATTATTATAGACGGCTTTTACGAAGCCATTTCAGTTGCTTGTAAAAAACACGCTACAAGACCTGTTGCCGAACCACCAACTTCAACGATATTAAAAGGTCCAAGAGAGGGATTTGTTGAAAGTGTTCAAACAAATTTAAGTTTAATAAGACAAAGGCTGAAAAGCCCTGATTTAACGTATAAAAAGTTTATTGTTGGCAAGTATTCTCAAACGGTTGTAGGTATAGTTTATATAAATTCGATAGTTGATAAAAAAATGGTTTCAAATATTGAAAAAAAACTTCAAAGCATAAACGTTGATGGAATTTGCGATAGTTCGTATATTTCTAAATGTATTTCGAGTAAAAAAGCGTCGTTGTTTAAGCAGGTTGGCACAACTGAAAAACCCGATATTTTAGCAAGTAAATTATTAGAAGGAAGGGTGGGGATTATAGTTGATGGTTCACCTATGGTTTTAACTATTCCATATTTAATTTTAGAAGATTTTCAGTCAAGTGAAGATTATTATTCTAATACTTACAGGGCAAACGTTTCAAGACTATTGCGACTTATTGCCGTAATGGTTTCAATTTTAGCTCCTGCATTTTACGTGTCGGCGCAATTATTCCATTTGCAGTTAATTCCTTTAAATTTTTTATTAACGATAGTTAATAGTATTAAAGGAATACCTTTATCTCCAAGCGCTGAAATGTTTTTTACTCTTTTAATTTTTGAAATCTTAAACGAGGCAAGTATAAGAATGCCAAGGTACGTAGGTATCGCTATGTCGGTTGTAGGTGCGTTGGTTTTAGGCGAAACTGCGGTTAATGCGGGCATTGTGTCAACGCCAACAATTTTAATAATAGCACTTTCAGGTATTAGTTTGTATACCGTTCCTGATTTAATGGAAAGTTTATCCGTTTTAAGAATTTTATATTTATTTATTGCGGGAACTTTAGGTGGGTATGGAATATTATTATTGAGTGCTGGTCTTGTTATATATTTATCTTCATTAGAAAGTTTTGGGGTAAGTGTTTTAGCACCTTTTTCACCTTTTATTATAAATGATTTACAAGATGGATTTATTATGTCTTTTTATGATGATATGAAGTTAAGACCTTTAAGTTTAAATAAGAAAAATATTTGTAGAAGGAGATTTAATTAGTGACAAAAATAAATTCAAGGCAATTATGTTTTATAATTTTAACGTTATCAACCGTTGGGAAATTATTTTTTCTTCCAGGTTTAATATCTGGTATGGCGGAAGAAGGTTTAATTGTTTCAACTTTATTAAATTATTTTTTAGATTTTATGTTATTGTTAACAATTTTAGCCTTATATAGCAAAAGTAATAAAGAATCTTTTTATAAAGTGTTAGAAGACGTTTTCGGTAAAAATTTAAGCAAAATAATTTTAGTTTTTTACGCTATATTTTTTGTTGTAAAGTTACTTGTTCCTTTGATTGAAGAAAAAAACTCAATCGAACTAACCTTTTATGAAACTCAGCCAAATATTTTAACTTTTATTCCTATTTTTATAATAACTTTTTATATTTCTGTTAAAGGAATTAAATCTTTTGGCAAAGGCTTAGAAATAGTAACGCCTATCTTTTTAGTTGGTGTTTTTACTATAATTTTACTATCTTTTACCGTTGGTAATTATAACAATTTACTTCCGTTTTTTGCTAAAAAGCCAGAAGTGTTATTATATGCCTCGTATAAAACTCTACTTTGGTTTGGCGACCCTATATTTATTCTTTTTTTACTTTGTGACGTTAAACAAGATGAAAAGTTAAATAAAAAAATAATAATTCACTATATTATTGGCGCTATAATAATACTGGTAATTTTAACGATATTTTACGCTATTTTTTATAGTATTGCCAAGCGACAATTTTATGCTCCGCTTAAAATGAGCAAATATTCAATAACCCTTTCAAATATAGGTAGATTTGACTATATAGCCACGCTATTATTATCTTTTGCAAGTATATTCCATATAGCGTTGCCATTACTATTAGCGTCAAGAATATTAAAGCGTGTTTTTAATTTTAATAAAAGTTTTGTTTCGCCGTTAATAGTAAATTTAACCGCTTGCGTTTTATGTTTGGTTTTTGAAAATGGATTTTTTGACCTTCTAAAATGGTTTCAAAATTACGGCATTTTATTTTTGATATTTTTCACTTATCTATTGCCTTGTTTAGTGTATATTTTGTATAGGAGAAATAAAAATGAGACACAGTAGAGCTAAAATTTATGCGTTTATTATTTTGTCAATTTTTATATTTTATATAACTGCAGATTACAATGCTATAAATATAGAAAAAACTGCACTTATAGTTTCGTTAGGAATAGATAAAAAAGAACAAGCATATTCAGTAACGGCGCAAATAGCAATACCTCAGGCATCAGATAAAAGTGCGCAAAATAGCGAATCGGTAATTACGGGCGAAGGTGAAACTTTATACAAGGCGGTTGCTAAAATAGGCGAACAAACGGGCTGGTATCCTAAAATGAGTTTTTGTAATTTGATAATATTAGGCGAAAGTGTTTTAGAAGATGACGTTATGTCTGTCGTTGATTTCTTCGTGCGTTCGTATAAAGTAGAGGACTCTTCAATTTTATGTGCAACTAAGGGTAGTGCAAAAGATTTATTAGCTTCAGCTTCTCCTTTAGATAATATATCAGGTTTTGCTCTTTCTAAAATTTTCGTTAGAGATTTTAATTCGGCAAGTAACGTTATGACTACCACTATAAAAAACTTTTCAATAGGGTATTTTTCAAAAAGTAAAAGCAGTTATATGCCGTTAGTTGAAATGATTCCAACTGACGACAAAACTACTACTGCTGATTCAGGTTTTAACGGGTCAAGTGGCGAAAGTAGTTCGGGCTCATCTGGAAGCAAACAAGAAGGCGGAAGTAGTGGCGGTAAAGATAAGCACGTAATTTATGATGCGTCAACAAGCGTATTATTTTTAAATGGTAAAAAGGTTGGAGAAATTAAAAACGAAGAAGCATTATTTTTCTCGCTACTTTACAAAAAAGTTAACGATGCGTCTTTTAGTATAAAATCGCACGATAGCGATGGAAAAGAAGGAACGTATTTAATAGGAATAACAAAGGCAACTCATAGTTCCAAACTTGTTTTTGAGAATGACAAACCTATTTTTGAAGTTAATTTAGACTTATGGTTAAAAGTAATGGATTCAAACGTATCGCAATCATTAAATGAAATATCTAACTTAGGTAAACTTAACGATGAAACTTTATACAAAGCAAAAGAATATGCTACTACTAAGTTAGAAAGTTTATTTAATAACGTAAAAGAAAGTCAATGCGACTTATTTCAATACACTGATTTATTATACAAATATCATAATAACAAATATGAAGATTTCAAGTATACGATAAAAGAAGAAATATCTCCAAAAATTCATATTAACACCTTTAATGCAAGTTAAATTAAAAAAGGCTTATTTAACGTTATGCACCCTAAAAGTTTAATTATCTTTTATGGGTTTAGTTAAAAATAAGCCTTTTTTATTTAGTTATTTAATTATATTTTAAAATTGAAGTCATAGAAACAAGTTTAAAATAAATAAAATAGTAAATAATAATTTAAAAAGCACTTTTTTTGCAAACATATATAAAAATGGTTGACAAATTATTAAATTTTATGTATTATAATCAAGCATAAGTCATCGCGGAGTAGAGCAGCTTGGTAGCTCGTCGGGCTCATAACCCGGAGGTCGTGAGGTTCAAATCCCACCTCCGCAACCAAAACAAAGAACGGATAGGTACATTGCCTATCCGTTTTTTGTTTTCTATTGTGTCGAGCGAGGGATTTTTACTATGCATAGGGTTATGAGCACGGCGAGCGGTGCTCGTTGGGGAGTTATTGCGAGCGCGTCCAGTGGACGATAAAGCGAGCAAAAACTCGTGCAGTGGTCGAAAAAATAGAGTGAAAAGCGAAAGCACGATAAATTTTTCGGGCAACCACAAACTGGCGCTTTAGCGATAACCCGGAGGTTACTTTAATATTAAATAAAGTCCGTGCCCAATAATATTCTTACAAATCCCACCCCCCCCGCAGATAACAAAGCATCTCAAAATAAATTTATAACCCTATTGAGATTGAGACGAGCGTGCAAGATATTGTGTAAGAAAACGTGTAAGATAGAGATAAAATTTTGTAACAAAAACTATAATAAAATCGTGACAAGGGTCCAAAAATATGCAACTTTTATATTTTTAACCCTCAAAAAATATGCATATAGGTATTGACAAGCTTTCCAAAAATATGTATAATAGTCGCAAGAGGTGAATTATGCTTAAACGTAAATTCTATGATTACTTATTAAATTGGAAAAACACAAAAGATAAAGAGTGTTTACTTGTTAAGGGTGCAAGACAGATAGGTAAAACTTACATTATTGAGCAGTTTGGCAAGGAAAACTATAAAAATTATATATATATAAACTTTGTGGAAAATCCAAGATACAAAGAAATTTTTGAAGGGGCTTTATCAGCGGAAGAAATATACAAAAAACTTTCGGTCTATATTTTTGGCGTTAAGTTTATAGAAAAAGAAACGCTTATTTTCTTAGATGAAATACAGGAATGCCCTAATGCGAGAACGGCTTTAAAGTTTTTAGCTTTAGATAACAAGTACGACGTTATTGCGTCGGGCTCTCTTTTAGGTATCAATTACAAGGAAGTTTCTTCAATACCTGTGGGATATGAAAGACAAGTTGATATGCACGCATTAGACTTTGAAGAATTCTTATGGGCTATCGGTGTTAACGATATGGCTATTTCTTACGTAAAAGAATTTTTCGCTAAAAAAGAAAAAGTGCCTTTTGATATTAACGAAAAAATGCTTGAGTATTTAAGGGAGTATATAGTTGTTGGTGGTATGCCGGACGTTGTAAACACCTTTATAAAAACCAATAATTATAACGAAGTTCAAAATGCGCAAGAAAAGATTATACGAAGCTACTACGAAGATATGATTAAATACGCTCCCGTAGCCGAGAAACCAAAGGTTAGAAAGTGCTACGATTCTATCCCTAAGCAACTTGCTAAAGAAAATAAAAAATTCCAATTTTCAGTAGTAGAAAAGAAATCTACCGCAAGAAAATACGGAAATAGTTTAGAGTGGCTACTTGATGCAAACATAATTCAAAGAATATATAACGTTTCAACTCCACTTATGCCATTAAAGGCTTACGAAAAGGACGACCAATACAAAGTTTATATGAACGATATAGGCTTGCTTGTTGCAATGTATGGATTTGAAATGAAAGCGCCTATTTTAGAAAATTCTCTAAAAGGTCCTGCAAAAGGCGGAATTTATGAGAATTTAATAGCTGATATTATGGCTAAGCGTGGTTATAAATTAAACTATTATAAAACCGAAAACGGCTCACAAGAAATTGAGTTTTTAATTACTACTAACGATGGTGTTATACCGATAGAAGTTAAAGCGGGGAACGGCGCAAGTATTTCGTTAAACACGTTTATTACTGAGTTTGCTCCAAACGTTGCTTATAAGCTTATAACGGGCAACCTCGGCGTAGCAGATAACAAAACAACCTTGCCGCTTTATATGGCAATGTTTATTTAATATGACATAAATTGTCATATTTAGTGTGATAGAATTAAAATAGGAGAAAATTAAAATGGCAGAAAAAATTATTGATTTTATTTCAGGAAGAGAAGTTAATGCAACCCCCGAAGAAATTGAAGCCGTGCAAGTTTTTGCGCAATCATTGGTAAACGACTATAAATACCCTAAGAATAACATAATAACTCACCCTCAATTTCGTGTGAAAGCGAGACCTTCTGACGAAACAAAAGAATATCCTGTGGATATAGCAGTTTTTTCTAGCGAAAACATTGACGACGATAATTTATACATCATTGTA
This sequence comes from Christensenellaceae bacterium, assembly GCA_045654765.1. Lineage (GTDB taxonomy): Bacteria > Bacillota > Clostridia > Christensenellales > Borkfalkiaceae > HGM11412. The sequence continues at coordinate 8,390 of JAZONZ010000075.1, forward strand.
GAGTGTAAAAAGAAAAATCGTGAAGACGGAAAGACTCAATTACAAGACTACATGCGCCTTTCAAAAGCATATTTAGGTGTTTGGTTTAATGGTGAAGAAAGACTCTTCTTGCACAAAGTAGAAAAAGATGGAAAAGTTTTCTTCGAAGATATTCCAAATATTCCTCAATATGGACAAAGATTAGAAGACATTGGTCAATATAAAAGAAAAAATTTAGTAAAAGCACATAATTTAAAATCAACATTTAAGGCTATTAGAAATTATCTTGCAGGAAATACTGTTGGTGCAACAAGAGATGAAGTCTTAGCACAGCAGTTGATTAACATTGTTTTTTGTAAAATTTATGATGAAAAATTTACTAAACCTGACGATATGGTATCTTTTAGAAGTGGAATAAAAGAAGATAAAAAAATTGTTGCAGATAGAGTTCAAAACATATTTAAAAACGTTAAGAAAGTTTACAAAGATGTTATTGATGCTGATGATAAGATTACGTTGGACAATGATTCAATTGCTTATGTGGTTGGTGAATTGCATCATTATTGCTTAATGGATGCTGAAAGAGATGTTATTGCCGATGCTTTTGAAGTATTTATCGACCATGCATTAAAAGGTGGACAAGGTCAATTTTTTACTCCTAGAAATGTAATAAAAATGATTATAGAAATAGTTAATCCCAGCAATACGGATTTAATAATAGACCCCGCTTGTGGTAGTGGTGGTTTCTTGGTAGAAACATTGAGATATATTTGGAAAAAACTAGACGAACAAGCTGTAGAATACGGGTGGAATGATTTAGTTTTACAAGCCGAAAAAACAGATGTGGCATTTAACTGTATTCGTGGTATTGATAAAGACTACTTTCTTGCAAAAGTATGTAAAGCTTATATGGCTATTATTGGCGATGGCAAAAGTGGTATTTTTTGTGAGGATAGTTTAGATAGAACTGAAAAATGGTCTGATTTAGCTCGTCAAAGAATTGATTTACATAAATTTGATATAGTTTTAACAAATCCTCCATTTGGTAAAAATATTACAGTCAAAGGTGAAGAAAAGTTAAAACAATATGAATTAGCATACAAATGGAAGAAAGATAAAAACACGAATGAATACGTAAAAGGAAAAATTAAAGACCAAGAGGCACCCCAAATATTATTTATTGAGCGCTGTTTGCAACTCCTTAATGAAAAAGGAAAGATGGCAATAGTACTTCCTGACGGTTGTTTTGGTAATGAGAGTTTAAGTTACCTTCGTTCGTGGCTTTTAGACCGTGTAAAAATTATTGGCGTAATAGATTTGCCGTTGGAAACTTTCTTGCCTAACACGGGAACAAAAACCTCTGTTTTGTTATGTAAAAAGGCAACGGCTGAAGAGTTGAAAGAGGATTATCCTGTATTTATGTGTATAGCACAAACTTGTGGTCATGATAGAAGAGGGAAAGAGATAGATTCTGATGATATAAAAGAAATTCCACATTTGTTTAAGAAATGGTGCGAAGACAATAACGTTGAATTTTAAGAGGTAAAATATGTCTGTAATTATAACAACACAACACTCAAATAAAATACGTTGCAGATATGATAATAGATTTAGCGCGCAGTATTATTATCTTGTGGAGCAACTAAATGAGTTGTCAAAAAAGGGAGAAAAAATATTCTCAATTGAGGAAGTGTCTCCTACAATTGATAGTGGTTCATACATTGATACGTATGTTGATATAGGTTTGAGATACTTACGTGTTGGAGATATGAAAAAATATATTGTTGACATGTCTGATTCTGTATTTATATCAAAAGAAAAAGCCAAATCAAAAATGGTTTTACAGCAAGGAGATATTTGCTTTGCGAGGACTCAAGCAACTTTTGATAAATTGGGCAATTTTACATTAATAGATGAACTTAATGAAAATGAAACGATAAGCCAACATTTGTCCAAAATCCATCCTACAAAGCATGTTTCTAGCGAATATTTATGTGCATATTTAAATTCAAAATTTGGAAAAAGACAAATGTGCATAGCTTCCTACGGTGATACACGTGTAGAATTAACTCACAACCAAACAAAAGAAATTAAGGTTATTTTGCTTGACAAAGCAACAATGGCAACTATTGAGGATAAGGTTAAACAACTTCTTTTATGTAATCGCAATGCTTATCGTGCATTTAAGGAAGCTCAAGAAATAATAAATACTGAATTTTATGGTGTAACTTTCAAAGGAGATTTAACTACCACAACGAGGGATTTGCTGATAGAAAACAATCTTTGGAGTCCTTCTTGTTATAATCCTACTTATATTCAAACAATTAATAGAATAAAGAATGGTTTTCACTATGAAAAATTAAGTGATTTAGTATTTCCCATTAAAAAAGGTGTAGAAGTTGGTAGTGAAAACTATTTAATCGAAATGGAGAAGAGTGTTGACGATGTTCCATTTATAAGAACCTCGGATATATATAACCATGAAATAGACTATGCGCCTGATTATTATGTTTCTACTCAAATCGCGAGCAAAAATAAATGTCCTGATTTACGAAGTGGAGATATAATTTTTTCTAAAGATGGCAAGGTGGGAGAAGTTGGGATTATCAATTTAGATAATAGCATTGTACCAAGTTCTGGCTTTGCTGTCTTACGTTCAAAAGGCAAGATTTCTAGCAATTATCTTTTTGCTATCCTTTCACATGAAGAAATAATTAAGAATCAAGCAAAAATGAAAACTGTTATTGCTGCTACAATTCCTCATTTAAAAATAGAAAAAATTAATGATTTCTATGTGCCTATTTTTGATAATGATAAAGTTAAAATGATTGATGACGCTATTTCTATTTTTAGAAAGAATATAATAGAAAAGCAAAGCAATATTCAAGAAATAGAAAAAATATTAAATACTTATTATGACAAATTATTTTCATAGATGCTAATGAAAAGGAGTAAAAAATGAGTACAAACCTGAAAGTTATAAAATATACAGCAATAGTAAGTGCCTGCTTTTTCGTTGCGACGTTTGCAATTTGCTTAAACATATCTTATGAGTGGTTTAATATTAAGTGGTTATCTAATGACTTTTTATTGGC
>JAZONZ010000076.1:0-12308 GCA_045654765.1 Christensenellaceae bacterium
AATTATAGTTTTTTTATTGGTTTTAGCAAGTATAATAGGTCTATACGGTTGTGAAAAAGACGTTGATTTAACTATTTACGTATCACAATATAGAGAAAATATCTTTGAAGGTGAAAATGAAAATTACAAAATAACGTTATATTTAGAAAGGAGAGAAGAGCCTTTTATTGCCGATGCTTTCGTAGGCAGTTTAGAAAACGTAGTGATTGCAAAAATAGAAAGTAAAACTGAAAGCGTAGACGGTGTAAAAATATTCTTTAATATTGATAATAAGGAATACGAAGGGCAGTTTAAATATAATCCTATAAAGGCTAAGTTTACAAGTGAAGTAAAAGTGGAAAATTTGCCAAAAGATAAACAATTTCAAGTAGTTATAGAAAGTAACGGCGAAAAGCAAGATATACAATTAACTTCAAAGATAAACGAAAAAACTTTAATGCCAAAAGATATATTAAAGTCAATTGCCTCTTACGATAAAAATACCGTAAACACCTTATTTAAAGGTGAAAAAGTTAATAGCGAAATTCACGTTAGACTTTTGCGTAACGATAATAAAAACTATTATTACGTAGGTTTCGTTTCAAAAAACAACAAAACTATCGCTTATTTAGTAGACGGAGAAAGTGCGGAAATTTTAGCCGTTAAAGATTTATAAAAAATACCGAACTCGCTTCTGTGAGTTCGGTATTTTACGCTTATAATTTTATTTCTTGTATTTATCGGTAAACTGAGTGCCCGTGCCGTATTTTTCATAAACGAAGTCAATATCTTTATCGCCTCTACCAGAAAGGTTAACTAAAATAGAGCCTTGTTTGTGTTCTTTTGCATATTTAATAGCGTAAGCAACAGCGTGTGAACTTTCTATTGCAGGAATAATACCTTCATACTTAGAAAGTAAGAAGAAGGCTTCCATAGCCTCGTCATCGGTAGCGGTAACGTAGTTAATTCTACCTTTATCTCTCAAATATGCGTGTTCAGGGCCAACGCCAGGGTAATCAAGTCCGCTCGCAATAGAGTATACTGGAAGTGGTTCGCCGTTTTCATCTTGTAATAAATAACTATCAAAGCCGTGAAGTCTACCTTTCGTACCAAATTGCATAGTTGCCGCGTGGTCGCCAACACTCGAGCCTTTACCAAGTGGCTCAACGCCGTAAATATCAACGGGGTCGGCAAGGAAAGGCGTAAACATACCAAGTGAGTTTGAACCACCGCCAACGCAAGCGCAAATAGCGTCTGGCATAATGCCGGTCATTTCTAAAAATTGTTCTCTCGCTTCAATACCTATAATAGATTGAAAATCTCTAACCATTTTAGGGAAAGGGTGTGGTCCTAAAGTAGAACCTATACAATAGATTGCGTGGTCGTACTCTTTTAAATAAGCGTCAAAAGCGGCGTCAACAGCCTCTTTTAAAGTTTTTAAGCCTTTAGTTACGGGAATTACGTTTGCGCCAAGCATTTGCATTCTAATAACGTTAGGGTGTTGTTTTGCTATATCAACTTCGCCCATATAGATATCGCATTCAAGACCAAAATATGCAGCCGCAGTTGCTAATGCAACGCCGTGTTGCCCCGCACCCGTTTCAGCAATCAACTTTTTCTTGCCCATATATTTAGCAAGTAAGCCTTCGCCCATACAGTGATTTAATTTATGCGCACCCGTATGGTTTAAATCTTCCCTTTTTAAATATATTTGACAATTGCCAAATAATTTAGATAATCTTTCACAATGATATACGGGCGTAGGTCTGCCTTGAAATTCTTTTCTAATTCTTCTAAGTTCGTTTATAAATTGTGCCGAGTGGCAAATAGCCTCGTAAGAATTGTCCGCCTCAATAAACGCAGGAACTAATTCTTTAGGTAAGTAAGCCCCGCCATATTCACCAAAGTAACCGTCCTTTGATGGAAATTCCTTTAAATAATTATCAAATTCTTTATATTTATTCATAATTTTACTCCTTAATTTTTATCTATATATATAAATTGACTTTAAATTAAGCGCCATCGTTTGTATAACATTTTAATATACCTCAAAATTTACTTATAAAAAAACCGTAAACGAAAAAATCGTTTACGGGACGTAATAATTTTACGCGGTGCCACCCGACTTGGCGAATAATCGCCCACTCAATATGCTAACACATATGCCACTTTTTTAACGATGGTGGACACCGTCAATTGCTACTTGCTTACGCTTTCGTTTGCCCTCAACAGCCCATTTGCTTAACTTTTAACGTTTCGTTACACCAACCCGAAACTCTCTACGCTTAAAAAATAAGTTACTATTCTGTATCAACGGTTTAATTTAATTACGCTTAGTATAACAAAAATAACTGCTGTTGTCAAACAATTTTTACATCTTTTAAAAGAGATGAAACTTGACAGAATACAATATGTGAAAAGTGCACAAAATTATAGTACAAATTTTGTTAAAAAATCAATTGCAAAATGTAAAATAATATGTTAAAATGGTGCTACTAAAAAATATTTTGGAGGGAATTTGTATATGGCAAGTTTAAATTTAAAACATATTTATAAAATTTACCATTCAGGTGTTCAAGCGGTTACTGACTTTTCTTTAGATATTGAAGATAAAGAGTTTATAGTTTTCGTAGGTCCATCTGGTTGTGGTAAATCAACTACACTTCGTATGATAGCTGGTCTTGAAGAAATTTCATCTGGCGAACTTTATATTGATGGTGTTAAGGTTAATGACGTTCAACCTAAAGATAGAGATATAGCAATGGTTTTCCAAAACTACGCACTTTATCCTCATATGACGGTTTACGATAACATGGCTTTCGGTCTTAAACTTCGTAAAATGCCAAGGGTTGAAATTGATGCAAGAGTTAAAGAGGCTGCTCGTATTTTAGGTCTTGAAACTTATCTTCAAAGAAAACCAAAGGCTTTATCAGGTGGTCAAAGACAAAGGGTTGCTCTTGGTCGTGCGATTGTTCGTGAGCCAAAAGTATTCCTTTTAGATGAACCATTATCAAACCTTGATGCTAAACTCCGTGCTCAAATGAGAACTGAAATTACTAAATTACACCACCGTCTTGCAACTACTTTCATTTACGTTACACACGACCAAGTAGAAGCTATGACAATGGGTACAAGAATCGTTGTTATGAAAGATGGTTTTATTCAACAAGTTGACGAACCACAAAAACTCTACGATTATCCAGCAAACGTATTCGTAGCAGGTTTCATTGGCACTCCACAAATGAACTTCTTTGATGCTGTATTAACAGGCACTAAGGCTAAAACTTATATTGAATTTGAAGGCAATAAAATTTTATGTCCAAAGGCTGTTGCAAGCAAAATTAAAAATATTGAAGAATATCTTAATACTGATAAACCTCTTATTTTTGGTGTTCGTCCAGAAGATTTCCATGATGATGAAGCGTTCGTAAGCAATTCACCTGAAACTTTAATTGACGTTAAGATTGAAGTTGTTGAAAAACTTGGTGCTGAAACGTTATTATATTGTACTTTTGATAAGGGAGATGATGGCGAAGAAGGTCAAATTAAGAGTATCGTTGACTCTGCTACTCAACTTATCGCTAGGGTTGATTCAAGAACAACTACTAAGGTTGACCAAGTTATTAAATTGGGTATTGACGTACTTCACTCACATCTTTTCGATAAAGAAACTGAACTTGCAATCATTGAAGGCGAAGGCACTCCTGCTTACGTTCCTACAAAGGAAATTGAAAGACTTAAAAAGATTGCTGATGAAGAAGCAAGAATCGCAGCTGAAAAGGCTGGCGTAGCTAAGCCACAAGCAGAAGTTGAAGAAACTGAAGACGCTGAATAATTAAAATTTAAATTAGACTATCAGATTTTTAATTTGATAGTCTTTTTTTTGTTATTTTTAACATAAAAACATAAAAAATCTATTATATTTAAAAAAATCATTGCATTTTTATTTTATTTCCTTTATAATACCATTGTGCAATTTGCACAAAAAGAGGGTTATTATGGAAAAAGAACTTCAAAGAATTATAGCAAATATTTATGAAAAAACTTCAATAGTAGTTAAGGCGTTGTCAGATGACGGTGTAATAATGGTGGGGTTTGAAAGTGATAAAATTCCTACAATCGTAGAGTTTAAAGACGATATATTCGTTGACACTACGCAAAATTATACGATGTTTAAATTTACGTTTAATAAAATATCGTTTATAGGTTTTTTAGAAGGCGTAGCAAAACAACAAGAAATATACGCATCTTTAATTAGTGGCTATATTGAAAATGCGAGTAATAAAGGCGATAATTTTGATTATGATAGTCAAATTGTTTCAGCGGTTACAGGATTTATAAATAAAAATAGAATAATTCCACTTATGGAAAAATATGCTATAAATAAAAGCCCTTGTTTTGTTATATTGTTTGAGATTGAAAAGTCTAAACTTCAAACGTGTAAAGACTTTTTAAACGATTATTCAACAAATGACGATGATATTGCGGTTATAACAAACGATGAATTATGTGCTTACGTGAAGTTTAGTAATAAAACAAGTGAGTTTGATTTTATATCAGTAAAAGAATATACGGCGTTTACAATCAAAGCGCTTTATGAAGAATTAGGCATAAAGGCAAATGCGTACATAGGTGGCGAAGTTAAAAATTTTGAGTATATTCATACTTCGTACGAGCAAGCCTTAGACGCTATTCGTTTTACTAAAAGTTTAAAGATTGAAAGGGAAGTTAATAGTTATAAAGACTACGTTTTAGTTAAAATTATAGAAGAATTGCCAACGGTTAGGGCGAAAGAATATTTTGACGCTTTACTTGGTGGTAGTGCAAGTTCGATATTGCAAGACGAACAATTATTATTAACGGCATCTACGTTTTTAAATAACGATTTAAATATGAGTGAAACTTCAAGACAATTATACATACATAGAAATACTTTAATGTATAGAATTGATAGAATTTTAAAAATGACGGGTTTAGATATTAGAAGTTTTAACGATGCTTTAGTAATTAGGCTAATAATGTTACTTAATAAGGTGAACGTGTAATGACAAATAAAGGTAGAAAAATACTACTAAAGATAATAATTTTTGTTTTAACCATAGCAATTTTTTTCGGCGGATTTTTCGTTGGAAGATGCACTATAGATAGTGACGTAAGGGCAGTTAAAAATATAATAGAAAAATATAAAAAATATTATTATTTTGAAGAAAATAATATAACTGAAATTATAAGTGATGCTCTTTTGGATAAGTATTCAACGTACTATTCGAAAGAAGAGTACGAACTTATTCTTAATTCAGCAAAAGGCTATAACGAAGGCTTTGGAATTACCCTTGAAAACGACACTAATAAAATAACTCAAATTATTTATAATTCACCTTGTGATTTATTAGGTATAAAAGCGGGTGGAATACTTCAAAAAGTTATTATTGATGGTCAAGAATATACTAACGTATTAGAAACTTTACAAAACGCAAGCGTTGATACGAAAGTTCAACTTGTAATTGATTATAGCGGAGATATAAAAAATTATACTCTTTCAAAAAACGCATATAAGCAAACTTTCGTTAGGTATTTTGGTAATAGTGGAGAGTATGGCTATATATCTAAGAACAACGGTATAGAATATACTAAAATTGATACCGCTTCTATAATAAATGATGAAGGCGTAGGTTATATAAAATACACTTCATTTTCTGGTAGAGGAAATAATTTAGAAGGCTCGGTAGGACAATTTAAAAATATTTTAAATATTTTTAAAGAGCAAAATAAAACCAAACTCATACTTGATTTAAGAGATAACGGTGGCGGGTATATGGATATACTTCAAGAAATATCAAGTATGGTTATTCCTATAAAAAACAATCAAACGCCTATAATTGCGGTGGCGAGAGATAAATACAATAACTTAACGAGTTACGGCAGTAAAAAAACTTGCTTTGAAGATTTTAATATTAAGCAATTAGTTATTTTAGCAAACAGCAATAGTGCTTCGGCAAGCGAAGTGTTAATAGGTGCAATATTAGATTATTCTAATTTATACGTAGATTGTAACGTTAATTTACTCATAAGTGATGAAAATAAGGGAAACACTCGTACTTACGGTAAAGGAATAATGCAAACCACCTATACTAATTTAGATGGTAGTGCCGTTAAGTTAACTACCGCAAAATTAACTTTGCCGTTATCTGGCAAATGTATTCACGATACGGGGTTTACAGAGCAGTTAGATAATAGAATTAAAGTAGTTAGTGAAAATGAAATTATAGGTGTGGCAATAAATATATAGGTGTAAAATGAAAGAAAAAAAAGGTTTAATACTCGTTAATGCTTATTCGAATATGGCGTCAAGTCTTAATCAATCGAAAAGGCTAAAAGAAGAGTTTTCAAAGTTAAATATACAAGTAGATATAGTTAAAAACGGCGAGTTTACAACTTATATACAAAATAGTGGAATAATTAGTAATTATTTAGATTATGATTTTTGCGTGTACTTAGATAAAGATAAATACGTTTCTGAAATGCTTGAAAAAAAGGGTTTAAAACTCTTTAACTCCCACGAAAGTATTCGCCTTTGTGATGATAAAATGCGTACGTATATAGCCTTAAGTGAAAACGGAGTAAACGTCGTTGATACAATTCCAGGTGCGTTATGTTACACTGAAGATAGTCAAGTAAACGAGTTAAAAATAAAAGAAATAGGCGAAAAATTATCATATCCCGTAATAGTAAAACACAACTATGGCTCGTTAGGTAAAGAAGTATTTATTGCTAACGATTTTGAAGAGTTGTTAAGTCTTGCTAAAAAAGTTAAAACGTTGCCACACTTATTCCAAAAATGTATAAAAACAAGTTATGGTAAAGATATAAGAGTTATTACGATAGGCGGTAAGGTAGTGGCGAGTATGATGAGAAAGTCTAATAATGATTTTAGGTCTAATATAGAACTTGGCGGAGAGGGAGAAAACGTTGTTTTAAGTGAAGAATATATAAATCAAGCCGAAAGAGTTGCTAAAATTTTAAAACTTGATTACGCTGGAATAGACGTTTTAATAGGTGAAGATAATAAGCCTATAATATGTGAAGTAAACTCAAACGCCTTTTTTGGCGGAATAGAAAAAGTAACGGGCGTAAACGTTGCTAAAATTTATGCTGAATATATAAAAAACAGCGTTTATAAAAATTAAATGGAATTGAAATTCTTTAAAAGGCGTTATGCAAAAAGAATTTCAATTTTTTTATTTTAAAGGCAATTTTTAACAATAAGTTTGCATTTAATATGTTGACAATTGTGGTGGGGTATAGTATACTTATATTGTATGTATAAATACGTAAAGAGGAGTTTGTTATGAATAAAAATTACAAGATTAAAGAACCTTTTTTTGAATATGGCCCAAAATGCTATATGTATGGCGATACGCTTTTAAAGATAGCAAAGGGTTTAGATAAGTTATCTAAAAAGTATGACGTTGATATTATTTTAGACGTTCCTGATACGGAAATTTACAATATCGCAAAACACACTAAAAGAATTCACGTATATTCACAACATATGGATAGTTTAGCAATAGGTAAGGGTATGGGTAGAACTTTACCGGAAGCGTTAAAGGCGGCTGGTGCTGTTGGCGTTATGTTAAACCACGCAGAGCATAAACTCACTATTGAAGAAATTGAAAAGGCTATTAAGCGTGCCGATGAAGTTGGTCTTGCAACGATGGTATGTGCTGATAGCGTAGAAGAAGTTAAACAAATAGCAAAACTTTCGCCTAACATTTTAGTTGCAGAGCCTACTGAACTTATAGGTACGGGCAAGCCTGCTGATAAAGAATACGTTGACGAAGTTATTCGTGTTATAAGAGAGATAAATGCTGACATTAAACCTTTCCCATCTGCCGGCATTAGTAAGGGGGAAGATTGTTACAATATAATTAAAGCAGGCTCATCAGCATCTGGATGTTCAAGTGCTATTGCAAAAGCGGAAAATCCACTTGCACTTGCTGAAGAAATGATTGCAAGCGTTAGAAAAGCGTGGGACGAATTACATAAATAAGGTACAGTATGAAAAAAGAAACTTTAAGTCAAGTAAAAAACGTATTCACTATTGAAAGTGAATGTATAAAAACAATGCAAGAGTATTTTGATGAAGAGGCTTTTTCAAAAGCGGTTGAACTTTTAAAAAACGCCCCTCGTATTGGTACTGCTGGTTGCGGGCACTCGGGCATTATTTGTCAACACTTTGCACATTTAATGTGCTGTATAGAACTTTCAGCAAGGTTTATTTCACCAGCGGAAGCCGTTCACGGTGCAACGGGTTATCTTAAAAAAGACGACGTTATGGTTTTTGCTTCAAGGGGTGGAAAAACAAAAGAACTTTTACCTATTTTAGATATTTGCAAAGCAAAAGGCGTAAAAGTTATAACGATAACTGAAAATTTAGAGTCGCCTTTGGCTGAGGGGGCTGACGTTGTTTTAAAGCAATACGTTAACAGGGAAACTGATAAATATAACTCACAAGGTACGACTTCATCTACGTCTCTTGCTGTTATATTCCATCTTCTTCAAACGGCACTCATTGAAGAAACTGATTATAAAAACGAACAATTCGCCCTTATTCATCCAGGCGGGGCGGTTGGCGAGAGATTAAATAAATAATTAAAATGTAAAATAAAATTTAAGGAGTTTTAAAATTATGGAATTCAAAGTAGTTCAAAAAGAATTAGAGTTACAATCAAGAGGTTTTAGACCTACGTTTCACGACGTTTCAAAAGAAATCGTTGAAATTGTAAATGCTTCTGGTATTAAAAACGGTACCGTTACTATTGCATCACACCACACGACTTGTTCAGTAATGGTTCAAGAATGCTCACACGATATTGATAAATACGATTTAGAGTTTTTACAACACGACCTTCTTAAAATTATGCAAAAAATCGTTCCTACGTATTCTGAAGAACACGAATATTTACATCCAGGTCCTATCCACTCACAATTTGGTAGATACGTAAACGAGCCAGGCGATTTCACAAGTCTTAACACTGACGGTCACCTTCGTAGCGTATTCTTTGGTAGAAGCGAGTGTATGACTATTAAAGACGGTGTTTTAGACGGCGGTGAATTTGCTCACATTTACTTTGTTGACTGGGACCAAGTTCGTGCAAGAAAAAGACAACTTAACGTAACTGTAATGGGTACTACAGATGACGTAGAAAGTAGAAAATTCAATGATGGTAAGGTTGTTGACACTCTTCGTAAATTTACTGATGAAGAAAAGGCTTATGACGTTCATTACGACCTTCAATTAAAAGGTAGAAAATAATTTAAAATGAATTTAATGGGTATTGACGTTGGTACAACGTCAGTTAAAACGGCAATATTTAACGAAAAACTTCAAATGCTTAAAAGTTCAAATATCGACTATATCGTTGAAAGTCATAACGATATAGTTGAATTTGATGCAATAAAATACTGGCAAATTATTGAAAACGAACTTAACAATCTTGATATTAAAGTTGATGCTCTTGCTATTGATACTCAATGTGAAACGCTTATTTTAACGGACGAAAATGGAAATGCCGTTAGAAAGGCAATTGTTTGGCTTGATAATCGTGCAACGGCTGAGGCGGAAGAAATTGAAAAGCGTTTTGGTAGAGAATTAGTTTACAACGTAACGGGTCAGCCTGAAATTACGGCAACTTGGCCAGCGTGTAAACTTTTATGGGTTAAGAAAAACGAACCTGAAATTTGGGCAAAAACTAAAAGAATATTTCTTTTAGAAGATTATTTATTGTTTAAATTAACGGGAAAGTTCGTAACCGAAAAAACTTTACAATCTTCAACTATTTATTTTGATATCAATAAAGGCGTTTATTGGAAAGAAATGCTTGATTTTATAGGTGTAGACGAGCAACAACTTCCTACGCTTTTAGAAAGTGGTAAATACGTTGGCGAGTATGAAGGCATAAAAGTTGTAACGGGCGCTATGGACCAAGTTTCGGGTGCTATCGGTGCGGGTGTCGTTAAAAAAGGTATCGTTAGTGAAATGACGGGTACTACTATGGTAGTATTTAATCCTTGCGACACAATTCCTAAATACGACAAAGATAGTATAATTCCTTGCCATTATAATTATGACGGAAAGTATTGTTTACTCGTTTGGTCTTCAACGGCTGGTATGGCTTTGAAGTGGTTTAGAAATGCTTTATGTGAAAATTTTTCGTTTAAAGAATTAGATGATATTGCTGAAAAAGTTGCACCAGGGTGCGATGGTTTAACCTTTTTACCTTATTTATGCGGTTCAACAATGCCTAAATATAATCCTGATGCAAGGGGTAGTTTTACAGGGCTTACTCCCGAGCATACGAGAGCGCATTTCGTTAGAAGTATAATGGAGTCGATTGCTTGCACTTTAAAAGAAAATCTTGATTATCTAAATCAAAACGTTACTGAAATTCGTGCTATGGGTGGCGGAGCAAATAGTAAGTTATGGTGTCAAATGAAGGCGGATATGACTAAAAAGACTCTCGTAACCTTGGAAAATAATGAAACGGCATGTCTTGGCGGAGCAATTTTAGCAGGTGTTGGAATAGGTTTATTTAGTAGTGTAGAAAGTGTTATTGATATGATAAAAATTAAAAATACTTTCGTGCCAACTGATACGAATTATTCTAAAAGTTTTGAAAATTACGTTAAAGCAGATAGTATTTTGAACGTTAAAAAATAAAACTAAATGAACGAATAAAATTGTGTAAAGTTTTTTGCTTTGCACAATTTTTTATTTTAAATAGTGTGTTTTTTTGTTATGAATTTTAAAGTTTTTGTTAATATTATATTATATATTTAAAAAAATAAAATTATAGCCTTTAAATAATTGCCAAAATAAAAAAAATGTGTTAATATAAATAACGAAAAAAATTCACACCGCAAAATTGCCCTTGGCTGAGGGTAGGTAAATTTCTTTTCTATGCCTACTTTTTAGGGATAAAACTTTTATGCGGGAGGCGAATCGGAGGTTTATTATGGCAGTATGTTCTATGAAACAATTACTCGAAGCAGGCGTTCACTTTGGACACCAAACATCAAGATGGAATCCTAAAATGAAAAAGTACATCTACGGCGCAAGAAACAATATTCATATTGTTGACTTACAAATTACCGTAGAAGAAATTGAAAAGGCTTACAAATTTGTTGTTGAACAAGTAAAGCAAGGCAAATCAGTATTATTTGTCGGCACTAAAAAACAAGCACAAGAAGCTATCGCTCAAGAAGCTGAAAGATGTGGTCAATTCTATATGAACACAAGATGGCTTGGCGGTACTTTAACAAACTTTAAAACTATTAAGTCAAGAATTGAAAGACTTGAAAAACTTGACAATATGGAAAAAACAGGTCAATTTGACTTACTTCCTAAAAAAGAAGTTATCAGTCTTAAAGCTGAAAGAGATAAATTGCAAGCAGTTTTAGGCGGTATTAGGCAAATGAATTCACTTCCAGGCGTTATGTTCGTTGTTGACCCTCACAGTGAAGATATTGCTGTTAAAGAGGCTAAAAACCTTGGTATTCCAGTTGTTGCAATTACTGATACTAACTGTGACCCAGACCCTATTGATTACGTAATTCCAGGTAATGACGATGCTATTAGAGCGGTTAAACTTATCGCATCTATAATTGCTGATGCCGTTATTGAAGCAAATCAAGGCGAAGATGCTGTTAAGCATGACGTTGAAGACGGCGAAGTTGTTTCTATGGATGCTATTGATGAAGTTGTAGCACCAAGTGAAGAAGCTTAATTAAAAATACATTTTTAAAGGAGATAGATTATGAGTTTTACAGCAAAAGACGTTATGGCACTTCGTGAAAGAACAGGTGCTGGTATGATGGATTGTAAAAATGCTCTCGTTGAAACTAACGGCGATATGGATAAAGCCGTTGATTATTTAAGAGAAAAAGGTATTGCTAAGGCAGCAAAAAAAGCTACGAGAATTGCTGCTGAAGGTATTGTTGATAGTTATATTCATATGGGTGGTAAAGTTGGTGTTTTACTTGAAGTAAACTGTGAAACTGACTTTGTTGCTCGTGGCGATATGTTTAAAGAACTCGTTCACGATATAGCACTTCAAATTGCTGCTGCTAACCCTACTTATTTAACGAAAGAAGACGTTCCAGCAGAAGTTTTAGCAAAAGAAAAAGAAATTTTAAAAGCACAAGCAATTGAAGAAGCTAAACCTGAAAAATTCGTTGAAAAAATGGTTGGAGGTAGAATTAAAACTTTCTATGATGAAAACTGTTTAGTTTGCCAAAAATTCGTTAAAGACCCTTCAAAAACTATCGAA
>JAZONZ010000077.1:0-30485 GCA_045654765.1 Christensenellaceae bacterium
TGCGTCAGCAATAATTCTTATTGCTGACGCACTAAACTTAAAGTTTTATTCTTTTCAATATATATATATTAAAGGTTTTTAAGATAATCTATTCTTTCTTTAATATCAATAGTTTTACCCGTAGCAATACTTTCGTTAGCGCTAATACCTATTAACGCAGAAATTAAGCCTGCCATATAGTCGGCACATTGATGAAGTTCATCAGTTTTATCATTACCAAACAACTTATCAATAAGCCTTGAATCTCCGCCACCGTGACCACCTTGACCCTTAGGGAACAACATGATTTCGTGAACGCCTTTTTCAGTATATATATCTAATCTATGTTGATTTGTTGGATTATCTTCTGGATTGATATTTTCAACGGTTAATACACCTTTGTCTCCCGTAATAGTCATTTTATAGCCTTCACCCCTTATTGAGAAAAGGTTAAGAGAATACGTTAACAAAGTACCTTTTGAATACATTACTGAAACGCTCATATTGTCGTAAATATCAGTTTCAGGAAGATAACAACACTTATCTCTAATATAACCGTCTAAATGTTCAGCGTCAAAATAGAATTCTTTATCAATAGTTCCTGATTGTGAACTATAAGATGGACATTGTGCTCCCTTAGGACATTGTGAACATCTTTCAGCGAAAGATTTAGAAATATCGCCATAGTAAACTCTATTACCAAGTGCTGAAACCTTTACAGGTTCGTCTTCTAAGAACCAGTTAATAACGTCAAAGTGGTGAGTTGATTTATGAACGAGCATACCACCTGAATTTTCCATCATTTTATGCCAACGTTTAAAGTAGTCGCCACCATGTGCACGATTTAAGAAGTATTCATAGTCAATACTCAAAACGTTACCTATTTTGCCACTTAATAAAACTTCTTTCATTTTTGCAAATATAGGCATAAAACGGCAGTTAAACGTTGTGGCAACAGAGTGACCAGTTTCTTTAACCGCTTTCGCAATTGCAACACAATTTTCATAATTTTGTGTTATAGGCTTTTCGCTTACTACGTTATAACCTTTCTTTAACGCTCTAATAATATACTCGTGGTGATATTTATCAGTAGTCGTAACTAAAACACCGTCTGGTTTTTCAGTATCAAGCATTACGTCAAAATCTTCATAAATAGTCATTTCATCGCCAGCGATAGCCTTAAAGTGTTCAGAACGCACTCTATTTACGTCATATACACCCGTAACTTCAATAGTGTCCGAATATTTATTTTTAAAATTTAATAAAAACATTGCCCTACAACGAGCACTTGCTCCTACTATTACGTATCTTTTCTTTTTCATAACTCTACCCCTTTTATTTAAACGTTACGCATATCTTCAATATATTTTTTAATGTCAATAGATTTATTAGTAGCAATACTTTCGTTAGCACTAATACCTATTAACGCAGAAATTAAGCCCGCCATATAATCGGCATTTTGGTGAAGTTCATCAGTTTTGTCATCACCAAATAATTTAGAAATAAGCCTAATATCGCCACCGCCATGAGTACCTGTTGATGCATTTGTAAATATAACTTCGTGTACGCCGTTTTCTAAATACAAATCAATTTTATTTTTACCAGCAGGAACACCCGTTCTATCAAATTGATTAACAACTAATACGCCTTTATCTCCGGTAATAGTCATTCTATATCCTTCGCCCCTTATTGAGTAAAGGTTTAAAGAATAAGATAACATAGCGCCTTTTGAATACTCAACGTTAACGCTCATATTATCGTAAATATCAGTTTCAGGAAGAAAACAACACTTATCTCTAATATAACCGTCTAAATTTTCGCCCTTGAAATAGAACTCTTTATCAACGTCACCCGTTTGAGAAACGTATGATGGACAATTCTTTTGATTTGGACAAACTGAACACCTTTCAGCATAAGACTTATTTATATCACCATAATATAATCTATTACCTATTGCTGAAACTCTTGTAGGTTCATCTTCTAAAATCCAGTTGACAACGTCAAAGTGGTGAGTTGATTTATGAACGAGCATGCCACCTGAATTATCCATAATTTTATGCCAACGTTTAAAATAATCTCCACCATGTGAACGGTCTAAACTATATTCATAATGTACTTTTAGTACATTACCAATTTTACCACTCATAATAATCTTTTTTATATCAGCGAAAATAGGCATATAACGGCAATTAAAAGTAGTTGTTACACTATGACCAGTTTCTTTAACAGCCTTTGCAATAGCAACACAATTTTCGTACTTGTTAGTGATAGGTTTTTCACTAATAACGTCATATCCTTTCTTTAACGCTCTAATAATATATTCGTGGTGATATTTGTCAGTAGTAGTTACGATAACTCCGTCTGGCTTTTCAGTATCTAACATTACGTCAAAATCATCATAAATATTAAGACCGTCACCTACTAACTTTTTAAAATATTCACAATGGTGCTTATTTAAATCATAAACACCCGTTAAGGCAACCTTATCACTAAAATGTTCAGTTAAGTTGCCAACAAACATTATACTACAACGATAGCTTGCGCCTACAATAACATACCTTTTCATAAAACGTACCCTCTTGTATATAAAATTTTGTATATGTATGTAAAATTATGACTTCAATTATTTTGCAAATTTAGCCAAAGTAGCAGAATCTGTTAAACTTGCTGAATCTGGGTCTACGTAAACCGTACAATCAGCGTGTTTCTTCATTAACGTTGCTGGTACAAGATTATTTTCTTCTTGAGTTAAAGTGTCGTGAATTGCTTGTGCTTTTTGAGCATATGGAACTGCTGAAATAATAACTTTACAATCCATAATTTTTGAACAAGTCATAGAAATTGCTTGTTTAAACACGTCGTCTTTCGTTGCAAACCAACCTTCACGAAGTTGTTGAGCCTTACAAGTATCAGAAAGGTCAACGATTTTATAGAATCTTTGGTCGTTAAAATCTGCTGGTGGGTCGTTAAATGCAATGTGACCGTTTTCACCAATACCGATAAGACCAACGTCAACTTGCTTTTGATTTAATAAATCAGTAAGTTCTGCAATTGTTTCTTGTGGGTCTTTAGTACCATCAATAAGGTGATAGTTCTTTAAACCTACAACGTTGATAAATCTTTCAGTTAAATACTTTTTGAAACTTGCTGGGTGGTCAATTGAACAACCAACGTATTCGTCAAGATGGAACATTTCAACTTTATCCCAATCAATATCCTCTTTTACAAAATGTTCAAAAAAAGTAAATTGTGATGCACCCGTTGATAACAATATACGAGCATTACCTGTTTTTGCAATTGCTTCTTTAATACAAGCCGTTGCTTGTTTTGATGCTTGAGCACCGAGGTCGTTACTATCTTTACATAATACAACTTTCATTTTTAATTCTCCTAAAAATTATAACTTTATTTTGGCATAATACACAATACGCCATTGTAATATTATTGTATCACATTTATTTAATATTGTAAATATTACTTTTTGCAATTTATATTAAATTTCTTGCAATTTTTTACTTATTTATTTAAAATACGTTTGAGTTACTTAAAAAATTATGGTATAATGCACTTATGAATAAAATTATCAATGGGCACAACGAAGCAAAAGATGATTTTTTGTTTCACCACACTAAAAGCACTAATCAAGATATAAATGCGACTTTAAAACCTGAAACTCATAGTCAGTTTGAAGTTTTATACCTTATAAAAGGCGAAATCGAATACACTATTGAAGGGGTTGTTTATGCCGTAAAGGAAAACGATATAATAATAGTTCCGCCAAACGAAATTCACTCTTTAAGGGTAAAAAATTCTTTAGAATATGAAAGAATCGTTATTTTATTTAATTTTAGCACTATTAAGGCAATGCTAAAAAGCGCTAATATTTTTATTGATAAAGAAGTTTTTACAAACAATAATTCTTATAGGGTAATTCCTAAAGAAATCGTTGAGAAAAGCAATTTAAAAAACGTTATCTTTGAAACGGCTAATTTAAAAGATAATCCTTTAATTAGGGTTAATTTAATTTCTCATATTATGCAACTACTTTGCGAACTTCACTCGATAATAACTTTAAAGAGTATTACTCCCGTTACGCCTATAAACGTAAACTCGATAGTTAAGCGTGCAATTAGTTATATAAACGCTAACATCACTAAACCTTTGAGTTTAGATACTATCGCAAAAGATTTAGGCGTTTCTAAGTCGACAATATGCCATCAGTTTAGTAGTTTTATGAAAATTTCAATAAATAAATACATAACTATTAAGAAAATTTATCTTGCAAAATCTTTAATAAAGAAAGGTATGCCTATAACGGAAGTGAGTTTGGCTGTCGGCTATGAACAATATGCTACTTTTTATCAAAATTATTGCAAAATTTTAGGGCACAGCCCTTCAACGAGTAAACCTCAATAAATAAGGATTTTATGATTAAAATTATGTTTGTTTGCCTTGGAAATATTTGCAGAAGTCCTATGGCTGAATTTTTAATGAAAGACTACGTTTTTAAAAAGGGAAAAGAAAAAGATTTTTACATCTCTTCAAGCGCTACTAGCACTTACGAAATAGGTAGCCCTGTACACTATGGAACTAAAAAAATTTTAGATAAATTGAATATAGACTGCTCTAAAAAAAGGGCTGTTCAATTAACTAAAAGCGACTATGAAAACTATGATTTATTTATAGGTATGGACGATAGAAACATCTCTTCAATGCTTAGAATTTTTGGTGGGGATAAAGATAATAAAGTTAAATTGCTTTTAGACTACTCACCTAATCCACGAAACGTTTTAGACCCTTATTATACCGGCGATTTTGACTCTACTTATAACGACATAATAGAAGGTATTGAGTATTTATACGAAACACTTATATAATTTTCTAATATTATTTGTAAATTCTCTTGGTGGCAAGAGAATTTTTTATTATAAAAATAAAAAAAAATTATTGTATTTTACATATTTTAACATTATTTTTAAAATAAAAATATTTTGCACTTGATTTTATAATGTTTATGTGTTACCATTATTTATGTAAATATTTTAAATTTTAAGAGGATAAAAAATGGCTAAACCAAGAGTTGTATTTGCATATACGGAAGCAGGCATGGGACATATTATGCCTATGCAAAATATTGCTGACGCTTTTGAAAAAAAATACGGCGATAAAGTAGAATGTGTTAAATCGAACTTTTTTTCTGAAACCAACAAAGCAAAACTCATTGAATACGAAAAAATGTTAGTTAATGAAGTAAAAAAACAAAATCGCCACACTTCATATGGTATGTTTTCTACTTTTGCTATGGAAGTTTTCGGCCCGAAACTTGATACTTGGTACACTATGGAAGTTGTAGTTAAAGGGGCTACTCCTTACGGAACTGAACATATTGATGAGTTAAATGCCGATTTAGTCGTTTCTACGCACTGGGCAACGAATTACTATGCTATAAAATCTAAAACCAAACCTTTAACGGTAATGTATAATCCCGATAGTTTCATAACACCGCTATTTTGTTACGATTGCGATTTAGTTTTATGCCCATCAAAATTAGGCTATGATAGAGCCTTAAAGAAAAAACGCTTTAATAAAAACAACTTAAAACTCGTTCCTTTTTCTATAAGAAAAGAGGCGTTTGAAGTTAGTTTAGATAAAAAAGAAAATCGCAAAAAATTAGGTCTTAACGAAGATAAATTTACCATTTTATTAGCGGAAGGTGGTTACGGCATAGGTAAAATGGAAAAAATTTGTCAATTAGTCATTGAAAAAGATTTACCCGTTACACTTATTCTTTTATGCGGTAAAAACGAAGAATTATTCCATAGATTATCTAACTTAAAAGTTGGCAAAAACACTACCCTTCATCCACTTTCTTTTACAACTAACGTTTTTGAATATATAGCGTCAAGTGATTTATTTTGCGGAAAAAGTGGCGCAAGTATGATGGCTGAACCTTGCTTTTTCGGTGTACCACAAATTATAACGAAACACACCACTCACATTGAAAAACACAATGCTGAATATTACGTTGACTACGTAAAATCAGCAAAAAATATTTTCAACCCTAAAAACGTTGTTGAATTTATTGAAAATTGTTTAAAAGACAATAGCGAATTATTAAAAATGCGTGAAAACGCTTTAAAAATTCACAATAGATTTGGCAGTGAAATTACTGCTGATTACGTTTTTGAGTTATTAAAAACTAAATATCCTAATTTATAAATTATAACAAAAAAATGCTGGTGAAACTTTCACCAGCATTTTTTATTTAAACGTTATCGTTTTCATCTTCAACTTCTAATCGTATCAAAATAGCCTCTCTATGCGGTTCGCATCTCATATAGTTTTCAAAGGCTTTTCTTCTTGGACCTTTTACAACGTCTTCATTTACGAAATTTCCAAATGAGTTAGGATAATTCCTTAAAGAAAATTCTTTATACTTTCTAAGTATAAAACCATCTTCCTTAATTTCTTCAGTTCTATCAAAATAACCTTTTAAAATGTCCGCATTATTAGATAATTTTACGTAAGGAACGTTTTTCTCGATAGGAATATAATCAATTTTATAATTATCTTCCGTATCAATAGTTATTAAAATAGAAGTTTCCCAAGCCTCACTTCTTCCCGCATAATCAAATATAAAATTACCTTGACCATAAATTATTTTGCCACCGTTATAATCTTCTTCACAGCCAACGCAATGAGTGTGCTGACAAATAACTAAATCTGCACCCTTATCAACCATTTTTCTAGTTGCTTTTCTTAAATATGGAGATGGATATCTATATTCTTCCCTTCCGCCGTGATATAAAACTATGCAGTAATCAACCTTTTGTTTTAAATTATAAATTTCATCTAAACTTTCAAAAGGGTCGAAACCATTTGAACCTATACCGTAATCACGAGCCCAAGAAAATTCATGTTCACAACAATTGTATACACCTATAAATTTTCCGTTAGATTCAATAACGTATGGCTTACAAGCCTCTTCTTGACTTTCTCCACCACCTATATAAGCAAAATTATTTTCTTTTAAAACTCTTAAAGTGCTTAAAAATCCTTGTTTACCTTGGTCTAATACGTGATTATTTGCAAGACAAAGAAGGTCTATTCCTATCGCCTTATATCCATTTATAGTTTCTTCTTTTGCTATAAGATTAGGCCCTGATTTAGTTAATTTATTTTCAACGTTAGTTAACGGAACTTCTAAGTTAGCAATAATAAAATCAGCATCATCTACAATTTTTTTAAGTTCACTACCTAATAAATTTTCAGCATTACCATTTATAAAGTCTACTTCATTAGTCGCAGTTGGAACTACGTCTGCCCCTATTAAAATTTTCATAACAATTTCTCCTTGTTTTTGATTATAACAAAACCCAAATTAAAAGTCAATAGAATAAGTTAAAAACGGATTTTAAGTTTTTTAGTTAAGTTATAATAATCGGCACTACTATTAAAGACACCCACGACAATATAAAAATTAAACTTGAAACAAGTTCAAAAAGAAATATTTTCCTTTTAGCAATCATCACTATTTGATATATTAAAACAATCAATATAGCGGGTATTGCATATATAAAAAATGCAATTAAACCGAGTATTGCCAACCCGCCGTATTCTACGTATTTAATTTCATAAATGCCTTTTACTAAAAGACTAATTAGAAAAGTTGCAAGTAAAAGAATTATTATAGATATTATACTTCTTATAATTTTAGATTTTTTACTCATATTAAATCCCCTTTTTTATTATTATACCACTCTATTTATTAAAAATAAATAGAAATTAAAAAAAAATTATTGTTTCCAATAATTTTTTTTACACGTTATTTTAAATTTTCTGGATTTAAGCATTTTAATTCATCAAGCACAAAGAGTCCGTCTTTTCTAACTAAAACGTCATCCATATAAATTTCGCCACCGCCATACTCTTTCGTTTGTATTAAAACTAAATCCCAGTGAAGTGCCGATTTATTTCCGTTATCACACTCGTCATAGCAAGAGCCTGGCGTAAAGTGTATCGAGCCTGATATTTTTTCATCAAACAAAATATCGCCTATCGGCTTTGTAACGTAAGGATTTACGCCAAAAGCAAATTCGCCTACGTATCTACCGCCTTCGTCAATATCTAAAAACTCGTTGAGTTTTTCAGTATAGTTTGAAGTTGCGTTTATTATTTTACCATCTTTAAATTCAAGTCTTACGTTTTCAAATTTTAAACCGCTTTTGATTGACGGCGCATTGTAAGTGATAACGCCGTTTACACTATTTTTTATAGGCGCAGTATAAACTTCACCATCAGGAATATTACAACTTCCCGAACACTTAATTGCGTTCATACCTTTAATTGAGAAAGATAAATCGGTATCTTTTGCCACAATTCTAACTTTATCAGTCTTTTTAATTAAGTTGCATAAACTATCCATAGCCTTATCCATTTTAGCATAGTCTAACGTACATACGTTAAAATAATAATCTTCAAAGGCTTCCGTACTCATTCCCGCAAGTTGACTCATTGCATTATTTGGATATCTTAAAATTACCCACTTGGTTTTTTTAACACGCAAATCTAAATGTACTTGGTTTGTGTAAATTGATGAATATAAACCGTTTGCCTTACTATCAACGTCACTAAGTTCAAAAGTATTATCTCCACCCCTTATTCCTATATAAGCGTCCATATCTTGCATTAAAAAACTATCGTATTTTGACATCAATTCAATACTTTCTTTAGTTGCACCTTGTAAAACAGAACGAAGTACACTATTATCTCTTATCCAAACGAAAGGATATCCACCAGCATTGTAAACTTC
The DNA here is from genome assembly GCA_045654765.1 of Christensenellaceae bacterium. Lineage (GTDB taxonomy): Bacteria > Bacillota > Clostridia > Christensenellales > Borkfalkiaceae > HGM11412. The sequence continues at coordinate 8,792 of JAZONZ010000077.1, forward strand.
TTTTACAAGTTCTTTTACAAGCATATTATCAATGCCTATCGCTTCAATTAAACATTTTTCGCCTTTTTTTAATTTTACTGAATAATTAACAAGACCTTTTGCAAGTTTATTAACCCTAAAATCTAACATTATTACACCCCATAAATGAATATATGACTATTTTAACACTTTAATATTCATTTTGCAACTTTATTTTAATCGTTATTGCTAAAATAAGTATCAAAGTATTAAATTCACTATAATATTATTGACAAATTCTATTGAAAAAGATATAATACAAAAGTTATGAAATTACACAAAAATGCAAAAAAGAAAAATTTAGATTACTCTAATATCGCTCATTACAACTTTAAGAGAAAACCTATTAGACCTACTCCTTTAATTTGGGTTGTTAGGCTTGTAGTTAAACTAATGCTTTTAAAAAGAAAGACGAAAGTTACTTATTTAAACGGTGCAAAAAAGAAATTAAAAAAGCCTCATTTGATTTTGGCTAACCACTGCGCTTTTAATGATTTTTATATGTTTTTTAAAGCATTTACTTCAAATAAAATCAATTACGTTGTAGCACTTGACGCTTTTAACGATATTTCTGATTTTATTATGCGTATAATCGGCGCTTTCCCAACGAGAAAGTTTATAACCGATATCGCAATGTTAAAAAACTTTAAATATTGCGTAAACGAGTTAAAAGATAGCGTTTTATTATACCCCGAATCTCGTTATTCTTTAGACGGCACTTTGAGTTGGACTCCTGATTCTATGGGTAAATTCGTTAAATTTTTAAAAGTTCCCGTTATTGCATACAATTTAAGCGGTTCATACATAGGCGACCCTCAATGGAACAAATACAAACAAGATTATCTTCCTATGGAAGCCACTGCTTCTTTAATTATCAAAGAAGAAGAGATTGATAGTTTATCCGTTGAAGAAATAAATGAAAGAATTAGAAATGCGCTTGCTTTTAACGACTGGGAATATTTGAAAAATTGTGGCAAAGAATTAAAATACAAAGATAGAGCGCACAATCTTAACGCACTACTCTATCAATGCCCGCATTGTAAAACGGAATTTAAAATGCAAGGCGAAGGCTCTACCTTAACTTGTTTAGAGTGTGGCGTAAAATATCAAATGAAAACAAACGGCGTATTATTTAATGAAAACGGCGAAACTATTTTCGATAACGTTCCTGACTGGTTTAAATGGCAAAGAGCCAACGTTAAAGAGCAAGTTAGAAGTGGCAAGTATTTAATGGAAAGCGATTGTGACGTTTACACTATGCCTCACGCACAAGGTTTTGTTCCGCAAGGCAAAGGCACTTTATATCAAGATAGTGAAAAAACCATCTTAAAAGTTACTCTTTACGGCGAAGAAAAAGTTATTGAATATACTGGTTTAACGTTAGAAAGCGTTCATATTGAATATGCTTATAAAGACGTTGGCGATATGTTTGATTTCTCTATCCCAAACGATAGTATTTGGCTACACCCAACGAATAGACGAGATATTTTAACGAAAGTTTCTATTGCTACTGAAGAAATTCGTGATTTAGCAAGCGAAAAATTAAAAAAATAAAATTTAACCCTAAACCAGTTAAAAATGTGGTTTTAGGGTTATTTTTTTAATAATAACTTTACAAAAAATAATAAATGCTTTATAATTAGTCTATGGAAATTATTTTGGCAAGCAATTCGCCACGCAGAAAACAACTTCTTCTAAATGCTGGCTTAAAATTTAAAGTTGTTCCAAGCGACTGTGACGAACGTATTGATTTTTATTCATCACAAGAAGAATATGCTAAAAATTTATCTTATTTAAAAGCGAAAAACGTTTTTTTAAAAAATCAAAATAGCGTTGTTATAGGCGCAGATACTATCGTAGTTTTTAACAATCAAATAATAGGCAAACCTACTCATAAAGACGATGCTTTTAAAACTTTAAAAATGCTATCGGGTAGCACTCATAAGGTTATAACCGGTTACACTATTATGAGTAAAAATAAGGTAATTTCTAACTATGAAGTTACTTTCGTTACTTTTAACGACTTGACCGACCATTTAATTAACTCTTATATTAACGATAAAAATCCGTTAGATAAAGCAGGAAGTTACGGTATTCAAGACGGTTATCCCCTTGTAAAAAATTACGTAGGTGATTACAATAACGTTATAGGTTTACCCGTTGATAAAATTTTACAACACTTAAAGGAGTTTATATGAAAAATAAAATTTCAATAGATTTAGGCTCGGCATTTACAAAAATATATAAGTCTAACGCCGATATAGTTTTATACGAGCCAACGGCAATAGCCATTGAAAATAATAATTATAAAAAACCTATTGCATACGGCTACGAAGCCTTAAAATTGATTGGCAAAACTTCAAATAATATTAAGGTTATTTACCCCGTTAATAGTGTTGAAATTATAGATGAAAAAGCCTTAAAATGCTTACTTTTAGAATATATCAACAGGGTAAAAGAGCCCTTTGAATTTAAGCCTGATATACTTTTTAGCGTAACGTTAGGCGCAAATAGAGAAAGTATTAAAAATTTTGAAAAAATATTTAACGATATAGGCTACTATAATATTGAATACGCCGAACTACCTATACTATCTTTGATAGGCTCAAACGCATCTCTTGAAGATGGCACGACTTCGTTAATTTTCGATTTAGGCGCTTCTCAAACAACGATATGTGCATTAACTTTATCCGGTGTTATATCCGGCGTTTCTATTGAATATGGTTTAAATAAATTAAACTCTTTAATTATGGCAAACGTTGAAGAAGTTTTAGGTATTTCAATATCAGAAAGTCAAGCAGAAAATTTAAAAATTGAAGTTAGTGGTTTAGACCAAGAAGACGAAACTAAAACTATTATCGTTGGTAAAGACGTTTTGACGGGTAAACCAAAATCATGCCCTATAACTTGCTCAAACATATATAACGCTTGTAAAACTTATGCTGATAAAATAATTGAAGTTGCTAATTTAATTATTGCAAATTTAAGTGAAGACGTTATATTAGATATTAAAAAACGAAGCATTATATTAGTTGGTGGCGGAAGTTTAATTTACGGCATTAAAAAATACTTAGAAAACGCACTTCCATTTAAGGTTACAATACCGCCTGAAAGCGAACTCACTTCTACGATAGGCGCTGGGCGAGTTATTGAAGATAAAGCGTTATTAAACAAAATAAAACTTATTGTGTAGGTAATTATGAATATTTGGAAAGACATTGATGAAAAAAGAATAAAACCAAACGATTTTATCGCTTGTATTGAAATTGAACAAGGTTCAAAAAACAAATACGAACTTGACAAAGAAACGGGACTTATAATACTTGATAGAGTATTATACACGTCAACCCACTACCCTATGAATTACGGATTTATTCCAAGAACTCTATCTGGAGACGGCGACCCGCTTGACGTATTCGTATTATGCAGTCAACCCATAGAAAAAATGAGTTTAGTTAGATGTTACCCTATCGGCGTTGTATTTATGATTGATAAATTTGAAAGAGATGAAAAAATTATAGCAATTCCTTACGGCGACCCTCAATATAACTGCTATAAAGACGTTAGTGAACTTCCCGTACATATTATAGACGAACTTAAACACTTTTTATCAGTATACAAACAATTAGAATATAAAAAGGTTAAAGTTTTAAAAGTTGAAAATAGTCAAATAGCCTTAAAAACGATAGAAGAAAATATTAAAACCTTTAATGAAACTTTTAACTAATTAAAAATTAAAAGCGGTTGCAAAATGCAACCGCTTTTTAATTGCTTATTTAATTAGTTTTAATTTCTGCCCACATAGTCATTATTTTTTCATTTGACGCATCGTCAAAGTAATGCATAACTACGCATCTATTTATAATATCTTTCGTAGGATATTGAGTTATAAATTGCCCGTCTAACGAATCAGTTTCAATACTAAACTCACCATTGCCAAAGAAGTAACTTAAATCGTGATATAGACCGCCACCGCTAACCTCATAGCAATCTTTAACGTAGTTAAATACTTCTTGACCAGCAATACAACTTGTATAACCTGTATAATCCATATTCTTAATTACGTTTTCACTTGAAGATATATACTCTATAAATTCTTTTGCTATATCGCTGTTTTGAGAATCCTTAGGAATACACCAACCGTCAAACCAAACGTTAGAGCCTTCCATTGGAACTTCGTATTTTAACGTTACGTCATCTTCACTTGCTTCGCTAATAGCGTAAACGGCATCACCACTCCAAGCAAAATAAACGTCAATATTTCCGTTTACTATATCGTTTTTACCGCTATCAACTTCCATACCTTTACTCTTTTGCTTTAAAGTTAATAAAAGTCCTTTAACTGCATTTATATCAGCGTCTAACGTGCTATTAAATTTAGAACTTAATAAAGATTGATAACTATTTATTGCAACTTCATCTTTACCACTACTATTAAACGTTTCGTTTGCTGATATTAAATCTTGTGCGTAATGCTTTGCTAAACCTATAAAATAAGTATCTCTAACACTATCTTTAATTGTAAACTTGCCTTCATACTTACTATCCCATAACGAAGTCCAAGATTTCATATCTTCTTTGTTAGTAACGGTAGCGTCATTATAAACTAAACCTAACGTTCCCCACATATAACCAGCGGCGTATTTAGATAAACTTTCTCCCTCGCCCCAAGTAACGCCTTCTAACACGTTTTTAATGTACGGAGAAACTGAAGTATTATAAACACCGTTACTTTCTAAATTTAAAGGCTGTAACATATCTTCACGAGCCATTTTTTCAATCATATAATCAGAAGGACAAATAAGGTCGTACTCGTCGCCCATTTTCATATTATTATATAAATCTTCAAGCGTTCCAAAAGTAGTATAGTCTACTTTTATTTTTTCGCCCGTTTTTTCTTCATAATATTTTTCAAATTGTTCGGCTAAGTTTTTACCCGTTTCTTCATCTACGGCAATATAATCTTCACAATTGCTAATTCTAAAAACTCTTTCGCCACAACCCGTCAACGCTGTCGTTGGCAAAATAAGTGAAAAACATACTAATACAGATAATAATTTTTTAACTATTTTATTCATTTTTTACCTCACTTTTGTTTCTTTGATGCCTTTATATTCATAACTATTACTACTATTATCATTACCACTACTATCAAAGTAGTTAATGCTCTAAGTGCTGGAAGCGCAGAATTTTTTTGATTTTTAACAGCCGAATACACGTAAGTACTTATCGTATCAAAGGTATAAGGTCTTGTGTATTGAGTTATCATATAATCGTCTAACGATAAAGTAATAGCGAGCATAAAACCGCTTAAAATTCCCGGCAAAATTTCAGGAACTACTACTTGCCATAACGCTTTCGTAGGAGTAGCGCCAAGGTCAAGTGCCGCTTCGTATAAATTTGCGTCCATTTGTTTTAATTTAGGAACTACTGATAGCACTACGAACGGAGTACATAAAGCAACGTGCCCTATTAGTAACGATATAAAACTTCTATTTATTCCTATAAACGAGAAAATTAACGCAAGCGATATTGCCGTTACGATTTCAGCGTTTATAACGTTTATTCTTGATGCACTATTTACGCTTTTACCAAGCCACGATTTATTATAAAATATACCTATAGCACCAAGCGTGCCTAAAATAGTAGAAATAAATGCTGATACAACGGCTAATAAAACCGTGCCTATTATCATATCACGAAGTTTTTCGTTGGTAAAGAGTTTTCTATATAATTCCAAAGAAAACCCGTCCCAGTTACCGATAATTTTACTATCGGTAAAACTAAATATCACAAGTAGGAAAATAGGAACGTATATTATTCCAAGAACTAAAATAAGATATCCACCAGATAAAATCTTTTTCATAGATTAGTCCCCCTTGCGTGTTCTTCATTTGAAAACTTATCAGTTAAAAACGTTGTTACAACCATTATAACTAACATCATAAGCGCTATCGTTGAGCCTAAATGCCAGTTATCACCAGTACCAAACCACATTTCTATAAGTTTACCTATTATAGTTACTTTACCATAACTAAAAGTATCGCTTATAACGTAACAAGTCATAGAAGGTAAAAATACCATAGTAATTCCACTTAAAATGCCCGATAACGACATAGGTAGCGTTACTGATGAAAATACTTTTAATTTGCTCGCACCAAGGTCAAGCGCCGCTTCTTCTAAACTTTTATCAATTTTTATTAAAACACTATATAACGGTAAAATCATAAAAGGTAAATAGTCGTAAACCATACCTATTATAGTGTTTAAGTAATTGTATTTGCCGTACATTCCAAATAGCGTTAGTAGTTCCTTCATAGCCATAGCACGAAGTACAAAGTTAATCCACATAGGCATAATAAGTAATAACAATAAAATTGTACGTTTTTTAGAATTTATTCTTGAAAGCACGTATGCAACGGGATATCCAAGCAATAAACAAACTAACGTTGTAATAACTCCTATTTCTATACTCGTTAATAAATTGCTAAGTACCGTTTGATTAGTAAAAAACCATACGAAATTATTTATTGTAAAAGCCCCTGATTTAGACGTAAAAGCATAATATATTACTAAAAGCAACGGACATATTACAAACACTAACAAAAACACTCCGTAAGGTATACATAAGTGTTTTCTTGAAAACTTAAACTTACTTACCATTATTGTCTACCGCCTTTAAAGTAAGTTTAATTTTATCTTTTGGAATTTTAACACTAACCCTATCGTTTTCGTTCCAAGTATATTCCGTATCACATACGAAATCTTCCTCTTCTTCGTCAGTACGAATAATAATTTGGTAGTGGTCCCCCTTATAAACTATTGAAATTATTGAACCGCAAGCATTACCATCTTCGTCATTATCTATAATTTCTATATCTTTAAGACCAACTTCAACTTTAACGTCTACGTCGGTTAGGTCGAGTTTTTCTCCCTCTTTCGTAATTAAATAACCTTCTTCATCTAAATGCGAGCCTTCATATAACTGAGTTACGTCACACTCAAACTCACCATCGGCAAAACATACCGTGTTATTTTTAGTGATATATCCATCATAAACGTTAGAAACAAACTCTTTATGCATTATATGAATATTGTTAGGTGCTATATTTATACCAACTTTAGTGCCTTCTTCATATTCTTTCGTGCTTTGTATTATAATTTCGTTTCTACCAACAAGCATCGTCATTTCATAATGCACGCCTTTAAATATGCAAGAACATATTTCACCAAATACCATACCTTGATTTACGTCAACGATTTCAACGTCTTCCGGTCTTACAACTACGTCAACTTTTTCGTTTTTATCAAAAGCATCAACGCAATCAAAAACCTTATTCATAAACCTAACTTTTTTATCTCCAACCATCGTACCGCTAAATATATTGCTTTCGCCTATAAAGTCGGCAACGAAAGAATTTGCTGGCTCGTTATATATATCTTGCGGTGTGCCTATTTGTTGAATTTTACCATCTTTCATAACTACGATAGTATCACTCATTGTAAGCGCTTCTTCTTGGTCGTGAGTTACGTAAATAAAGGTAATTCCTAATTTCTTGTGCATTTCTTTAAGTTCAAGTTGCATATCTTTACGCATTTTTAAGTCTAATGCACCAAGAGGCTCGTCTAAAAGCAAAATTTCAGGCTCGTTTACTATCGCCCTAGCAATCGCTATTCTTTGTTGTTGTCCGCCTGACAACGTTGTAACGCTTCTCTTTTCAAAACCTTCAAGGTCAACCATTTTTAAAGCCTTTTCAACTTTGTTTGCAATCTCTTGCTTAGAATATTTTACAAACTTTTCAATAGTAACGCCGTTTTTATCTTTCGCCTTAGTTTTTACCCTTTTTAATTTTAAACCATACGCTATATTTCCAAACACGTTTAAGTGTGGAAATAACGCATATCTTTGAAACACCGTGTTTACCGGTCTTTTATTTGGAGGTAAATCGGTTATATCTTTATCGTTTAAATAAATTTTCCCTTGCGTTGGAAGTTCAAAACCGGCTATCATTCTAAGCGTAGTTGTTTTTCCGCAACCTGACGGCCCTAAAAACGTAATAAACTCGCCTTTTCTAACGTATAAACTAATATCGTTAACCGCCGGCGTACCATCAAACTCTTTTGATACGTTTACAAGATTTATAATTTTTTGGTCTGAAATTTCTCTTCTTCTGCTCATTTTTATATCCTCACTTTAAAACGTAGGTGGCGTTGCTATCCACAAAAATTTAGCAACTTTTGCTTTTGTGTTTATAATATAATGCGTTTTATCACTAACAAAATAAAAACTTTCACCCTTTTTACAAACGTATTTTCGCTTGCCAAGATGAATTACTATTTCTCCCTCTAATACGTAACCAAATTCCTCTCCCTCATGCGGAACGTCTTCTTGCGTTGCACAGTTAGAATTTAACTCGATTAAAACGGGTTCCATTGCGTTTTTTTGTGCATTTGGAACTAACCAGTTAAGCACCATTTCTTCACTTTTCTTCTCTATAAAATCATTTTCTGCAAAAACTATTTTTTCTTCTTCTTTTTCATCAAAAAACTCTTTTAAGGTTGTTCCAAGTGCCGATAATATATCTATTAGCGTTGCTATTGACGGGCTTGTTAAATCATTTTCAAGTTGAGAAATATACCCTTTACTAAGTTCACACCTATACGCTAATTCTTCTTGCGTTAAATCGCATTGTAACCTTAATTCTTTAATTTTGTCACCGATAACCATTTTTTTGCCTCGATTTAGAGATTGTAAACTTTTTGTTTAGCAAAACTAAACAAGCATATTATATAAGTATATCGAAGATATGTCAATTATTTTTTTACGTTTTTAAACATTTTTTTATAAAAAAAGATGCTAAAATTAAATTTAGCATCAAATTGATATCTTTTTTAGAAAATTAGCCTTTTTTACTACCTTCTACACTATCTTGAATAAAACTAATATTCGGTTTTTTACTCTTTAATTCATCAACGAATTCTTCATGCCATTTTTCGCAAGTAGAAACTACGAAAAAACTATCGTCATTAAAAATAAGTTCAAGTTTTTTTGCCGATGGAATTAGTTTAACTTGTTTAATTATAGACAAATCAAATTTATTCTTAATAATTCCCCACTTTAAAACAATTTCAGTATCAGTAATTTTATAATAAGAATTAAAAATTGCGCATATTGAAATAACAACGGCACAAATTGATAACAAAAGGGTTATAGTGTAAGAAATATAATTTGTTAAAGAAAGTGCAATATTTAAACTAATATTTTTAATTATGCTATAAACGTTTATTCCCAAACATACGAGAGCCAAAACAATTAAACCTATAAGTAAACTAAGCATTAGCGGTGTAAATTTATATTTATATTTTTTCATAATTCTACCTCGAAAGTATTATAACACACTTTTTAATTATGTTCAACAACTTGACTTAATTTTCTAAATTATTTATTATGTTATATAGAAATTGAAAGGATTACACTATGAGTATATTAGAAATTAGAAATTTATCACATCGCTATGACGATAGAAATTTATTTTTAAACGCAAGTTTAACTATAAATAACGGCGAGCATATAGGCATCGTAGGATTAAACGGTGCAGGCAAAACGACTTTTATTAACATATTAGCGAATAAACTTTTGCAAGACGAAGGGGAAATTTTACGCCAACAAAACGTAAGGTGGGGTTATTTAGACCAACACGCCGATATAGATAGGTCTATTACCGTTATGGAATATTTACGTCACGCTTTTGATTACCTATATGAAATAAACGATAAATTGCAAGATTTATACGCTAAAATGGGCGAAGTTAGTGATGAAAATGAACTTGAAAAACTAATTGTAAAGTCGTCAAAATTGCAAGACTTATTAGACAATGCCGACTTTTACGATTTAGATAGTAAAATTAAAAAAGTTGCGGGCGGATTAGGTGTTAATAACTTTGGGTACGACACTTTAATTTCTCGTTTATCAGGCGGTGAAAGAGCCAAACTAATGCTTTCAAAATTACTTCTTGAAGAAGTTGACGTTATGCTTTTAGACGAACCTACGAACTTTTTAGATATAGAACACGTTGACTGGCTTAAAAAATACTTAAACGGCTACAAAAAAACCTTTATGGTAATATCGCACGATACTCAATTTTTAGACGGTGTATGCAAGTTTATCGTAAATATTGAAAATGGACAAATTAAGAAGTATTCAGGCTCGTATTCACAGTTTTTAGTGCAAAGGGAAATGAACGCCAAACAATATGCCGATGAATATAATAGACAACAAGCAGAAATTAAGAAAATGCAAGATTATATCGACAAAAATAAGGCAAGAGCAGCAACCGCCGGTATGGCTAATTCACGCAAAAAAATGCTTGATAGAATTGAGGTTATGCAAAAGCCAACAACGTTTTACGAGGCTGTTTTTAACTTTCCTTACGTTGACTTAAATAGCAAAGATTTTTTAATTTGTAAAGATTTAGAAGTAGGCTATACTTCAACGCTTATTCCACCCATTTCACTTCATTTAAAGTCAACAGATAAACTCTGGATAAGGGGCACTAACGGTATAGGTAAATCTACTTTAATTAAGACTTTGCTTGGTAAAATACCTCAAATTAAAGGAAGTTACAACTTTCATATTGCGTCAAAAATAGCGTACCTTGAACAAGAATTATCTTTCTATTCAACTAAACAAAACGCTATGCAATATTTCAACGATGCTTTTCCCCGTTCAAACGTAAAAGAACAGCGACAAGAACTTGCAAAAGTAGGATTAAAAGGTGAACTTTCTACTAAACCTATTTGCAATATGAGTGGTGGCGAACAAGTTAGGCTTAAACTTTCCGTTTTATGTAATACCACTTCTAATTGCTTGATTTTAGACGAGCCTACTAACCATTTAGACGTTTTAGCAAAAGAATCTCTTAAAAAAGCATTAAAATCTTATCCGGGCTGTATTATTTTAGTTAGCCACGAACAAGATTTTGCAAGTGAAATATGTAATATAATTTTTGATGCTAAAAATAATTTTTAATACTTTTAAAAACTTTTTCAAAAGTTTTTACTGCGTTTAGAGTTGACTTTGTCAACTCTTTATTTTGCGCAAAATTATCACTTTTTGCCATTATTATAATGCTTTTAAAATAGCCGATTACGTCTTTTTTTGGTAAAAATTTTTTCATTTCTTCAATTTTATTTATTACAAAATTTTCAGTAATGTCACTTATATTTAAATCATTAAACGTATCGTGATTTATTATTAAACGTTGTATAATTAAAATTTCATTTTGCTCTAAATTAAAACTTTTATAACTTCTATTAAAAATTTCTAACGATTTTAAATTATGAGTTTTAAACGAATAGTATTCACCCCTAACGCCTTCTTTTATTTTTGCAGTTTGAGGTTTACCTATATCGTGAAAAAACATAGCGTAACTAATTACTTTTTGATAGAATTTATCTAAGTTTTTTGAAAGTTTATTCGCTTTACCCGTAGCCATTAAAGTATGTTTTAAAACGTCGTATAAATGCCATATTGACTTTTGATTAAAACCATAGCAAAGTTCCACTTCTGGAAGTATATTTAACAACCATTTTTTAAATAATTCGTTAGTATTGTACTCTTTGTAAAATCTTTTCTCCACTTTAGTTGAAAAAATTATACTTTCAAACAAACTTAAATTATTATTCATTATTTTTACCCTTTTTTAAAAATTTAACGTAGTTAATTATAATTAAAACTATAGCAATTACTCCCACGTAACCTGTGAGTGGATATAATATGGCAATCAACGAAGAAAATCCTATATTAGACGTTAAAAACGCACTAACTCCTATAACGATAGGCATTATGTATTTTTTATTTTTTAATAGTGAACTTTTTTGCGAAGAGAAATCACAAATTGCAACGGTATTTGATACCGCCGTTCCAAACATACCTATTGCCATTAAAACAACGAACACAACGTAAATTACGCCGGAAATATTTTTTGCAATTTCAAGCATAGGCAAGTCGTAAGAAGCCATTTCGCTTTTAGCGTAAACGGGCAAAAGTACGGCAAGTGAAATAAGTAATAACACGATACTTGAAACACTCATTCCGTTTAACGAAGTTGAAGATTTTTCTACTTTTGCGCCTATCGGCGCTACAATTCCCAACGTACAATACAAATTGTGAACGGCAAAAAGTATTGACGAAACTACAAAATTTGGTAGCATTACGGTTTTACCCGTAACCTCGCTATTCCATATATTTGGAAACCCTGTTTTTGATAGCGAAATTACGCTAACGATAATTGTTGCAACCGTTAAAACGGGAACGGTAAAAGAAAAAATTTTTACAACACCCGACAAGCCAAAAAGTGCGATAATTACAACGATTATAGTAAAAACTAAAGCAGACAAAACCTTATCAAAATTAAGAACGCTATAAAATAAAGAACCCGCACCAGCAATCATAATAGTGATTATAAAAAATATAAAAAGCACTTCGCTAAAAGCAAAAAAACCTTTTAAAATTCTACTATTTGAATTAACTATTAAACAATCGAATTCGCTAATTTTAGTTAGTCTTGCATATTCCACGACTATAAAGCCAAGTACGGCTTGTAAAATTATAGCAATAATCAATCCTACTAATCCATAAAGTCCAAAACTACCAAAAAATTGCCATAACTCTTGACCAGATAAAAAACCAGCGCCTATAAAACAGCCAGCGTAAGAAAACGCTAATTGATTAGATTTTATTTTATTCATATATACTACCATTATTAACTAAACGTTAATTTTATTACAAAGTAAAACGCTTTGAATTTTCAAAGCGTTTTTTATTTGTGTTTTTAAAGAATTTCAAGATTTTTCTTAAATACCCTTCTAAAATCATTTTTAGCAGATAAAGCATCTTTGATTTCTAACGCTCCCTCACTAACAAGTTCGGTTTTAGTGATAACGCTATCGCCTAAAACGTCACAATTTATAGTAATTACGTTACTTGCCATCGACCTATCTAAACTCTCGGCAATTCTTAAAATTACGCCGAGTTTTCTAATAATTTCAATATCTTCTTCGCTAATAAATTCTCTATATTTATTTATATCGTTTAAAGATAAATCATCATTTTTATAACTTGCCACGACTAACGCCGCTAAAACGATTTCCCTTTGAGTTATGCCGTATAAACTTGAATTTAAAATAATGTAACTCGTGTGTTTTTGATAATCGTAATACTTAATACTTGTGCCAGCGTCATGTAAACAAGCGGCAACCTTTAATATCTTCAAGCATTGACGAGGAAATTTGTGTAAAACCCTTAATTGTTTAAAGAGTTGAACTGACAAATTAACAACTTGGTCAGAGTGTTTTTGATTACAATTATAATATTTAACTAAAGTTTGTAAACTATAACCTAAAACGTCAGAAATAGGTTTTTCAACGGTTAAAGGAACGGCATAGTTAAACATAATGCCTTCTCTTAACCCGCAAGCAGAAATAGTAACTTCTTCAAAATTCATAAACTTTATGAACGAGTGAGCAACTGCAAAAGCCGAAGGTAAAATATCAACTCTATCACTTGAAATACCTTTTATACGTTTTTTCTTATCTAAATCAAGAGTTTTAAGCATTTCATAAACGCCGTCAAACTCATCAAGAGTAATATCGTAGTTATGTATAAGCGGAAGCGGACACTTTTTCTTCATTTTAACAATTTTACATAAATTTCTAAACGAACCGCCACAGCCTATAATTTTAGTTTCAGGGTCGATAGATTTAAGCCAGTCAATCCCCGCTAATTGTTCAGTAATAAATTCTTCAATTTTTTGTGCTTGTTCTTCTTGAGTTAAACCGTCAACGCCAAACAAATCAGTTAAAGTAACCGCACCAAAAGGAAGAGTTTCATAATTCAACAAATTTCTTCTGTTGTAATAAATAATTTTAGTACTACCGCCACCTATTTCTAAAATAAGACCCTTAGGAATATCCATAGTATTTATAACGCCACGATAAACGTAAGTAGCCTCTTCTTCCGCAGTAAGTACTTTAAGTTTAATGCCGGTATTAGCAACGATTTCATCTAAAAAACTTCTTTGATTTTTAGCCCTTCTAACAGCGGCTGTTGCGACAGCGATAATACGCTCAATTTCATACGCATCACAAAGTTTTCTAAACATTTTAAGTGTTTTAATAGTTTCAGCAATTCTTTGAGGTTTTAAAAAACCATCTCTTTCCATATCTTTGCCAAGCCTAACACTTTCTTTCAATTGGTCGATTACAATAAAATGACCGTCCCCAAGCATTTGAACGATAACGAGCCTTGCAGTATTTGAGCCTAAATCAATTATACCAATTTTTTCCAAAACATACCTCATAAGTGCCATAAGACCTAAAAAGTGGCACTAAACATAAATAAACTATTATTTACACTTATTATACAACAATATTTTTGATATTTCAATAGCAATTTTAAATTTTTTTTACCTTTTTTTACTTTTTTTTATTTTCTGCGATTTTATCTATCTTTTTTTGCTGTTTATCGCAAGTATTTTTCTGAATTTTATCCTGAAAAAACTGTAAAAAAGAAAGTAAAATTAAAAACCCTCCAAAGCATTTTTTTAGCACGTTAGTGTCGATATTCGTTGACAAAATGCTACCTAACACGGCGAATAAAATTGCAGGAATAATAACGTATAAAATGCCCTTAAAATTAACCAACTTATTTTTAATATGAACGATTAAAACGACTATTGCCATAGGTATAAATGAAATCAAATTTAACCCTTGTGCAGTTTGTTGAACCATACTAAAAAGTATGGTTAAAAGCGGAATTAGTAAAGTACCACCGCCCATACCCATACCACCTAAAACGCCTGAAATTATTGAAACTAAGACATAAAAAACCACTTCCATAATATTCTACCCCTTAAAAAAACAACATTTTTCCGCCAGCCAATAGCATAATAACGGCAAAAATTTTAGTAAGCAATTTCGAGTTAATTTTTTTAAGCAATAAAGCGCCTATAATACCTCCCACGAAAACGCCTATCGTAACAGGCAAAAGTTTTGAAAAATCAATACTATTTTTTATTAAATAGACCACACTGCTAACGATAGTGATAGGCAACATTACAAGAATTGCTGTCGAGTGAGCCTCTTTTGGCTTATACGCTAAAAGTAGCGTTAAAATAGGCACGACAACCATACCACCGCCACCGCCAAAGAAACCATTTAACACACCCGTAACACTTCCAACGACAATAAGTAAAATTTTCTTTTTAAAATCCATAATAATAAGTTTTAACAAATTTTCAATAAATAATAACAAAAAACTAAATATTGAACAAAAATCCCCCATACTTTTTAAATTAAGAGCAAAAAAATTAGGTAAACTTATTGCAATTTATTAAAAAATATATTATACTAAATGAGTATAATAAATAACTATGCAAAAAAATTGATTATTTTAAAGCATTTTTGCAAATAAATTATAGGGTGGCTTATGAATTCAAAAACATCATTGATACTCAAAAAATTTTTAATAACTACGTTGTCGGTTTTACTCGCTGTATGTATGCTTTTTGCAACCGCTTGTAAAGAAGACGATTCTTCTTCAAATGACGACTCTTCTAACAGCAGTTCTTCCACTACTACGGATACTACTGAGTCTGTTACTGACTATCAGTTACTAAGTAACGGCGATTTTGAGTTTTATACGACAGACACTACGGTTTATCCATACTCGTCTTCTATTAAGTGGACTCGTTCAACTGATGCAAACAAATCAACTGCACCAGCCTCAACGGGAACTTCTGGTATAATTGACACTGAAGATAGCGCATACGCAAAACTTGATAGTAAACATAAAAGTTCAATCAATCCTAAAACGCCATACGCTTACGACTTAATTACGAACAATTATGATAAAGATGATGAGAAAAAGAGATTAAACGTTCAAGCGGACGGTACTAAAGTTTTAATGATACACAACGTTGTAAGCAGTAACCCAGGCGGTGGAACGGCACAATACTTCACTTCAGCATCAACGCTTAATTTAACGCAAAACGCATATGCAAAAATAAGCGTATGGATAAATACGGTTGACTTAAAGAGCAAGCAATTAAACGAAGGCGAATATGGAGCGTACGTTAAAATAATATCAACTGTTAACAGTGTTGAATATGAAGACGTTATGATAAAGAATATTGACACTAAGGGCGAGTGGAATTTATTTGAATGCTACGTTCAAGGTTCAGAATTTTCGAGTACGACTTTTGATATAGTGTTTGGTCTTGGTGAAGGAAACGGAACGGTACACACAAACTACGTTGAAGGTTTTGCTTATTTTGATAACGCATCATACACGGTTTATAACAAAAAAGAGTTTGACGCTTTAGAGAAAGAAGACGTAATTAACCCACTCGATATTCCTCAATACAACCCAGACAATAAGTCTTATATAGATAAAGATTATAAATTAACTCTTTCAGTTGGTAACACTTTTGATGACACCAAGAAAAACGCTGACGGAAGATACGTTTCAAACAAAATTCTTTTAAGTTACGCATCAAACGAAGGTTTAACTCTCCTTCCATTAGCAAATCAAAGCAATTTTGCGTTCAATAAGCACGTTTTAGAAAACGGCTCAATAACTTGGGAAGATAAAAACTATATCGGTAACGATACTGTTACAAACGTAAAAGCAAACGCAAATATTCCACAAAAAGCAAAAGATGCTTTAAACGGCATTGAAACTGATTTAGGCACAGGCGAGCACAACTTAACGTATTTTGTATTCGATAACGAAGCCGGCGGTACGGCAACGTACACTACCGATACGTTTACTCTTGGCGAAGACAAAATTGATAACACTTCAAACAAAGCGTACGTTAGATATACTTTCTATGCAAAAGTAAACGTTTATAACGATTCTATCGACCAGTTTAAAGTTGAAGTTATTGATTTAGACGCTACAACAAAAGCAACTAAAACAAAAGTTGCATTTTCATCATTTAACACTGAACTTGTAAAAGAAGGCAACTACGGCACTTGGGTAAAATACGATTTATTCTTATCAAACACAACTGATAAAGCGATAGATTATCAACTTAAATTCACGTTTGGTTATGACGGCGAAACAAAACTTAGTCAAGTTTACTTAGGTTTAACAAAAGGTTACGCATTTATAGCAGACTTAAAAACTGCTACCGTTAGTGAAGACGATTATACTGCAATCACTTCTGCCGGCAACCCAATGAAAATCAACTTACTCGGCGTGTATTCGCAATATACTGAGTCAAGCGAAAGTGAAGAAACTACTAATACAAACTATCAAATTTCAATTGACCACTCTCAACAAACTGAAATAGTTACAAAACCTATTACAAATTTAGGTAGCAACTATATAGTAAACGCAACAACAAATACTAAGTTTGGCGTAATAAATTCTAAATATGCTGAAAACTACGGCGATAATTTATACGGAACAAACGTTGCAAGCGGTAAAACCTTCTTACAAGGTTTACAAACTGATAACAACGATAACCCATTACAACTTTTAGCGCTTAACAACTTAACTGATACGACTTCATCTTATCAATTATATAGAAAAACTGCAAACGCAAACTCTATCACGAAAATAACAGCCACCGTAGCGGTAGACGGCTCTAATAGCGCTTATTTAAAGATTTTAGTTAGAGAAGGCAACGAATACAAGGTAATGACCATAAAAGGCGATAATGACGCTTCTTTCGCCCTTGAAACAAACGTAAATAGCGGAGACTTTACTAAATTAGATAAAAAGTTTATAGATTTAACTATATACTTACAAACGGGCAATAAAGACGTTGATTATAGAGTAGAAGTTGGCAATATCGGTCAAGGTATGGTATATATTAGCAAAATTTTATCTGACGCTTCAGACTCTACCGGTTTTGAGAATAAAGACTCTGTAAACGAAGACTTTACTTCAATAGATACTGCCTACGCTTTTGCTAAAATGGAATACACGAGAGCAACTTCAATAGTTACTTATACTGACGAAAACGGTAATGACGCTACTAAAGAAAGAACTTACTCACCTACGGTAATTTGTCAAGGTAATAAAATGCTTAAATACGCATCACTTGCAACGATTGACGTTGAAAATGAAATTGACGAAAGAAAGAAAGTTGAAACTGAAGACAGCGATATTGATGAAATTGCACCTGAAGAACAAGAAGGCACGTTCGTTCCAACAAAGAATATCGGTTTAGAAATTGTTACAATAATAATATCAGTTGTTTTATTAGGTGTAATGATTACGGTATTTATTAGAACTTCATTTAAAAACAAAAAGAGAAAAATTGACACTAAAAAATCATATTACGATAGAGACGCTCGTGATAAAGCAATAAGTGCAATCAATGACAAAAAGAGAAAAATTGACGTTAGTGATGACGATAGCGAATACGACTATACTCTTGCTGAACAAGTAACTGAAGAGCCTGTAAGCGAAGAAGTTATTGACCTTGAAGAAATTCAAGAAGCACCTATTGATAGTAGTGAAATTGTAGAAAATCCTACGAGTGAAGACGGCGAAACGCCAACTACAAGTGAAGACGGCGAAACGCCAACTGAACAATAATTACAACTAAACAAAAAATGCAATTTGCAAAAAGCAAATTGCATTTTTTATTAAAGTAAAAACGTTGGCGTTTGACAAGTTACAACTTATCAAACGCCAACGTAATAAATAAATATACAAATAAAACAAACAATTATTTCAAATATTTTTTAAGGTCGTCTACCCTATCTAATTTTTCCCAAGTAAACTCATCTCTACCAAAGTGGCCGTAAGACGCCGTTTTTGAGTAAATAGGTTTTTTAAGGTCTAACGTTTTAATTATAGAATAAGGTCTTAAATCAAATTCTTTTTCCACTATATTAGCAAGTTCATTATCACTAAGTTTACCCGTGCCGTTAGTGTTTACGTATACTGATAAAGGTTTAGCAACGCCTATTGCGTAAGAAAGTTCCAAAGTACACTCTTCACAAAGCCCGCTTGCTACTAAGTTTTTACAAATGTATCTTGCCATATAAGCACCACTTCTATCAACTTTCGTAGGGTCTTTACCGCTAAACGCTCCACCGCCGTGAGGACAACTACCGCCATAAGTATCAACGATAATTTTTCTACCCGTCAACCCGCTATCGCCGTGAGGACCGCCTATTTCAAACCTACCCGTTGGGTTAATATAGTATTTAGTATTTTCGTCAAGTAGTTCACTTGGAAGAACTGCTTTAATAACTAAATTTTTAATATCTTCCCTTAACTTTTCAGTAGTAACGTTTTCAGAGTGTTGAGTAGAGATAACTACAGCCTCAATACGCTTAACCTTTCTACCTTCATATTCAACGGTTACTTGGCTTTTACCATCAGGGCGAAGATAATCTAAAATACCTTCTTTTCTAACCGTAGAAAGCCTTTTAGTAAGTTTATGCGCTAAAGTTAAAGCCATAGGCATATATTCACTCGTTTCATTAGTAGCGTAGCCAAACATCATACCTTGGTCGCCAGCGCCTATTAAATCGGCAATATCGCCACTTTTCCTATGTTCAACCGAACTATCAACACCCATAGCGATATCAGGGCTTTGTTCCCTAATACTTGTAATTACGCCACAAGTTTCACTATCAAAACCAAACTTTGCTCTCGTATAGCCTATTTTAGCAACCGTTTCCCTTGCGATTTTAGGAATATCAACGTAACAAGAAGTTGTAATTTCGCCCATAACGAGAATTAAACCCGTACAGCAACTACACTCACACGCCACACGAGCATTAGGGTCTTTAGATAAAATAGCGTCTAAAACGGAATCAGAAATTTGGTCACAAATTTTATCAGGATGACCTTCAGTAACACTTTCGCTTGTAAAAAACTTACTCATAACAAACTCCAAACTAATATTTAAATAAATTTAAAAATATAAAGTAAAAATATTATATATTTTTTTAATTTGTTTGTCAAGTAAAGAATATCGT
Source organism: Christensenellaceae bacterium (assembly GCA_045654765.1). Lineage (GTDB taxonomy): Bacteria > Bacillota > Clostridia > Christensenellales > Borkfalkiaceae > HGM11412. The sequence continues at coordinate 28,817 of JAZONZ010000077.1, forward strand.
GCTACAATAGATATATGAATAATTGTAATAACTGCCCGCACAAGTGTAACGTTGATAGAATTAGTAAATTAGGCAAATGCGGGGTAAATAAAAACTTAAAAATAGCAAAATACTATTTGCACCCGTATGAAGAGCCTATAATTAGTAAAAACAACTCTTCGGGTACGATTTTTTTTACAGGCTGTAACTTAAAGTGTGTATTTTGCCAAAACTATGAAATTTCAAGGGAAAATAAAGGCGAAGAAATTACACCTTTAAAATTAAGCGAAATTTTTAAAGAATTAGAGAGTTTAGGCGCTGACAATATAAGTTTAGTAACACCAACGCATTATATACCTGAAATTGTACGTGCGTTTGAGATATATAAACCAAAAATCCCAGTGGTTTACAATTCCAGCGGTTATGAAGATATTGAAAAGTTAAAACTAATAGATAAATATATAGACGTGTATTTGCCTGACTTAAAGTTTAAAGATAACGCTTTAAGTAAAAGATACACTAACGCAAATAATTACTTTGAAATAGCAAGTAACGTAATAAAATTTATGATGCAAAGTAAAAAAACGAAGATTGTAAACGGCACAATGGTTAGCGGAGTATTAGTACGCCACTTAGTTTTACCACTATGTACGAGCGATAGTATAGCCCTTGTAGAGTGGTTTAGTAAAAACGCCACTAACAACGCATTTCTATCACTAATGGCGCAGTATACCCCTATTAAAGCCTTTGAAAAGTTAACTGAACTAAATAGACCTATTACAAAAAAGGAATATAATAAAGTAGCAAACGCCGTTTTTGACTACGGCATAAAAAATTGCATAATGCAAGAATTAACTTCTACCGGTAAAAAATTTATACCAAGGTTTTAACTTTATTATATAACTAAAATTTCTTAAATAAAAAAATTAGTGCGTGTGACACAATGTCACACGCACTTTTTAGTTTTTTAGGCTTTTAGCCTTTTTGAGTTTTTAGACTTCTATTTAAGCCGTTGCCGTTGAATAGAAACCACAAACGTGTTTGTAGAATTCCATACCGCTCGTTTCGTCTACGTATTTTACAAGCCAAACCATTGCTTTAGAAGTAGACGTGTTGTCTTCAAACGTAAACTCGTTATCGTTTGTTACTGTGAACAATTCGTTAAACTTTTTACCAAATGGGAATGCTCCGTTAACCCTACTTGGAACGTTTGCACCGTTTGCATAGAACCATACTAACTCAAGTTTTCTATAATCAATTTCAGTTGGGTTAGCAACGTTGTCGTCAGTAGCGTCAATCGTTGCAGTAAGTTTAAACTTAGTAGCGCCGTTAACGTTAACTTGAGTAGAACTTAAAATTGAAGTGCTAGGACTATTGCCATCAAGTAAAGTAATATCAAACGAACTAAATTCGTTTTCACTATATTTACCCGTTTTAATATAGTCAAGATAAATTTCTTGGTTAGCATCACTTAAAAGTAAGCAAGATTGTAATGCGTTATTAGATGAAGTTGAAACTGATGAGAACGCATGACCAACTCTATTATTTACAGTGAAATAAGAAATGAGACTAATTTTATCCAACTTAAACTCAAACCAAGTATTGTATGGAACTTCTACTGGGTTATAACCATTGTAGTCAGAAACTAAATGAGTTTCGCCAACGCTTGCATTTTCTTTAGGAAGATAAA
>JAZONZ010000078.1:0-1909 GCA_045654765.1 Christensenellaceae bacterium
TACAATTATATCAGAATAACTTTCATTTTCAGGGTGAAGTATTATTTGATTATCTTTTTTATAAAACCTTTTACACGTAGCGCTATCATCAATTAGTGCAACTACAATATCTCCGTTATCGGCATAGTCTTGTTTTTTTACTATAATTTTATCGCCGTTTAATATACCGGCATTTTGCATTGAATTACCTTTTATGGTAAGCATAAAAAGTTCATTTGAAGAATAAAAATCTTTTGGTAGGGTGTAATAATCTTCATAATTCTCAGTTGCAAAAATAGGCGAGCCGGCGGTAACCGTACCAAGTAAAGGAACACCCGTTATATACGAATTACCAACGCTTATAGCCCTTTTTTTATCGTCAGCCATATTTATTAAACCTTTTTCATTTAGTTTTTTAAGGTACAAATAGGCTGTTGCCGTTGATTTTATATTTAAATCTCTACAAATATCTCTAACTGTTGGCGAATAGCCGTTGTCTTGTATAAATTTTTTAAGATATTCATAACACTCGTTTAATTTACTATCAATTTTAGACATAAAAATTACCCCTATCTTATTTTAGCATAATTTTTTTCAAATTGCAAACATTTGTTTATAATTTTATATAAAAATAGGTTGATTTATATTAAAAAATTAGTTATAATAGTTATATGGAAAAGAAATGTGTATTGTATGATAGAAATTGTATAGATTGTGGCGAATGTAATTATTGCGATTTAGATAATACTAAAATTTGTGATAATTGCTTAAAATGTATTGAAGGTGATGCCGAGTATATGGCAATAAAAATCACGGATATTGAAAAACCAAAAATAAATAAATAAAACTCTAAATTGTAACTTTTTTATATGAAATAAAAAATCCGCAACGTCACGTTGCGGATTTTCGTTATTTAAGAATAACTATTTGTTTTTTTATTTAAATTACTTGATAAAAGTCAACTTTACATAATAAATTGATATAACTCCGATAATATCGTTAATCCTATTAAAATAACTATAAGAGTAATTATCAAAGATAGTGTTGCAATTATAATTCCTGCAATACCTAAGCCTTTTAATCTTTCTCCCGTTTTATTCGTTTGAACTACGCCAACTATTGAAAGCACCAAGCCTGCAATAGCCATTATACAGTAAAACGAAATAAAAATGCTTACAATAGATAAAATAAATCCCACCAAACACATCACGTTTATCTTTTTAACGTCGTTTTTCGCTTGCACGTAAACCGACTCGTTTTTAAGTGCGCAACCGCAATGTGGGCATATTACTGCGTTGTCGTTCACTTCTTTGCCACAAGTTTTACAAAACATATATATTTCTCCTTTGTTTGACATTTTGTAAATGTCATTTTTTATTATTATAAGGGATATAATTAAATTTGTCAAGCACTAAATGTCAAAATAGGTAATTATATGTTTAAAAATAAAGCGGAAAATGGTAAGAATAACGTTTGTGGATTTAAGGTCTACAATTTAAGAAAAAATAGCGTGCCTAAAATGTCGCAACGGGCACTTGCAGATAAACTACAACTTTTGGGTATAGACGTTGATAAAAACGCCGTACAGCGAATAGAAAGCGGGCAAAGGTTTGTAACCGATATAGAACTTTTATCACTTGCTGAAATTTTCGGCGTAACGGTTGATGAACTTTTAAGATAAATATAAAGCGCACCGAAAGGTTTAAGCCTTTCGGGCGCATGTTTTAATTTGATACGGTATTATAAGCCGAGTTTTGCCGTTTACGGTCATTTATTTGTTTTATGCAGTCAAAATAAAAACTCGACTTATAAAAAGTCGAGTTTTGTAAGTTATTTAATTTAAATCCCTATGAAAAACGCCATTTTTTCTTAGGGGTTTTTTATTTAGATTACTTGATAAAAATCAAGTTTACATAATAAATATTCAATT
>JAZONZ010000079.1:0-12862 GCA_045654765.1 Christensenellaceae bacterium
TTTTAAAATAAAAAAATAAAGACCATAATTTAATATTTCTAACTACAAAAATTTTACAATTTTTACACTTACAATATTACAATTACAGTCTTTACAGGCTATATAAAATAAGCCTTTTTAAACAAAGGTATATATTGAAATTTGTTAATATTACTTGAATATTTCTCGTTTCTTCCCTTTGTACTATTAGTATTGACCGTTTTTAGAATATTATACACGTTTTTAAAAATAAAATTGCACTTTTTTAAAGTGCAATTATATTTGATTATTCTTCTTCGCTATCGTCTACGATATTTACGTTATGATATACGTCTTGAATATCGTCATTATCCTCAAAAGCGTCAAGCATTTTTTCAAAAGTAACCATTTGCTCAGCACTTAAATCAATTTTATCATTTGCTATCATCATAATGTCAGCCTCGTCATAAGTATAACCCTTTTCTTCAAAGAATTTTCTTACGCTACTGAAATCTTGTGGGGCTGAAAATACTTCATAGCAATCGTCCATAGTAGTAAAATCTTGAGCACCTGATTCTAATACGAGTTCCATCATAGTGTCTTCATCTAATTCTAACGTTCTTTCAATAATTAACACGCCTTTATTTTCAAACATATATGAAACTGAACCGGTTGTACCCATATTACCACCAAATTTATCAAATATATGCCTTACTTCGCCAACCGTTCTATTTACGTTATCAGTTAAAGTTTTTACTATTACCGCACTTCCGCCAACACCGTAACCTTCGTAAATTTTTACTTCGTAGTTAACGTTTCCAAGTTCGCCAGCGGCTTTTTTAATACTTCTTTGAATATTGTCGTTTGGCATATTTGCTGCTTTTGCTTTTGCAATAACGTCAGCAAGTTTACTATTAGTATTAGGGTCAGTACCTTGTTTTGCAGCAACCGCCAACTCTCTACCTATTTTAGTAAATATTTTTCCCTTTGCAGCATCTGTTTTTGCTTTTTTGTTTTTAATATTCGCCCATTTACTATGTCCTGACATAAAATTCTTCTTTATTCTATTTAGAAAATTGATACATTATTATTGATAAAGCCACCGCAACGTTTAAACTTTCACTATATTCGCCCATAGGTATTGAAACTACTTTATCTGCTTTAAGTAAAAGTTCTTTAGATATTCCATTACCTTCGTTGCCTACGCATATTGCATATTTGTTTTTAGGCTCATACGCTTTTAAACTATCGCCTTTCATATCGGCAACAATAATTTCGTAACCTTGTAAAACGTTTAAAACTTCTTCTAAACTGCCCTTATAAAGATTGACTTTATATATTGCACTCATACTACTACGGACAGTTTTTATAGAATACGCATCAACCGAGTTGACTAAATAAATATCCAAAAACCCAAAGGCAAGTGCCGAACGAATTATCGTACCTAAATTGCCTGGGTCTTGTATTCCGTCTAAAATTACTGCGTTTTTCGTTGGTGGTTTTATTGTTTTTTCTTCAATTCTTATTACTACAAGCGCTCCTTGTGGAGTAACCTCTTGCGATATAAATGCAAAAACCTCATCAGTCACTTCAATAGTATTATAAGAATTTTGTGTAATTTCTTGCTTTTTTGAAGACGTTACTACAATATATTCAATAGGCATATTAAATGAAATAGCCTCGTTTACGGTTTTAATACCCTCGCTAATATAAAGATTATACTCTTTACGATATTTTTTATCTTTAAGTGATGCGATTTTTTTAATTAGAGTATTTTGTTTTGAAGAATATATCATAACAACCTCAATTTTTAAAGTTAAATATTAAAAACAGGCTGTTACGTAAAACAGCCTATTTAAAATTATTTTGCAAGTTTTGATTTAGCAGTTTCAACTAAAGTTTCAAAGCCTTTAGTATCGTTTATTGCCATATCAGCAAGAATTTTTCTATTAAGTGTGATTTCAGCGAGTTTAAGACCATACATAAATTTACTATAAGAAATTCCATATTGTCTGCAACCTGCGTTAATTCTTGCAATCCAAAGTTTTCTAAAATCTCTCTTTTTGTGTTTTCTGCCAACGTAAGCATAATTAAGAGATTTCATAACTGCTTGTCTTGCTACTCTATATAACTTGCTTTTAGCGCCAAAATAGCCCTTAGCGAGTTTCATTATTTTTCTACGTTTTTTAACTGCGTTTACTCCTCTTTTTATAAGCATATCATTACTCTCCTTTATTAAGCCTTATAAGGAATTAAAGACTTAACCGTCTTTTCCTGTGTTACAGAAACGTAAGTTCCCGTTCTTAATCTTCTCTTTCTCTTAGTTGTCTTCTTAGTTAAAATGTGACTTTTACCTTGATGACCTCTTTTTACCTTGCCAGATGCTGTAACTTTAAAACGCTTTTTAGCACCACTATGCGATTTCATTTTTGGCATAATATATGTCCTCCTAAAATTTTTCTATAAGTTTAAGCTTTTGGGGCTAATATCATTAAGATATTTCTGCCTTCAAGCATAGGTTTTTTCTCAATTACGGCGTCATTTTCAATCATTTGATAAAAACGAGTCATAACGTCAATACCTATATCGGAATGCGCATTTTGCCTACCACGCATTCTTATTGAAACTTTTACTTTGTTCCCCGCTGAAAGAAATTTTACTGCTTGTTTAGCCTTAACGTTTAAGTCACCTACATCAATAGTCATTGAAAGCCAAATTTCTTTTAATTCAACGATTTTTTGATTTTTACGAGCCTCTTTCGCTTTTTTAAGTTGTTCAAACTTAAATTTACCATAATCCATAACCTTACAAACCGGCGGATTTGCATTTGGCGAAATTTTAACAAGGTCATAACCTTGGTCGTAAGCAACTTGAAGGGCTTCGTTTGAACTCATAATGCCGAGTTGCTCGCCACTTGCACCGATTAAACGGACTTCTCTATCTCTTATTTCTTCGTTGATTTGATGTTGGTCTTTAATAGTAGTATACCTTCCTAAAAAAATTAACGGGGCAGAAAAATACCCCGTTAAATATAGCAATTTTAATTGCTTAATAACTTATTGAACCACACTGACAATATCGTGGGTGAGAAGGGTAATTTCTACTTGTCGATAGTATATTACCACTTCCACAATTTTTTGTCAAGCAAATTTTAACACTTTTATTATTCTTTATTTTTTAATTTTTCCTTTAATTTTGATATAAAATCTTGAACTTTTATAGTTTTCGTTTTTGCTACTTGATATTTTCTATAAGTTAAATATTCTTGGCTTTCATTTTCGCCAACAATTACCGTGTATGGAATTTTTTGAGTTTGCGTTTCACGAATTTTTTTACTTACCGTAATATTTCTTACGTCAACTACACTTTTAAAACCTTCGTTTAAAAATAACTCGTTTAACTCGTTAACTTTACTTACGTTGTTTTTATTTACGCTTATTATTGAAATTTGCGTTGGCGATAACCAAAACGGCATTTCGCCTTTATTTTTTTCAATAAGATATGCTAATAGTTTTTCGTAACCACCTTCTAAAACCACTCTTATTGACGCTGGCGTTAATAATTTGCCATCTTTATTCGTGTATTTTAATTTATATAGTTTTGTAAGTCTTGTGTCCAACGATATTGAGAAAATTTTATCGTCCTTTCTAAACGAGTTTTTAAGTAAAATATTGATTGAAGGAGCATAATAACTACACTCGCCAACCTTTTCGCTAAACTTTATTGCTTTTTTAGATAAAACGTCACGAAGAGCATTTTCATCTTTTAGCCACTCGTTTATACTGCCTATGTATTTAGAATTTTCTCTATTACCCCTAACTCCTAAAACTACGGAAATATCGTCATTTAAACCTAAGCATTTTGCAAAATACATCACGCTATCTATACACTTTGAAACTTCGCCTTTTACATCTTTTTCACTACAAAAAATAGTGGTTTCAAAAGACGTGTATTGCCTTAATTTTACTAAACCTTTTAACGCTCCGCTATCTAATTTTTTAACAATAGTTCCGCTTTCATAAAACTTAACGGGTAATTCTTTATAACTTTTTGGAACGAGTGAATAAGTCTCGTAATGAAAAGCGTAAAAACTATCTCTTAAAGCAAAAATTTCATTGTCTTTTTTACCCGTTTCAATAGAGTATAGTTTATCTTTTACCCTATCGCTTTGCATTGATTTTTTATAAAATGAAGGTTTTGCAAATATAGGCGTTTCAATAAATTCATAGCCTTGTTTTTCAAGTTCGTTTTCAATAGTTTTAGTGAGTTTTCTAATAACGTATCGACCTTTATTTAATATTATCGGTAAAGCCTTTCCTACGCTTACTGACGATGCGTAAAACCCGAGTTTTTTACCTAATTTTATATGGCTGTTGCTTTCGCTTTCTTTTAAATTATTAAAATATTCGTCAATTTGACTTCTTTTATCGTAGGCTACAACGCTAATTCTTGTAAGCATTTTATTGTTTTTATCGTTTTTATAATATGCCCCGCATATTTTATTAACTCTAAAATGCTTTGTTCTACCCGTTGACGCAAAAACAACGCCCGCTGATATATCTATAAAACCGCCGTGCTTATCAAATAAGAAGTTTTCTTCACTACTTTGGTTAATTTGCTCGACTTTATACCTTTCTTCAAACCCTCGCATCAATTTAAGCGCATCTTTTTTTGATAAACTTAAAGTTTCAATAGGTAAATCACTTTTTACAATTTTTTTCATTTCATCTGAAATTTTTTGTAAATCTTCATTTTTTATAGGAGTTTTAAACTCAACGTCATAGTAAAAACCCGTTTCCGTAACTTTTCCGCTTGCTAATATGCACGTTGGATATATTTCTTTAACAGCGTGTGCAAAAACGTGCATTAAAGTATTCCTATACGCAGTTAACCCTTCACTTTCTTTAATAGAGATAAAATTTACTTTATCATTTTCTTTTAAAATATGAGATAAGTTTACTATTTCGCCATTGACGTTTGCTAAAACTATATTTTTATCAAACCCACCTTCAAAAGAAGAGAGTAACTCTTTTATAGATATATTAAATTGTACTTCTAATTTTTGGTCAGTATCAAGATAAATTACCATATTACCCCTCTTTTGTTTAATAAATTTAGATTAAAAAAGCCTTTAAACTAAGTTAAAGGACTTTCTAACGCATAAATTTCGGCAAATTTTTATCCCGTGTACTAATCATTATATATGGTTTTTTAAATTTGTCAACACATTTTACGTCTTTTTTGATGCTGAAAAATAATTATCGGATAAAATTATTCTACTCCCATACAATTCTTTAATGTATTTTTCTTCACTTTCGCTAAGTGGCGAACAAAGTTCAACCTCACTTGCCCCAGATAGTAAAATTTCTACCAAAGTGCTATCTAATAAGGTGTTATTCGTTAAGAGTTCTCGCCTTCGTAAAATATTAAATCGCTTATCGTATATGCTTCCGTTTTCAAAATATACTCTTTTGCCGTTTTTTTCTTTTACTATATATTCGATAAAGTCTTTAAGTTGTTTCTTTGCAAAAGTTGATGGTATATAACTTGCTATTTCCGTCCACTTTTCCTTTAACGTTTTTAGCCTAAAATTATATATTCCGTCTATACAATATTCGCTAAATGATTTTAACCTTTTTGATATATATTTTTTATCTTCGTCAATATCCGCTGAAATTAACGCCGTTAATAACAACTCTCTATCAACGTTAGTTAAATTACAAGTTTTTACTATTTTTTCAAAATAATCATACTTATAACTTATGGCTATTATATCTGAAATTTTATCTTCAATTTCTTGCTTTATTAGTTCGTAGTAATCTTCTAAAACGTTTATATAAAGTTCAACTCTTTTATCATCATTTTTAATAATCATTTGACTATTTATTTGATTTACTATTTCGCTTAAAGTCGTGTATAAATATACTACGTTTTTGTTTTTTGTTTTCGATTCTGTAATTTTAAATTGTCTCATAATATCAAGTCTATGCATTATTTTTATTTTTAATTAACATATTTTTATAATTTTTTGATAAACTTTCTCTACCGGTAAAAAGTCTATATAAAAACTTATAAATTTCCGACAATAATATTACGCTAAACGCAACGAAAATTATTTTTATCCAGCAAATTACGTCTAAATTTTGCGTTTTGAAAAATGCTCCTAAAAATTCCGAAATTATTATTTGCATTACAAAAGTTATAGTGAAAACTATTAACATAGGTTTATTCCCCGATAAGTTTTTAAACACGCTTATCGAACCTAATTCTCTACAATTAAACGCATTGAATAATTGAAATAGTATAAACAAAGAAAATAACACCGTTGACATTTGATTTTCACTACACCCTATATAATTATATTTATACTGCAAAGTTAATAATAGCGTTGTTATAAATGCGTGAAATCCTATTCTAAGTAGCATATTTTTACTGACTATATTATCGCTTCTTTTTACGGGCTTTAAGTTCATTAAGTCTTTATTATGACTTTCCAAACCTAAGGTTAACGCTGGCGGTCCGTCCATAATAACGTTAATCCAAAGTAGTTGTAAGGTGTTAAACGGATTACCCATATCAAATATAATTGATACTACTATAAACACTACCGCCGTTAAGTTTACTGATAATTGAAACATTATAAATCGTTGAAAGTTAGCGTATATATTTCTTCCAAACGATATTGCTTTTACTATCGTAGAAAAAGAATTATCTAATAAAACTATATCACTTGCCTCTTTTGTAATTTCATCTCCTGAACCCATAGAAATGCCTATATCTGCGTGCTTTATTGCAGGAGCATCATTTATACCATCTCCCGTACATGCAACAACTTCTCCCATTTCTTTAAGTAGTTTTACTATGCGTAATTTGGTTTTTGGCGTACTTCTTGCTACAACCGTTATATCTTGTAATTTTTCTTTTAACTCGCCATCGGTTAAATTATCAATTTCCGTACTATCGGTTACGCTTACCGTACTTTTCGCAATATCTAATTGTTTAGCAATTTGATAGGCGGTGTTAAAACTATCTCCCGTTAATATTTTGACTTTTATTCCCGCCCTTTTACACTCTTTTACAGCACTATATACGTCTTTTCTTATGCTATCGCTTATAGCAATAAAACCATCATAAACGTAAGCGTTGTCGTCTATTTTATGAGCAAAAGAGATAACGCGCATAGCCTTATTTTCATAGTAAGACACGCTTTTTAAAATTTTTGATTTTTCTTCTTCATCTATTTGGCATTTTTTAAGAACAATCTCAATAGCCCCTTTTAAATAAGTTACTTCTTTACCATCTAAAATTATTTTTGTTTGCATAAACTTATTTTTTGAATTAAATGGTTCAACTTCAACAATTTTAGCCTTTTCTCTAATAGGTAAATAGTCTATTTTTTGACATTTTAAATGATATAATAAACTACTTTCCGTAACGTTTCCTATATACATAATTTCGCCGTTTTTTTCACTTAAATTCGCCGTAGAATTTATTGCTATATTATAAATTAAATTATTATCTAAATTACCGCTTACACTATTAACTTTTTGCACTTTCATTTTGTTTTCAGTTAGCGTTCCCGTTTTATCTGAACATATAACGCTCACGCAACCTACTGTTTCCGTCGCAACGAGTTTTTTAATTAAAGCATTTGAAGATGAAAGTTTTACAACGTTTAACGTCAACGCTATTGCTACGGTTGTTGGAAGTCCTTCTGGAACTGACGCAACTATTAAAACAATAGAATTTATAAAAGCATTTTCAATAGTATCAAAACTAACGTTATTTTTAGCATAAAGTTTAGCAACCGTTAATATTAAAACGAAAACGGAAGCAATTCCACCTAATGCTGTTATAAATTTACCAAGCCTATCAAGTTTTTCTTGTAATGGCGCTGAAACGGAATTTTTTACTTGTAATTCTTTTGCTATACTACCTATTTCAGCATTATCGCCAACGGCAGTAACGACTGCGGTGCAACTCCCCTCAACAACGTAGCACCCGCTAAAAAGCATATTTTTTCTTTCAAGTAAAGGCGTTTTAGAATATAACACTATATCATCATACTTTTTTACAGGTTGACTTTCCCCCGTTAAACTTGCTTCGCTAACGAGCAAAGAATTACTTTTTACAATTCGACAATCGGCAATTATTTTATCGCCACTATCAAAAAACACTATGTCGCCAACTACTATATCTTTTTGACTTATAAGCGTTGTTTTTCCGTTTCTTAAAACCTTAACCAGCGTACTTTCGTACATATTATTTAAAATTTCAAAAGCCTTTTGAGATTTTCCTTCCATATAAATAGTTAAAAAGACGCTTATAAATATAGCAAAAACTATTCCAAAGCACTCAAAAAAATCAGCACTTTGACCTTTTAAACTTTTGCCTATATTTACACCTAACGTTATAACGGTTGCAAGTTCTAAAATTATAAGCATAGGGTCTAAAAGTGCATCTATAATTTTTTTAATAAAAGTTTTACCCTTTTGCTTAGTTATAATATTTTTTCCATATTTTTGACTACTTTTTATAACTTGACTATCATTTAATCCCTTTTCGCTCGTGTTAAAGTAATTAAAAACGTCATTTATTTTTTCTGCATATACTTTCATAAATCACCTACGCTATTATATTAAAATACAAAAAGCAATATACTTGTTTAAAAAAACTTTACATTACAATTTTAGTGTGTTAAAATATTTATATAATAACTTATTTGGGGTGATGGTATGAATAAATTTTATTCACTTAATATTAAGGGTTTTAAAACTGATTTACCTATTTTAAATATAGGCGGTGGAATAAATATTGCCTTTTTTAATTTGCACGGCAATCAAGCATTAACCGAACACTGTGGCAAGGAACTTGCAAAACATTTAACTGATTGTGAAGTTATTATTACCGCTGAAAGCAAAGGCTTACAACTTGCGCACGTAGTTGCAAGAGAACTTGGTCACAACTACTACGCCGTTGCAAGAAAAAGCAAAAAACTTTATATGCAAGATGGTATTGAAGTTTTAATTGAATCATCAATAACTACGGGTAACGAACAACGCTTATATTTATCTAAACATGACGTTGACTTGATTAAAGGTAAAAAAGTTGCAATTGTTGATGACGTTGTTTCAACGGGCGCATCTTTAAAAGGATTAGAAGATTTAGTTACAAAGGCTGGCGCTATCGTTTACAAAAAGGCTTTCGTTTTAGCCGAAGGCGATGCTAAAGATAGAGAAGACGTTATTTATCTTGATACAATTCCTTTACTTTAATTTTAATAACTAATTATAAAATTCGTGTTTTATATAAAAAAGAATAGCAAAAATTTTGCTATTCTTTTTTTGTTTAAAATTTTGTATACTAATTGCACTTTACTTGCCGTTTTAATTAAACAAATTTAGAGTTTTTATATTTTAATTACCAGTGTAGTTATAAGTTATTGAATAATTGCCTGTACCATTGTTCCAATTAGTGCCTTTACTAATTGCCAACCATTGTGATTCCGTGCCACGATATTTTAAATTTGTTAAATTATCGCAATAAGCAAACGCACTTTCTTCTATGGTTGTTACCCCATTACCGTTTGTTACGCTTGTTAAATCATTGCAATGAAAAAATGAGTTTTCACCTATACTTGTCACACTGTTTGGTATCTCTATTTTTGTTAAACTAGAGCAACCAGAGAATGCAGAATTTCCTATACTAGTTATATTATTTGGCAATTTTATACTTGTTAAACTTTCACACCAATAGAACGCATTATAACCTATATACCTTACACTATTTGACATTTCTATACTTGTTAAGTTTTTACAACGATAGAACGCATAATTATATATTTTAGTTATATAATTTGGTATTGTTAAATTAGTTTCAGTGCCCGTATAATTAAGTAAAATCTTTTCACTACCAGTAGTACATATAATATAGCCGTTATCGTTTGTCAATTGACTTTCAGTTATAGCGGTACTACTATTATATACTGTTAAAGCGTAAAGCCCAACTAAACCGTTATCATAAGCACCTTTAGTTACAGTTATACATGTTGATTTATTTATTACTTCTACCAACCTATTACAACCATTGAACGCAAAATTATCTATACTCGTTACACTGTTTGGGATTTCTATACTTGTTAAGCTTTTACAGTCATAGAAAGCCCAATCTCCTATACTTATTACGCTGTTTGGGATTTCTATGCTTGTTAAACTATAGCAACCTCCGAACGCCCAATCTCCTATTTTTGTTACAGGTCTATTTTCATACGTTGAAGATATTACTATGTTAGTGTCAGTGCAAGTGCCTATACCTGTAACCGAATAACTTTGTCCACCATTATTTAAAGTATACTCTAAGCCTTGACTTGGTATAAATTTGCTACCTGCGACTATTATAGTATCTGTTTCGTTACAACCATCTCTATCACAATTTGCCGTTTTAGTGCCGTCTGCATCAACCGTTGCATCGTTATTAGATACGTAATTTGTAAAAGAGTGACCTAAAGCATTAACGAAAGCATCTTTATACGCATTTCCGCACTCACAAGTATTTGCCATATAACCTTGCTGAGTGCAAGTTGGGGAAATTATTTGCTTAAAAAATAAATGCTTGTGCTGTGAATCCCCACACGCCGTAAGCGTAAATAAACACGTACTTAAAGCAAAAATAGTTAATAAAGTTGTTAAAAGTTTGCTCTTCATTATCTTCTCCTTTTTTGCAAAACAAAAAGTGCGTAGTCGAAACCACGCACCGAAAAACGCAGTTCCGCCCATTGTTGCTACACAATTCACATCGAAACAGATATGACGAGCAAAGCCTACGCTTTTACCAAACGTATGCTGTTTCGACAATTAAATTGTGTAGCATTACTATTGTATCATATATAAAATATTTTATCAAGTAGTTTTACTTTGGCAAAATAAAACTCGACTTTTTAAGTCGAGTTTTAAGTAAAGTGATATTGTTTGCGTTGCAAACAGTGATATTTTTAGAACAAGTCTAAAAGTTATATTTTGGCTGTCGCCAAAGTTATATTAAATAAATCCTTAACTTGCCATAAGCAAATATAACTGCCGAAAGGCAATATCACTTGTCGTTAGACAAATATAACAAATCCGCAAGGATTTATTTCATTGTCGCTATTCCCTATGGGAAGAGCGACTTGCTCCTGCCCGTCGATGTCGTTAAAATTCAATTGTCTGAATCAATGCCTCGCAAATGTCCGTCATGCCCTGCTCCGTCGGGTGTCCCTCTTGCTTGTCGATGCTTTGTAAACGTACTGCTTCTACTCCGAAATATTTCGCCGCCTTTTCCATGCCGTCCATAATTTCCGGTTTCAATTCCGTATTGATTATAAACACGATTTTAGCGCTTGGTAAATCTGTCTTCAGCGTGTACATGAAATAACAAATCGCTGGCAAAACGTTGTATAAATCTGCTTCCGTAAAATTGGAAAATTGCAACTCGCCAAGCGGCGCGTCCGCCCAACTGTCGTTCGTGCCGCCAAATACTAGCACTGTATCAATCGGATTGCTTGCAAAAAATCCGTCTGACTTCAGTTTACGATAGCGGTAGATGAAGGATGAATCTTGCGAGCAATCGGAGTTCCCATACCCCGTATATCCAATCGTTGATCCCGACCAGCTATTGTTTTGTACAAGTTCTGAGCCTGTTTTTGTGGCAAGCTTCTTCCACCAAGTATCGCCAGGGGAAAGTACGTCCAGGTTGGGATAATAGGGCGCGTAGCCTTCGGGAATGAGTCCTGCGAAAGTGGAATAACTATCCCCGAAAATCAATATCTTTTTCATATTGTTATCTCCACAAAATCAATTACGCCAAGCCGTAAGCGTGAACAATGTTTACCGTCGCTTGGAAAATATTTTTGAGGAACATCTTTACCGACTGATTGGTTGCGCCGTCCAGTTTGCCGTTTTCGTTGCTCTTGAGCATCTGCGTCGCCGCATCGAAATTCTTGTAAATCATCTGCGCATCCTCTTCGATTGCCGTGTATGCTTCTTCTTCTCCGTTTTGCTGAATCTCGTACATCTCCTTGATGACTTTGTTCATCTGCGGAAACAGCTCTAACTTCCCCGTCTGTACTGCTTCGGCGGAAAGGTGGTTCAAAGAGGCAAGCAACTCGATAAACCGTTGCAGTTTTACGTTTCCTACCAAATCCGTTGCCATTAGAGTTCTACTCCGTTCAGTTTCAAAAGCTCTCTTGCGCTCTCTACGCTGTCTACGCCCGTCTTGTTCTTAATCGGCGCAAATTCCTTTTCGCGTACCACAACATAGGGAAGTACGCTACCCATTAACTTGATCAGGTCAACCGCTAACAATTCGAATTTTTTGCCGTTTTCCTTTTCAGGCTTTCTTGTTACGCCGTCTTCGCAAAGACATTCGATTTTCTTCTCTACGATATGTACGGGGATTTTTTGTTCTACGATTTCTTCCAGCTTGGAAAGACGGAATAAGTAGTTCATGATTACCCCAAAACGGTAAGCAAGGTTGCCGTCTTCATCCTTTTGATTTGCCATGGCGTCCGTAAGTTCGTAATATTCGATGATGTCGGGCTTGTCGCCGTCTTGACAGAGTACGCCTACCTTTTCGTAAGGGTTGGTCTTGGAGATGGACTTTGCCCCACAGTTCACGCCCGTCGCAATCGTCGCGCCTACAAATACGGGGTCCGCAATACGTTGCAATACGTTATCGACTGCGTAAATATTCAGCCATTCTACTCCCTTTGCGTGTAAGTCTTCCACTAAGCCTGCGCGCTTCATCGATGCAAACCTACCGCCGTTGCCGTTGGGGGACATCGCGGGCATACCTTTCGTTTCCAAAATAATTTTACCGTTGTAATCTACCGCAGGCGCCATGTCTTGCTTGAAGAATTTTACAAGGTTTT
>JAZONZ010000080.1:0-13476 GCA_045654765.1 Christensenellaceae bacterium
AAATAATTGCAAAAGATAAGAAATTGTGATAATATTGTCATATAAAGTAAACAATTAAAGCAATAATACATAGTATGTATATGAAACCGTTTTCAAAAAGAGTAAATCGGTGTTGTTTTTAGAGAGTGGGCAAAGGGTGAAAGTTCATAGCAACAACGTTTGAAAGTGCATTTGAAAGTTAAGGGAGGTTAACTACCTACGGCTTGATTCCGTTAAAATCTTACGAGTGACCTTTTGGTTTAATTAAAGTGGAACCACGCAAATTAGTTGCGTCTTTAAAGAAAGGTCTTTTTTTATACAAAAAAATTAGTAAAAGGTGCAATATGTTCAAAAAATTAAAATTAGATATTGATGCGGCAATGCAAAACGACCCAGCCGCAAGAAGTAGATTAGAAGTTTACTTAACTTATGCGGGGATTAAAGCGTTAAGGGCATATAGAAAAGCAAACTTTTTTTATAGGCATAATTTAAAATTGCTTGCAAGAATAATAAGTCAAAGAGCAAGGCGTAGAACGGGTATTGAAATTCACCCAGCCGCACAAATTGCACCGGGCGTTTTTATTGACCACGGCGCTGGCGTTGTAATAGGAGAGACGGCCGTTGTTGAAACAGGCGTAGTTATTTATCAGGGCGTTACCTTAGGCGGTACGGGAAAAGATAAAGGTGCAAAGCGTCACCCTACTATTAAGCACGATTGCATCATAAGTGCAGGCGCTAAAATTTTGGGCGGAATTACCGTGCACGAAAATTGTAAAATAGGTGCTTCAAGCGTTGTACTTGAAGACGTTCCGGCAAACTCAACCGTTGTTGGAATACCAGGTAAAGTTATTAAAACGAATGGACAAAAAGTTCACGATTTATTACAAGATAAAAGTGACCCTGTTAATGATGAGATTATGGCAAATAAACAACTTATAGCCTCATTATTAGCAAGAATTGAGAAGTTAGAAAAGGAGAGAAAATAATGAAATTATATAATACTTTAACTAGGAAAAAAGACGAGTTTAAAACTATTGACGGTTCAAATACCGTAAGGATGTATTCGTGCGGTCCAACGGTATATAACTATGCCCATATAGGTAATTTACGTACTTACGTTTTTATGGATTTATTAAGAAGAGTTTTAAAATACGAAGGTTACGATATTAAAGGCGTTATGAATATTACGGACGTTGGTCATTTGCTTTCGGATAGTGACGATGGCGAAGATAAAATGGCAAAAACTGCTCGTGAGCAAAAGAAAAGTCCTTATGAAATTGCTGAATATTACACCGGCATATTTATGAAAGATTTTGAGAGATTAAATATCGGCAAGCCTGAAATTATATGTAAGGCAACCGACCATATTCCGCAAATGATTGATTACGTTGTTGGATTGTGTGAAAAGGGTTACGGCTATGAAACTGACGATGGCATTTATTACGATATTTCTAAATTTAGTGATTACGGAATGCTTTCAGGTAATACCCTTGACGATTTAAAGGCAGGTGCAAGAATTGAAGTAAATAGTGGCAAGCGTAGTCCTTACGATTTTGCAATTTGGAAAAAAGCACCAAAAGAGCACATTATGCAATGGCCAAGTCCTTGGGGACAAGGATATCCAGGTTGGCATATTGAGTGTTCAGCAATGAGTAGAGAGTATTTAGGCGATAAATTTGATATTCATACGGGTGGTGTAGACCATATTCCTATTCACCACGAAAACGAAATTGCTCAAAGTAAGGGTTTAACGGGTGTTCAACCAGCGCAATTTTGGATTCACGGCGATTTTATGCTTGTTGACGGCGGTAAAATGAGTAAATCACTCGGCAACACGTATACTATCGACCAACTCATTGAAAAAGGTTACGACCCTATGGTATTTAGATATTTTTGTTTAAATGCGCATTATAGAAAGAAACTCAACTTTACTTTTGATACGATGGATGCAACTAAAACATCATACGAGAGATTGTGTCAACAAGTATTAAAGCATAAAAATTCGCCTAACAAAACTTCAAGTGAAGTTATTGAAAAGTATAAAAATCAATTTGTTGAGTGTATTACTGACGATTTAAATATTCCATCAGCGCTTGGCGTTTTATGGACTTTACTTAAAGAGCCACAATCAATAGACGTATATAATTTAGTTATAGATTTTGATAGAGTTTTCGGTTTAAATCTTGATAAAATAAAAGAAGAAAAAAGTGAAATACCAGCCGAAATTATTGAAAAGGCTGACAAAATGCAAGAGGCAAGAAAGGTAAAAGATTACGCAACGGCAGATATTTTAAGGGGCGAACTTTTAGCGCTTGGCTATATAGTTAAAAACACCAAAGATGGTTACGAAATAGAGAAAAAATAAGCCTATAAGTTGATAAAGGAGAAGTTATGAAAAATTTAACGTCATCTAATTTAAGAGAAATGTTTCTAAATTTCTTTAAAGAAAAGGGGCATACGATAATACCTTCAGCGAGTTTAATTCCTGAAAACGACCCGTCAGTATTATTTACAACGGCGGGTATGCATCCACTTGTTCCATACCTACTTGGCGAAACTCATCCGGCGGGCAAAAGATTAACTGACGTTCAAAAATGTGTAAGAACGGGCGATATTGATGAAGTTGGCGATGCTTCACATTGTACTTTTTTTGAAATGCTTGGAAACTGGTCGCTTGGCGATTATTTTAAAGAACAAATGATTCCATTTAGTTTTGAGTTTTTAACAAGTGAAAAATATTTAAATATTCCTATTGAAAAACTTGCCGTTACGGTGTTTGAGGGCGATGAAGACGCTCCACGTGATACTGAGTCAGCAAAACTTTGGGAAGAAGCGGGTATACCAAAAGATAGGATTTTCTATCTTCCTAAAAAGAACAACTGGTGGATTGCGGGAGCTACAGGCCCTTGCGGTCCAGATACTGAAATGTTTATAGATAGGGGCACTCCAAAATGTTCAAAAGATTGTTCACCTGCTTGCGATTGCGGTAAATATTTGGAAATTTGGAACGACGTATTTATGCAATACGAAAAAAAGGCTGATGGAAGTTATCAAAAACTATCTCAGCGTAACGTTGATACGGGTATGGGCTTAGAAAGAACGTTATCTATATTAAACGGTGTTAACACCGTTTACGATACTGACGTTTTTGACGGCGCTAAAAAGTGCATTGAAGAATTAACAGGTCAAAAATACGGGGAAGTTGAAGAAAACGTAAAGCCGTTTAGAATAGTTTTAGACCATACGAGAACGGCAACCTTTATACTTGGCGACACAAAAGGGGTTACCCCATCAAACGTTGACCAAGGTTACGTATTACGCCGTTTGATAAGAAGGGCGGTAAGATTTGGCAAAATGTTAGGCTTAAATCAAGGCGATTTATCTAAAATTGCACTTTGCTACGTTGAAAATTACGGCAAAGTTTACCCTGAACTTTTACAAAATAAAGATAAAATAGTAAGCGAATTAAATAAAGAAGAAGAAAAATTTTCAAAAGCATTAACTGACGGGTTAAAAGAGTTTAACAAGGTAATACAATATATTCAAGGCGATATTTTCCCGGGCAAAACAGCGTTTAGATTGTTTGATACTTTCGGTTTTCCTATTGAAATGACTACGGAACTTGCTAAAGAAAAAGGTTTTATAGTTGATATTGAAGGTTATAAAGAGGCGTATAAAAAACATCAAGAGAAGTCGCAAGCGAACGCAGAGCAAAAATTCAAAGGTGGTTTAGCAGAAAATAACGAAACGACCGCAAGGCTTCATACGGCAACGCATTTATTAAATTCCGCATTAAAATTCGTGTTAAAAGATGATAATATCAATCAAAGGGGCTCGAATATTACGACTGAAAGATTGCGTTTTGACTTTAATTTTGATAGAAAACTAACGGTAGAAGAATTAAAGGCTATTGAAGATAGGGTAAACGAGGCAATACAAAAAGATATACCTGTTACGGTAGAGGAAATGTCGGTTAGTGAGGCTAAAAATCAAGGTGCGGTAGGCGTATTTACTGATAAATATGGCGAAAAGGTTAAAGTTTACACTATTGAAGGTTATAGTAAAGAAATTTGTGGTGGACCACACGCAAAATCTACGGGCGAACTTGGTAAATTCATTATCAAAAAAGAAGAAGCAAGTAGCGCCGGCGTTAGAAGAATTAAGGCTATAATAACTGAAAATAAATAATTTTTATATAAAAAATCGCTACGTTATTTAAAACGTAGCGATTTTATTATTAACTATTTTCTTTTAATTAAATAATGCTAAATAAAAAAGCATTTTCTTTTTCAGTAATTTTTTTGTCTACTGATAAAACTGCAATACATAAATTAACGTAAGCATCTTTTATTTCAGCAGGGAAAGAATCGTAAAGACCCCTTACGGTATCTTGTGCTTCTGCGTTATAAAATTGTTTTGCAACGTCAAAAGCGCTGTCATATGTGTAACCACCGATAAACGTTTGAATAAACTTAGTTTCGGTGTCACTTAATTTGCCGTCAGATGCAACACAAGTAAAAATACTACCTATAAGTACTGTGTTAATTTTTTCTCCAGCGTATCTTTGTTTTAAGTTGTTGTAAATTTTTTGGTAATTTTCGCCTGCAAAGTGTTCTAATTCATAGTAACCTAAACCTAAACAATAATTGATAGTTGATTGTACGTTCATAAAAAATCCTCCTATATATAAAAAAATTATACAACTTTCAAAATGGTTTGTCAATATATAATAAAAATTAAACAATGGTAAGACTTGGCTTTAATTAGGGTGTAAAATAAAATTTTACACCCTTTAAGTTTATTTTTTTCATAAATAATTTATTTTTCTAATACAATATTTATATGAAACGTGATATTTTTTTATGGCAATTTTCAGCATTTACTTTTGTATGCGTAATAGGTAGTCTTTTACATTTTGCATATTCTTGGACTAATTTTACGCCACTTGCAATTATTTCAAGCGTAAACGAATCAACGTTTGAGCATATTAAAATTTTATTTTTTCCTATGTTTATATACGCTATTATCGAGTGGTTTTATTTTAAAGATTATTATAAAGGGTTTTGGTGTGTTAAACTAAAAGGAATTACTTTAGGCATTATATTGATTCCTACGCTATTTTACACGTTAACGGGTATTTTCGGTACTTTAAAGGGCTTTTTAAATATACTGATATTTTTTATATCAGCGTTAATTCCATCAATTTACGAAGGTAAACTATTAAAAGAAAATAAGTCTTGTAAATTTGAGTTTTTAGCGTTTATTATTATTTGTTTAATGGCAATTTTATTTGCTTTATTTACATTTTTTACACCTAAAATACCATTATTTTTAGACCCTATTACAAAAACTTATGGAATAAGTGCGCAAGTAATATAGATTATTACTTGCGCACTAGTTATATTTGCCTAAGGCAAGTTATATTGCTGTCGCAGTTATATTTTGCTGTGCAAAGTTTTATTCGTCTTCGACGAGTTATGGAAAACAATAAACGGCTATTTACTACTTTATTGATAGCCGAATAGTAAAAGCAAATACCGCCATATTTCGCATTTTGCAAAATATAGCGGGCTTTTTCACTTTAATTATGGTATAATTTTTAAATCTTTTGCTAACTTTTCTATAATTTTACTCACTTCGTTGTCGTAAATTTGCCTACTTATCATATTTCTAAGGGTATTTTTTTCGTTAGTAGATATGCCTTCCCAAGAGTATTTTTCTAATAAAATTTGTAGTTTTTCTTGGTAAGAAAGCGTAGAGTTTAAAACTTCTTCATTTTCTTTTACAAAAGCCATATAAAAATCAACTTCTTTTTTTACAATTTTATCCTTTAATTCTTTAACTTGCTCTTTTTTAAAACCACGCAAATTGTACTTAGATAAAATAGCGTCTGCTTTTTGCTGAGAATTCGTTTCAGTGTCCATAAGAATTTCTCTATGCTTTGTATAATAATCATCAAAAATTTCTTTTTCTAATTCATCAAATTTCATATTAAATCCTTTTATATAATTTAGAGTGTATGCGCATATTTCGCATACACTCTAAATTACACTTTTTAAATTAGCATTAGTTAAATAAATCTTTAAAAGCTTTAGAGAATTTAGCATTTGGTGATTTGCAAGCAGGAATAGTAACTTTTTCGCCATTTAAAGGATTTACGCCTTGCCTAGCGTTTTTATCTTTAACACTGAACGTCGCAAAACCTGAAATGTGAACGTATTCACCGTTTTTTAAACATTCCGTTAAAGTTTCAATAAAAGTAACTAAATTAGTTTCAGCTTCTTTTATCGTTCCGCCTAGCCTTTCAGCATATGCTCTTGTAAATTCGCTTTTATTCATATAATACCCCCTATTCTTGTGTTTAACAACACATAAAATTGCCTTTTTACTCTATTTTTGACAATTTTATACTCTAATTATAACATATATTTATATTTTTTCAATACTTTTTTAAAATTTTGTATAAAATTATAACTTACGTACTTATTGACAAAAATCGCAAAAAAAGATATTATATAATAAAGGGGAAGTTATGGCACTATTAGATTTTAAAAAGAAAGGTCAAGAAATTTTAAACAATTTTGAAAAGGCAAAAAATTTTATATCATTTAACGGATTTAATGAAGAAATGATAAAAATTTTATCGCAAAAAACCGCCAAAAAGTTAGACATAATTTTTTATGAAAAAGATTATATGATTTATGCGGGTGACTTTATTAAAGTGTTAAAAAGTTTTAACGTAGAATACACCGTTTTATTAGTTGATGGCGATAAAAATCTTTATAATTCTAACGTTATAAACGCTATAAATAAGCCTTACGTTATAGTTGTTGGCGATTGTGATTTAATTAAAGCAACAAACTATATTTGTAGTCAAAAAAACATTGATTGTTACGCCTTTTTAACTTCGCCTTATTTTGATGAATTGTTTGTTAATAAGTACAATATAATCTATAACGCTAAATTTAAAACTCTTGAAGTTAAAACTATTAAAAAATTAGTAATTGATAAATGTTTAATAAATAAATGTAATAAAAAAGATTTATTAACGAGTTACACTTTCAATCTACTAAGTGCTATTACGCTAATAGATTATAGACTAATAGTTATGCTTTATAATTATAAATTCAATGAAGCCGAGTATAATTTATTAAAACAAAGTTTTCAAATGGCGCTTAATTTTTCTTCTTATGGAAATATGAGTGAGGTAATGTGTTTATGCTCTTTAATATTAAACACGTTACAATTAGAAGGTGAAATTTTAAACAATAGCGTTGTTAAAAAGGCCATTGATATTATTTTATTAAACGATACTACCAACGACTTGGCCTATATTCATATAAAATGTTTAGAAAAATTTATTAAACTTTATCACTTATTTTATACTAATGATTTTGAGGGTGTTATATCAGTCGCATCTATTGTTAGTGATATTGAAAAAGTTAGTATTTTGACAGGCGTTAGTGAAGAACAACTCTATAAAAATTTAAAAATCCCTTCTCAAAAGCGTGTTGATTTAATTTTTGCGTTATTAAAAAAGGTAAAGGAAGGTTTTTTAAAAGAAACCACTTCTTTAATGGCAATACTTCCAAAAATTGAAGATGCTTTTTATAAAAACGCTCAAAAGGTAATAAAAGGCGAAGGCATTGATAACGATAATTTAAAAAATGCTATAATCTATTCGCCATATTTAATTAGTGAATATTCTACCTTAACGTTAATGCGTGATTTTGGGTTATTAAATTTATAAAAAATTAAAGCGTGTAAAAATTTTGCACGCTTTTTGTATATAAAATAAAATATTTGTTAACAATTCTTACCATATGGTAGGAATTTTTTTATGAAAAATAACTTATTAGTAATTTTTGCATTTTTATTGCTTAGCGTTGTTATATTTTATGAAAGCGTTGGTTTTTTGCCGTCTAAACAAGTGATTTATAGCAAAAACTATTCTTCTGGCGAATTTTCAAACGCAAGCATTTATAGTTTGAGTGAGCAGTATTCTTCAAAAGGTTTTTGCTTTAAAACTGATAAAAGTGGTTTAAAATTTTTAAAAGAAGTCAATGCTAAACTCGTACACGTTTCTAAAACTGAAAATATTGAAAATTTGTATTACTATTCTAATAAAATAAAAACTTACCAAATGATAAATTCACACAAAGTAAATATTCACGTTGCTACTACTTTTGATAAGGTTACGGTAGGAATTCCTTTAATTTATTACGGGTATTAGTATAAAAAAGTTTAAACACGTCAAAAATACATAAACGGAGGTTAATATGGCACAAAAAGAAAATAAATTTGTAAACTATTTAAAAAGAAACGCATACTACTTAGTATTTATAGCAATTTTAACTATTTTAACTATTTTAACAATTATGCTTGTTGTTTCAAACAATAATAAATCAACGCAAGTTGACGGTACTGGCGACACCATTATACAATTGCCAGATACAAATACTGATAATGAGGTAAACAATACGCCTATATTACCAGACAACCCAGAAGTTCCTGATACGCCGGTTGTTTCGTTAATTATATTTGATTTACCCGTTAAAGATGCAGTTATTTTAAAAGAATACGTAGGGGCATCAGTAGTATATAATCAAACTATAGGTTCATATACGGGACATAAAGCAATTGATTTTGCCGGCGAAGAAGGACAAAGTGTTTTTGCTTGTTATTCAGGTGTAGTAGAGAGCATTGTTACTTCAAAACTTGAAGGAACAACTATTACGATTGACCACTCTAACGGTTTAAAAAGCGTATACAATAGCGTAGAAATTGCTGAAAACATTGAAACGGGCGCAATTGTAGAAAAGGGTGAAGTTATAGGTTATATGTCTACAAATAATAAAAAAGAATATTTAGACGGACCGCATTTACATTTTGAAGTTGTTGAAAATGGTAAAAAGATTGACCCTAACAAGTATTTAGTTATGGAAGACAAGTAAAAGTAATAAAAAAAATTTTTCCTCAATATAATTTTATATAGTATTAACTATAAATTATTATGTTTGAGGTTTTTTTATGAAAAAAATAATGGTTTTTATACTTGTTTTCACGTCTACGTTTATTAGTTTTGGTTGCAAAAGTAGTAAAAGTAATGAAAACGAAATTAAATACGAAATGTTTTTAGAATATACTGAATCTAATCAGTTAAAAGGGGTTATGAATTTTACTTTTTTAAACAACAATTATTCAAGCGATTTTCTAAAATTTTGCTTATATGCAAATGCTTATTCTAAAGAAAGTAAGCGTAGCCCTATAAGTTATGAGTATTACGAAATAGCCTACCCTAACGGGAAGAGTTGTGGCGATATCGTAATTGAAAAAATACAAAGTTTAGGTAAAGAAATTTCATATAAAATCGAAGGCGAAAATAACAGCGTTTTAGTAGTAGATATGCCTACTGAAAAATATGAGAAAACCAAACTACAAGTTGATTTTGTTGTAAATTTAGCAAACGTAAATCATAGGCTTGGATATGGAGAAAACACCGTTAATTTATGCAACTTTTATCCTATATTATGCGTGTATGAAAACGATAAATATTACGAGTGTGAATACTATCAGTACGGAGACCCTTTTTATAGTGAAAACGCCTCGTACGACATAACTTTAAAAGTTCCGTCACAGTATTCGGTAGCATCTTCGCTATATTGTAAAAATTTACTAATTGAAGGGGCAACAACAACTTACTCATACGAAGAAAACAACGTAAAAGATATAGCGTTCACTCTTTCTAAAAACTATGAAATTGTAAAAAATAAAGTTGAAAACGTTGAAGTGTATTACTATTATTTTAATGATAACGAGCCTGAAAAATCGTTACAATTGATAAGTGAAGCAATAACGTTTTTTAATAGTGAATATTGTAAATATCCATATTCTCATCTTGTTGTAAGTCAAGCGGACTTTATTTATGGGGGTATGGAATATCCTTGCTTAGTTTATATTGATAAAAGTCTTGAAAATAAAGATAAATATTACACGATAGTTCATGAAATTGCTCATCAGTGGTGGTATGGATTAGTTGGCGTTAACGAAGTTGAAGACGGGTATATTGACGAAGGATTAACCGAACTATCTACTTTAAACTTTTTTGACAAATATCAAAATTATCAAATAAAAAAGGCTGAAAACTTAGAAATGACTAAAAAGGCAGTTGAATTATTAGATATTTCACTTAATGAAATAGCAATAGACACAAACCACAATATGAATTATTCTCTTAAAGATTATTCAAGCGATATCCATTACGTAATGGTTGCATATTATAAGTCTTTGATTATGTTTAGTGAAATTGAAAATCAGGTTGGGTATAAAAAGTTCAACAAATTTTTAAAAGACGTTATTCAAAAATATAAATATACGAATATAAGCACTAAAATTTTAGAAAAAGAAATTTCAAAGTTAAGCAAAAACGCTGAAGAAATTTTCAAATCGTACGTTTATAAAAAGTTGTAAAAGCAATAAAATCACAAAAAAATTAACAATTTTTTAATAAATGGACTTTAAGTATTGACAATATAGTGGTAAAATGCTAAAATTATTATCGTATTTATGATAAATATAATAGGTTAATTATATATTATATGCTTAATTTAAGGAGCGCAAATTTAATGAAAGATAAACTTTTTAGATTTTTAGTAACAATTTTAGCAGTAGTATTTACTTTTAGTTTTGTTGCTTGTAACGAAGATGATGGAGATGAAAACGTTGTAACAGGCACGTTTGAATATCAGTACGTTCAAGATGAGGAAGACGAAGTTGACGGCGGTTACTACAAAATAACGGGGTACAACGTTAATAGTGCTGACGTTGAAAACGACTATATTAACGTTGATAGTAAATATAGAGATTTAGTTATTCCAGAAACGGCAAAAGATTTTGACGTTCCAGAAGATAAAAAGCACTTAAAAGTAAAAGAAATAGGTGCGGGTGCATTTTCTGGCAAAAAGATTTTAACTTCTGTAACTATCGGCGACAACATTGAAACGATAGGTGACGGCGCTTTTGCTGGTTGTATAAATTTAAAGAGTATGACTATTCCTTTCGTAGGAAAAAGCAAAAATGCTTTTAACGAAGAAAAAGTTTTCCCTTATATTTTTGGTACTGCAACAAATGAAGAAAGCGGTATAATTTCTATATCAGTTAAAGTAAACGACAAGTATGATTCTGCTGATTCTTCTTTAAATACTGCGGACGCTACCGTTTACTATATGCCTTCATCTTTAAAAAAGGTAACCGTTACGGGTGGCGAAATTAAAGAAAGCGCTTTCTATGGCGTTTCAACTTTAGAAGAGATTATTCTTCCAAGCGACATCACTTATATAGGCGACCACGCTTTTACAGGTTGCACAAACTTAAAGACGATAGATGTTCCAAAAACTGTTAAACATATTTATCAATACGCATTTTCGGGTTGTACAGCCTTAAAGAAAATCAATTTTGATAACGATAGTGAATTAACTTATATTGGTAAAGGCGTTTTCTCAGGTTGTACAAAATTAGGTTCAAACAGCGTATCAACTTCAATTCCTCCACTTAAACTTCCAAACGTTACGTTTTTAGGCGAAAAGGCTTTTGAAGATTGTTCTTCGTTAATGGGTATTGATTTATCTAATACGAGTATTGCCGTTATCGAAACAAGTGCTTTTGATAAATGTACTTCTCTTGAAAAAGTTATTTTAAAAGACACTATGGTTATAAGAACGGGTGCGTTTACAGGTTGTACTAAACTTAAAAAAGAAGGCATTGTTAATATTCAAGGTACGTCAATTTACGATGCTTTAACAAAAGACGAAGGGGCTTTTGATAAGTTTGAATAAGATTTTAAAATTGAAATAAATTAAAATGACAATGAATTTTTTATTCATTGTCATTTTTTGTTGGTTTAGTAAATAAATTATTTCTTTCAGGGTGAATTAGCGCATTTAAAATATTGTCAGTTGAAAAAGGAATTTCCTTTCTTATATATTTAAGTAAGTCTTTAACGTATTCCCTTTTTGTGTGTTTATCGGCTGGGCAAGGATTGTTAAGAATAGGTTTGTCTTTTGAAAAAGCAATAATATCTCTTTCTCTAACGTAAATCATAGGTCTAATAACGTCAATATTAGCCCTTTCTAAGTGCGTAACCGGGTTAAAAGTTGAAAGTCTACCTTCATACAGCATTGATAAATAGAAAGTTTCAACCAAATCATCTGCGTGATGACCTAATGCAACTTTATTACAATTTAACGCTATGCTTGCTGAATTTAACGCTCCCCTTCGCATATTAGCACATAATGAACAAGGGTTAGTTTCTTTTCTTTCATCAAATACGATAGTAGCAATTTGAGTTTTTTCAACGTGATATTCAACGTTTAAACTTTCGACAAAATTTTTTAGTGCAATTTCTTCTTCTTTATTAAAATTTAAACCAGTATCTACTCTTACCGCAACTATATCAAACTTTTTAGGGTAAAATCTTCTCAAACCGGCAAAAGCGCATAAAAGGGCTATGCTATCTTTTCCTCCTGATAAACCTACGGCTATTTTGTCCCCTTCGCTTATCATATTAAAATCTTCAATTGCCTTCCTAAAAGGTGATAATAATTGTTGTATCGTCATATTTATAGTTAATATATTTGCCTTTTTTTTATTATTATAATATAATTAAAAAAGTAAAAGCAATCATTTGAGGGGTTTATGAGTGAAATTTTATTAAATTTTTTTCAAAGCATTACGGATAATGGTAAAATTATAACGCTTTTAGTATCTATTTTTCCGTTAGTTGAGTTAAAGGGTGGTATACCTATAGGTTTAGGGTTAGGCGAATCTTTAATAACTTCGGCACTACTTGCTTATATCGGCTCAACTTGCATAATCTTTTTATTATATTTTTTACTAATTCCTATATTCAATTTATTAAAGAAAATAAAAATTATAAAAAAATTAGTTGAAAAAATAGAAACAGTTTTAAAAAATAAAGCGTTAGAAGTTTCAAAGAGTAGCGAAAACGCTGAAGAAAAGAAAGATAAATTTATGGCGTGGGCATTATTTATTTTCGTGGCAATACCGTTTCCAGTTACTGGGGTATGGACGGGTACTGCAATAGCGGTATTTTTAAAAATGAAGTTTTCAAAATGCTTTTTACCACTTGTTCTTGGCAATTTAGTTGCTGGAACTTTAATAACTTTATTAACTTTTATATTTAAATCGTACGTTAATATAATTATAGACGTATTATTTTTAATAGCAATAATTATGTTAACGATATTTATCGTAAAAGTAGTAAAATCAAAACCTATTGAAAATAAAGAAGAATAAAAAATAGCGGTTGTTTACGTGCAACCGCTTTAATTTTTAAAAATATATTAAACCTCACGTTTTAAAAGTGCAATATTTTATAAAAATAAAAATAAAATGGCAATATTTTTATAGAAATTTTAGATAAATAGTATTATAATGTTATCATACTAAAAAAGTTTCTACGTTTTCAAAAATAAATAT
>JAZONZ010000081.1:0-6215 GCA_045654765.1 Christensenellaceae bacterium
ACATTAACTCAGAGTATGAGAAACTTGTTTTTCCATTAAAATCTTCAAGTGGCGTAATTGTAAACAAGGCAGGATATATATTAGTTACTTTTCCTTTAAAAGTAGTAAATTTATTTCTTCCTAAATTAACTCTAACCTCAACCTTTTTTTCAAAATAATTTTTTATAATCTCTTTAGTATTTTTTAAACTACCATTACTTTTTATCATATATAAATTATATACATATACAAAAAAATTTATTCTTGATTATTAAAAATTATCATCGTCATCATCATCTTCTTCGTCATCTTCTTCATCATCATCTAAAAAGTCGTCTTCATCAATAGGCGGAATATCAAAGTCCATATCATCATAATCTTTTTTAGAGGCTGGCTCGTTAGTATACCCGTCTATATCATCATCTTCTTCTTCATCTTCAAGTTCTTCTTCAGCGATTTGAGAAAGTGAAATTAAATCTTCATCACCCTCGTCACCCTTTTTAGACATTTCATCTTTTTCATCTTCATCAAGATATTGACGCCAAGTTTCATCATCTTCACTTGAACCGTCTAATAAATCGGCTTCATCCTTTTTGAATTCAGCATTTTCACTACATTCACTGCACATTTGTTCATCTTCGGTAATATAATTAACTCTACATATAGGACATAAGATTTTTTCAGCGATATCGTCTCCCGTTGCTGAAAACATTAGTTGTGGACCTAATTTAAGTTCAGCCTTGCAAACGTCACAATAACCTTGCCCCTCAAGAATATAATTTAACTCACATCTTGGACATAAAGTGTATTTTGCCATATTGTTCTCCTTTAATTAAAAGTACTGCTTGATTATTATAATCACTACTTAACGATTTGTAAACACTTTTTATTGAAAATTTTAAAAATTTTTATAAAATATATACTTTTTTTAATTTTTTTACGTATTTTTAACTTTTTTAGACAATAAAAAACTTCGCTTTAAAGTTTTTACCCCTTAAAGCGAAGTGATTTTTTAAACTATTTTTTTAATTTTCCGCCAGCAATACCGCCATAATCGTAGAACAAGAACTCACCTATTGCCGTTGAATTAACGTATAAAACGTCACCTTTAAATGCAAAATTAACAAACATATTACCAAGCGGAATATCTACCACGTAAACCCTTAAAAGTAATTGATTTTCGCCCTTTTTATAAGAATAAAAATCAATAAAAACAATAATCTATATAAACACTAAAAAAATAACGAAGTTTTTTAAAAAATACAATAATAGAAAATAGTTGAAAATTCGTAAAGTTTTTGATATACTATTATTGTTGAAAATAGGGGTGTCGCCAAGCGGTAAGGCCATGGACTCTGACTCCATTATTCGGGGGTTCAAATCCCTCCGCCCCTGCCAAAAAAGTCGTATCACTTTGATGCGACTTTTTTTATCCATTGCGAAAGCAATGGCATATCATCGCGCTTTAGCGTGTATATCATCGCCGTAGGCGTATATCATCAACCGAAGGTTGTATTTCTTTCGCAATGATGATATACAAAACTTTGTTTTGGTGATATGCAATTCCTTATGGAATTGATGATATACAATGGCTAGCCGTTGATTTTTAAGTTGCAATGTGATATAATACTTTCAAAGAGGTGATATTATGTCAAAAAACTATTTATTGATATATTCCGAACAGCTTGCAACAGAAATAGAATTACTTTGTCAAAATATAAAAGCTCCGTCAAATACTTTGTTCCAAATTCGTAAAAGTTCAAGCAGTATTTACGCCAACATTCGTGAAGCAAATTACGGACAAAGCAAGTCGGACATGATTTCCAAGTTTGAAATTGCACTCAAGGAATGTAGTGAAACTGAAGGATGGTTAAAGTTGCTATTCAAGACCAATGCTATAGACGAGGAAACCTTCAAATACCACCGCAATCTGTGCGGACGAATCAGACGTATACTGATTTCAAGTTGCAAAACATTAAAAGAACAAAAATAATTAATAAAAGAGTCTGTTCACCAAAGTTTTCAAGACTTAGGTTGATGGACTCTTTTTGCTTTTGTTAAAATTTTGGGTAATCATTAAATTTATATAATATCGTTAAAATTGAATCCGTTTTTGATTTTCACATCATTCTCCATTGACTTTTCTCGAAAATTGTGATATAATAATCATGCTACGCAAACTGAATATTAGAATTAGTGGTATTTTTGTCTTTATTGGGATATTATACCCTTTTTTCGCCATAATCATTTTTGAACTTGGTAAAATCGCAAGCTCTACTAAATGGTTATGGTTAATACCCTGATTCTAATTTAGTTTGTGTAGCAGCAATCGGAGTTTGCGTTTTTCGGAGCGTTGACTACAGTTGACGCTCTTTTTTATTTTTTAATATTTTAGGAGGTTTGAGCTATGAATAACGTTATTGCTGGGGATTACAAGGGTGGTTTTGTCGTATACAGTATGGGGCAGATTTATTTATCAATCGGTTGGAAAGCAACACGCGTTGAGTTGGATAAATTTAATGTTGAGTCATATGATGTATTAGATGAAAAACAACGAACATCCACGACAAGTGCTATTGTGAGAACATCTATTTTTGGATTGCCCGGTGCACTTACTGTTAAGAAAAAAGGGATATATAAAATTGCTGTGACATTTAAAGATGGCAAAAAAAGTCTTTTAGAATTAAATGATAAAATGTATGATGCGTTTATCCGTGCACAATATTGATATTTAAACATATCTCTATTTTTGATAATCATACTCAAATAAAAACAGTCGCTTCATCCGCATCGTTAAAATTGAAACCGTTTTTAAAAAATTCATCCGCTTTTTGACCGAACTCATCCGTGTATCCTATTCATCAATTACTCACAAAAAAGTCCTATCACTTTGATGCAACTTTTCTTATCCAAACTGCAGGTTTGGCATATCATCACCGCACAAAGTGTGGTGGATATCATCTCGCCTTTGGCGAGTATATCATTGTAATATAGGGTGCATTTCTCTTTTTTCAACGAAATTCGCCTTAAAATATAATAAATTCAAAATTGACTATTTCAAAGTTTTATGATATAATAATAGTAAAGGAGAGAAAAGGATATTTAATTTATGATACAAAAATCAAAGCGTGGCAATTTTAACGACTTTATTCACTTTTTATTTATGACACTTTTGTCAGGAGCAATGATGGGTATTTGCGCCACGTCTTCTTTAACGGCAAATTCGTTAAGTCAAGACGGTCGCATTATAGGCGCTCTACTATTTTCACTCGGTATGTTTGTAATACTTGCCTTTGAAATGAAACTTTTTACAGGTCTTATTCCAAAAATTCCTCACATAAGCCCTAAATCTTATTGGCAACTTCCCATTTGTTTGCTTGGTAATTTTATTGGTGTTTACCTTGTATATTTACTTGTTAGCCAAACAGTGTTTGCTAGTAACGTTATACTTTCGGGTAGCGCTTTAATAAGCAATAAACTTGCCCTTGAAAATTGGGCGATTTCAGCCGTATCTTCGGGAATTTTATGTGGAATTTTAATTACGTTGTCTGTTTTAAGTGTTGACCACTCGCATAAAAAAGGTTTGAGTGCAAACGTAGGCGTAATGTTCCCTATTATAGTTTTCGTATTTTGTGGTTTCGACCATTCAATCGCAAATATGTTCTATTTTTACTGCTTAGGCGAATTGTCATGGCAAGTGGTAGGTTATATATCACTTACTATACTCGGCAATTTAATAGGTGGAATAATTCTTCCTCTCGTATTAAAATTGCGTGATAACGACCCTGTATAAGAAAAAAATCTCAAAACAAGCAAAAAATCTCGTTTATTTAAACGAGATTTTTTTATTTATTAACAACGAATTATTCGTCTTCTTCAATATTTAATACTTGTTCGCTTTCAGTTGTTAAGTCATTTTTACCTAAACAAAGTTTTACTAAAATAGAGTCTTCACCTATTTTAGTGATTTTATTAAAATTTATTTCAATATTATCACAAAATAGCGAACCAAATTTTTTGCCGGAAACTACTATTTTTAATATTTGCCCACATTTAGCATCAATAATTAAATCGTTAATTTTACCTAAATTTTTACCGTCAATAACGTTTACTACGTCTTTCTTTTTTAAGTCTTTAAAAGTATATATCACACGTTTTACCTTGTAAAAATATATGCTTTCTTTTTAAAAATTATAACTATACTTCTATTAAAATTTTCTTTTTTAAAAAAGGATGGGTAAACTCTAATTTAGATGCACAAAGATAATAACTTTCCCCCTCAATTTTTTCGCCGTATAAACTATCGGCGTATAAAGGGTGAGAAATACTTGCTAAATGTACTCTTATTTGATGCGTTCTACCCGTATGAAGCACAATTTCAAGTTTAGTTAAATTATTATCAAGTTTTTCTTTAACAAAACATTCCGTTTTAGCATACTTTCCATCTAACGAACAAATTCTTTTTATGCTATTTTCACTCTCACGTTTAATAGGTTTTTCAATAAAAAAGTGTTTTTCTTTAATATCGCCAACAACAATTGCCGTATAAGTTTTTTTAATTTCACCCTTTTTATTGCACTCGCCTAAAAAACTTGCGCTTATCATATCTTTTGCTATTAAAATTATACCTTCAGTATCTTTATCTAATCTATTTATTGCTCTAAAAACAAAATTATTTGGTAAAAAATAACCGCAAACCATACTATCTGTTGAAGGTGATTGATTATATTTAGACGTATGCGTTAAAATGCCTTTTTCTTTATAAACGGCAAGCAAGTAATCATCTTCATATAAAATTTTTATAGGTGCTTTTATAGGTAAAACGTACTTATTTTTTTCATCAATAGGAAGTGTTATTCTAACTATATCGCCATTTTTTATATTATTATTGATATTAGTTAATAATTTATTATTAACGCTAACCCCACCCACTTTGACTTTTTGAATAATTTCTTTTGAAATACCATTTTCTAATAAAAAATTAAAAACGCTATAATTATTAAATTTTTCGCTAACGCTAAATGAATATTCCCTCATATAAAAATTATATCAAATGTAAAAATAAATTGCAATTAAAATAGTTGCTAACTAACGTTAGCAACTATTAAAATTATATGCTTTTCAATTTTTAAATGGCGTTTAATTAAGAAATTTTATTTTTTAACAATTTTAAGGCGTTTTTTTCAATACGGCTTACTTGTGCTTGCGATAAACCTACGCTACTTGATATCTCCGTTTGAGTTTTGCCTTCATAATATCTCATATAAATAATTTTCTTTTCTCTATCGCTAAGTTTATCTAATGCTGTTTTTAAAGCAAAATTTTCCGTCCATTTTTCATCATTTTCAGTACTATCTTCAATTCTATCCATTAGTAAAAGTTCTTCGCCCTCTTTACTATATACGGGCTCGTATAATGAAATCGTGTCACTTATAGCGTCAAGAGCATAAACTACTTCACTTTCGGCAATATTTAATTTTTCAGCAATTAACGAACTTGTAACTTTATCTTCTTGTTTCTCAAGTTCGCCCCTTGTTTTTAATACGTTATACGCCGTATCTCTTATCGACCTTGATACCCTAATTCCAGTATTTCCCCTTAACACTCTTTTTACTTCACCAAGAATTAAAGGTACGGCATAAGTTGAAAACATAACGCCATATTTAACGTCAAAATTATCGGTTGCTTTTATTAGTCCAACACACCCTGCTTGAAACATATCGTCATAACTTACTTTACTATTAGAAAATCTTTTTATTATCGACAAAACAAGCCTTATGTTAGATATTATAAATTTGTTTTTTGCGTTTTCATCACCATTTTTTATTTGATTTAATAATGACAAACTTTCTTCTTGTGTTAATTTCGGTAAACTTGAAGTGTCAACACCACAAATAATTACTTTATTCATATAACCCCCTATGTACAAAAAGTTAGGGTTGTATTAAGTATTGCTCATTAAAAAATTTTTATACTTTTTTTGGTTTTTGAAATTATTTTTAACTATAAATTGTTAATAACTTTTAATTGTAAAAATTACATTTAAACAAATAAAAAAAGCAAAAAACCACGATAAAATCGTGGTTTTTATAAAATGAAATGCGGCAACTCCCTATCCTCCCAGGCCGTGTCCAGCCAAGTACTTTCAGCACGATTGAGCTTAACTTCTGTGTTCGGAATGAGAACAGGTGGATCCTCAACGCTATCGTCACCGCAATGGTTATATAACTTGCTTT
>JAZONZ010000082.1:0-4541 GCA_045654765.1 Christensenellaceae bacterium
ATTATAAAAAGTATGTTAATATAATATAACTAAGTATAATAATATAGTTATAAATGCGTGATTTACGTATAGTTGCGTATAATATAACTATTGAGAATTAAATTTTGGAGGAGTTTATGGTGTTTATTGATAATTTTGTAAATATGATTGAAACGTATCCTGTTGTTTCAACAATTAAAGATTTTTTAATGCCACTTTATATTTGGTATTATAATTTGTTTAATAGCCTAAACGTTACTTTTATATCTGCTCAAACTTCATTTGTAATTATTTTTGGTCTTTTAGGTTTAATCGTATTTATTCTTTTAATGAAGTTGCTTTTTGGTAAAAAGAAAAAGAAAATTACGTTTATTGCCGCTGGTCAAGTGTATGCTAAAAGAAAGGCTAAGTATAAAAAGAAAATCAATTTTCCAGAAGCACCGATTGCTGATGGTTATAAATTTGTAGGTTGGTTTACTGACGAGGCTTGTACTAATCAATACGTTTCAACTACAATGAAATCTAAAAAGAAACTTAACTTATATGCTAAATTTGAGCCTGTTATTGAAGAGTCAGAGCAAGAAGAAACCGTTAGCGAGCCTATTGTTGATACTAACGATATAGTTGAAACTGCTACTGAAAGCGTTGTAGAAAGCGATAACGTTGAAGAAGTTAGTGAACAAATAAGCGAACCTATCGTTGATAACACGGCTGAACAAGTTGAAGAGCAAAATGAAGTTGTAGAAATTGAAAGTCAAGAGGAAGAGCCTTTAGTTCAAGAAACTCAAGTTGAAAGCGAGCCTATTGCAACTCAAACGGAAAGTGAGGTTGCGCCTATTTCTATTGCTCCGCAAGAAGAAGAAATAAAAGTCGCTTTGCCTGTTAACAATGGTTCAAGAATTAAAGAAGAGGTTATTGAACCTATCGTTGAAAAAACAATAGGCGATTTATATGATGGTTTAAGAAATGAAATGCTTATGTACGTTAGAGCAAATGCTTTTGATAATATAGGCGTATCGAGAAAACACATTATCGCTGAAATGTTTGAAAAAGATGGTGAAATAAACTTATATCTTGCAATAAGTCCTGAACTTATGCTTTTAAAAGGCTATAAGGTTGAAAGATATAGTCAAGCAGAGTTTAGTATAGTACCTTGTAAAAAAGTTGTAAAAACTGAAAAAGATTATTTTGAAGCTATTGAAATTATAAAAGAAGCAATGTTATTTAATAATCTTGTAAAGCACGAAGATATAGTTGTAAACAATACTAAGAGTACTGAAAAAGTTAGAAAAATGGGCTTTGCTTTCTTTGTAAAGAACGAAACAGTTATTTCAACAGCTGAAGAAATTTACAAATTATTAAGAGCAAACGTACTATGCTATATGGCTGGTGAAAATAATGAAGTAGCAAGTGCTTATAACAATAAAATGATTTTAAAAATCTTTAAAAAAGAAGAAGAAATTTTTGTTTACTTAGCGCTTAATGCTGAAAAAGAAGGCTTAGAATTCGTTGGATTTGATAGAAACTTTGCCGATACTCCGGCAATGTTCAAAATTGAAACTATTGAAGACGTGTTAAACATTTATTATCTTGTTGATAAACTTATGTATCAATATGGTTTAGAAAAACATCCAGAAATTGCAGAAGAAATAAGTGGAGACGCTCTTAGTGCTAACTGTGGTTTTGGATATCGTATTAAAATTTAAAAATTATTAGGAGATTATTATGGAAAATAGTGAAGTTATTCTTACCTTAGAGGGCAAGAAGGAAAAAGAAGAAAGACTTTATCAAATTGTAAACGTACTTATGCCTGACGTTAGGGCTAGAATTAAATTTGCTAAGGAACAAGGTGACTTGTCTGAAAATGCTGAATATCATGCAGCGAGAGAAGAACTTGGCAAATTAGAAGGTGAAAAACTTGAAATAGAAGAAATTTTAAAACGTGCTCGTGTTGTAGACGTAAAAGGCGATAATATTCAAGTTGGCGTTAAGTTTGCTTGTAAAATTGATGACGAGCAATTTGAATTTACTCTTGTAAGTACTGCTGAGGCGGATATGAGTAAAGGTAAAATTTCTATCGAATCTCCTTTAGGTAACGCTGTTTTAGGTCACAAAAAAGGCGATAGCGTTACTGTCGTTCCACCAAAGGGTGGCAATTATCAAGTTAAAATTGTTAAAATTTTAGGTTGATTTTTAAAACGGAGCAACGCTCCGTTTTTTAAGGTTTTATAATGAATAATAAAATTACCACTAAAAGATTTAAAAACTTTATAACTTACGAGTTTTGGAAAATGATTATTGTAACGATAGTAGTCGTATATTTTATGATACTAATATTACAAGTAATATCGCCAAAACCTTCATATGGTCAAAAAGTTACACTTTTAATAGACGATGCCGTAAACGTTAGTAGCGAAGGTTTAAATTTACTTGAAAGCATTGATGATGCCGATATTGAAGAATATGGGTTTTCTTATGACGTGCTTGATACTAACGCATTAAAAATTAAGAAAGGCGATTATTCTTCTTCGTATATGCTAAATATGTATGAAGAATCTTGTTTTAACGACGTTTTTGTAAGCGCTGACGTTACTACCGGCAAATATTCTTTATTTGATAATTATATTGCTAATAATTACGGGGTTGATTTAATTGAATATATAAACGATAGTTTAGAATATTGTAAACGTTTTTTCAATAGTAGTGGTTCAATCAACAAGCAAGAAGTTAGTGACTATTTTTATGAAACAAGGTCAAAAGATGCAAGATTTCGTAAAGATAGCGCTTATATTCAAGGGGTTGAAGACGAGTGTAAAAGAATTATTGCAATTAAAAATAATGCATTAAAATTGCAAAATTTATTTCAAACGAATCCCGATATTTTTTATTATAAAGAATTGACTTTTGATGATGAGAATACTAAAGAAACAAAAACGGTTAAGGGTTACTATGGTATTCATTTAGGTAAACTTGACGAGTTTTGCAGGCAAAATAAAAGTATAAAAAACGTCTATTCACGTGTTGTTGAAAATGAAGATGGTAGTAGTTATATAACGAGTGATAAAGTTATACTTTCTATCTCGGACAATAAAGAAGAATCGGGTGACTTGCATTATGAAGGTCTTACGGTTTTAACTTATTTTATTTACAATTATACAACGTTATTAGATTAACAAAGGAATAAATATGAAAGGAAAATTTATTACGTTTGAAGGTTGTGAAGGTAGTGGTAAATCTACACAACTTTCACTTTTTAGAGAATATTTAGAAAAAAAGAATATAGATTACGTATTTACTCGTGAGCCAGGCGGTACTGAAATTGCTGAAAAAATTAGAGAGATAATTTTAGATATAAACAATAAGGGTATGACTGATGAGTGTGAAGCCTTACTTTATGCGTCAAGCAGAGTTCAACACATTAAAGAGAAAATATTACCTTGTTTAAACGAAGGTAAACTTGTGCTTTGCGATAGATATATAGATTCTTCTTTTGCTTATCAAGCATACGCAAGGGGCATGGGTATGGAATTTATTAAAAAAATAAATTCGTACGCTCTTGAAAATTGTATGCCTAATTTTACCGTATTTTTAAATATAAATCCTGTAGACGCTTTTAAAAGAAAAGGCGGTATGGATAAAGACGATAGACTTGAACAATGCGGTTTAGAATTTCATAAAAAGGTGTATGACGGCTATTTGAAATTATCTAATGAGTATAAAGAGCGTTTTTTAATGATAGATTGTAGCGGGTCAAAAATGGAAACGCATAATAAAATTATTAAAGCATTAGAAGAAAATAAAGTATTTTAATACTCAATTAAAATAAAAATTAAAAAGGGGGATAGTAGTTTGGATTTTAATCTTAAATTATTAAGCGTTATAAAAAATACAAATGCTTATAATATTTTAAAAAATGATAAAGAAAACAATAAACTATCTCACGCTTACTTACTTATTGTAGATGATGAAAAATTGTTAAAAGAATACGCTTTTGTTTTTGCGAAACTTTTAATGTGTAATAGTGAAGATATTTGCAATAATTGTAGAGTATGTACTTTAATAGATAAAAATAATTATAGTGACGTTATAGTATATCCTAAAAACGATAAAAAGATAAAAGTTGGCGACGTTGATGAACTTGTTTCAACTTCTTACTTAAAGCCTCTTGAAAGCGATAAAAAGTTGTTTGTGCTACTAAATAGTCAAGATATGAATATTCAGTCGCAAAACAAATTGTTAAAAACCTTAGAAGAGCCAACTAAAAACACACATTTGTTATTAGTTGCTTCAAATACATATTCATTACTTCCAACGGTTTTATCAAGGGTTAAAAAATTAGAATTAGCACCTTTTAGTGATGATATTGTTAAAAGTTTTTTACCAAGTGAAAGTAATGAAGATATTTCAATTTTATTATCAAGATGTGAGGGTAAAATAGGCGAGGCTATAAACTTTTCTAACGATATAGGTTTAATTTCTAACCTTGTATGCGATATTTTATTGAATTTAGAAAAGAGTAGTCAAATTTATCAATATGCTAATAAAGTAAACAAAGATAATAT
>JAZONZ010000083.1:0-23203 GCA_045654765.1 Christensenellaceae bacterium
ATTAGTCTCATTTCTTATTTCACTATAAATAATAGAGTTGGTCATGCGTTCTCATCAGCTTCAACTTCATCTAATAACGCATTACAATCTTGCTTACTTTTAAGTGATGCTAACCAAGAAATTTATCTTGACTATATTAAAACGGGTAAATATAGTGAAAACGAATTTAGTTCGTTTGATATTACTTTACTTGATGGTGATAGCGCCGGTACTTCAATCGTTGGTACTACTCAAGTAAAGGTTAACGGTGCAACTAAGTTTAAAGTTACTGCAACGATTGACGTTACTGACGACAACGTTGCTAACCCAACTGAAATTGATTATAGTAAACTTGAGTTAGTATGGTTCTATGCAAGCGGTGCAAACGCTCCATCTAAAGTTAACGGTGCTTGGCCATTTGGTAAAAAGTTTAACGAATTGTTCACAGTAACAAACGATAACGAGTTTACGTTCACTGCAAATACAAGTACTTCTAAAGCAATGATTTGGCTTGTTAAATACGTAGACGAAACAAGTGGAAAAGAATTCTACAAACACGTTTGCGGTTTCTATACAACTGCATAAGTAATAGGCTAAAAACCTAAAAAACTAAAAAGTGCGTGTGACATTGTGTCACACGCACTAATTTTTTATATAAACTTATTTTAACTTTAAATTTATTTATATCAACGCTTCTTAATTATTAAAATTGTAGATTTTAAGCAATATAACGATAAAAATATTTGTCAAAATATAACGCATACTATTTACATAAATTGCATTATATGATATAATATGGGTGTAAAATATATAATTAGGTGGATTATGAAAATATTTTATAAAAAAGTAGTAACGATAATATTAGCAATGCTTATGGTTATGAGCGTTGCTATCGGTTGTAATAACCCTAATAATGGCGATAGCAGTAATAATGGTGCAAAACAAGATATTACCGGTGTATCTTATACTGATAAAACCTTTTCTTATGACGGCAAGTATAAAGAATTGCTTGTAGAAGGCGATATTCCAGAAGGAGTAACTGTAACCTATACTAATAATAGGCATGATTATTACGGTCATTATGATGCCACGGCAGTTTTATCTGGCGAAGGTTATAACGATTTAACTTTAAACGCTAAAATGAGTATCGTTTATGATGATAAAGGTAAATACGATGCTGATAAGTTTCTTTCTAAACTTGAAAGCGAAGGTAAGAGTTTAGTTCCTGTTAATGATAAGTCGGGCGAGTGGTTTACTGAAAATCATAATAAGGGTTTATTTAACGATGGTAGTTATTCTAAGCCATTTTTAAGTGCGACCACTATGGCTGATTATATAAATACCGTAAATGCGGGCACTACTACTGATTTTGCATATTACGAAAATCCAAATAGTGTTTATCCTGATAGTCCTTTAGGTACGAACTATACTGAAAACAATATAGACGTTTCATATAATACTTTTGACTCAGTTAGTAATGAAATAGGCGGAAAGAGACCTCGTTATAGTGGTGACACTAATTTGCAATCTACTGGCATTTTAACCGTTGCTAACAACAACAATAACCAAACGAATAACAGCAAGAAAAAACCTGTTATTAAACTCGGTTTTATTCCAAGTTGTACAAAGGAAGAGTTTTTAGAGGCTGACTATTTAGATTTTGACATTTATTTTGACGTTGACGTATTCGGTCCTGATGAAAGTACGGCGGAAGTTTATTTTGGAAGCTCAAACTCATTAGGTACTATTGTCGTTAACGAGTGGACTAATTTTAAACTTAATTTAGATATTTATAAACTTCCACGTTCAAGGGTAATGAATAATTTTAAAAATAGAGCAGGTTCAACAGGTATTAGAAATAAAGAAGATTTTTGGGATTATCTTTGCGCTGGTTTACCTATTTTAACTATTCAAACTAATCTTATTCACGAAAGCAAAACTACTTTAAATTATAAAATGCGTTTTTCTGAAATGCATTTAAGGGTTGAAGGCTTGTATGAAAAAGAACAATTTGGTGACTACGATAAAACTTATCTTGCCGATTTAAAAGAAACTATTTATATGTCAAATAGAGACGCTGAAAGAATTAAAAACGTGTTTACGTGGTATCCAAGTAACGGTAAAGAAACTAATCAAGTTATTGAAGTTGAAGATGAAAATAGTTTTGACGTTCCGGCTTTAAAAATTCCTATTAAAAACAAAACGTTAAATAACCAAACTTACATTACCGTAAACCCAACTAAAACTTTACACCAAATTGTGCAGTATGACGCTGTGAAAGTTACAATGAAAATTGAAAGTTTAAATCCTTTCCCTTACGTTGCTGGTATTTTCCCTATAAATAAAAATGTAAGAAATAGGACTGAACCTATTGAGTTTGCTACGTTTAGCGCTAATAAGTGGGTAACGTTTACTATTCCTATTAAGCATCTTGTTGACGCTTATCCGCATCTTAATATGACGGGCTATTATGAAGTTCCTTCAATTAAGTATACGTTTATCCGTCATCCGTTAGAGTTGTTCTGGATTTCTTATAGATGTACTCATAGAGACAATATTGGTGGCAAGACTGATTATGCATTTAACTTAGGAGATGCAAATAGATACGGCGCTTTAGATGCTCTTAAACCTTATGGTCAAAATGACTTATATCCATATCAATATGAAATGACGCTTTATATTAGACATTTTGAACTTATTAAATATGCTGAATAATTTATAAAAATATGGCTTGCAAAATTTTGCAAGCCATATTATTTTTTATCTTTATTCGGTTGTTACAACTTTATTTATAAATCGTTTTTTATATTCACTTGGCGATACTCCACAATTTATCTTAAACCAGCGTGAAAAGTAAGAAGTATCAGTAATACCTATCTTTTCAGCAATTTTATCTATACTTAAATTATTTTCTATCAATAATTCAGTTGCAATACATAGTTTTAGTTTTTTAAAATATGCCATAGGTGAATACCCATACGCCTTTTTAAAACATCTAATAAAGTAGGTGGGTTGCATATATACAACTTTAGAAAGGTCTTCAATAGTGATATTTTTACTTATATTTTCTCTCATATAACTAATAGCGTTGTCAATTCTCGTATCCTTATAATTGAATTGTAGGTTATACGCTTTTGAATATTCGTTAATAATATTTAATATATTAGCCGACCAAGCCACGTTGTGTATAGCGTTTTTATTAAATTCAACGTGAGAGGAATTTTCAAATAATTTAACGATATAATCAAAATTTTCAGGCGTTAAAACGTAATTACGCTCATCAAAACCAAGACCACTCATTAAATTTACACCGTCAGCATTAGCATAAAACGACATTGAGTACACTTTATAATCGTTAGAAAAACTAAAATATCTACGGTTTTTGCCCTTAGGTAAAAAGGCTAACTGACCAGCCTTCATTATATAAAAATCATTATCTATAAACAATATAATTTCGCCTTTTAATAATAAGAAAAACATATCGTTTTGCCCTACGTGACCAAGCGGGTCCCCACCAAAAACGGTTGGGGGCATATAAAAGGCAATTTTTATAGGTTGAATTACAATATTATTTGCTTGAAAAAAATTATTATCCATTTTTAACCTCTTTCTTTATATTTTTATAATAACATAATCATTTTTGTATGTCAAGTGCAATAAAGTCCTACTTTGCTCAAAATTTACCATAAATAGCGTGTCTTAAAACGCTTTAAAAGTGCAATTTTGTCTTTTTTTAGTTGAATTATTACATTGT
Source organism: Christensenellaceae bacterium (assembly GCA_045654765.1). GTDB lineage: Bacteria > Bacillota > Clostridia > Christensenellales > Borkfalkiaceae > HGM11412. Next base: position 3,734 of record JAZONZ010000083.1, read on the forward strand.
TTTATAAAAAATAAAGTGTTATAATAATTATAACGACAAAAAATTGTCAAAACGTAAAGGATAGGTATTAAAATGAAGACTAAAGAAGTATACGTAAAAAGTAGAAGAGCCACAGCGGTAACTTCAATGAAAAAAGTAGGAGATAAACTTTATCTTGGCTTAACTGGTGGTAGTGAAACGTTAGCAGTTTTAGACACTAAAACTGACGAAATTACTCTTTGTAACGACGTTTTTCCTTGGGTAAAAAATAGAAATTACTGCGTTAAAATTCACAACTCGCTCGGCGTGTTGGAAGATGGAAAACTTATAATGGGAGAGTGCAGTCACTTTACTTGGGACGGGCTTCCTGTATTTAACGCTTACTTAAAAAGCGAATTGCCTGAAATTATGTTAAAAAGAAAGAGAGAACAAGGCTATGAAGATATTTCTTATAGCGAATTTGCTCTTGATAATTTAGACCAATGGAATAGGGTTAGAGACGATAACGGCGGTAAAGTAGTTGTTTACGACCCTGCTACTGATTCAAGTAAAATTATCGCAGATTTTCCACAATTTATGTACTCTCAATCAATGCAAGTTGACGCTAAAAGACAAAAATGTTACGTAAACACAATTCCAGATAACCACTTCTTAGTAGTTGATATTCCAACTGGTAAAGTTAAAGATTACGGTAGAATTAGTGAGTATGGTCATCACAATATGGCAATTGCTCCAAACGGCGTATGTTATCTTGGTTGGGTAGACTATTACAACAAAACTTTAAGGCTTGCTAAATATGACCCTAATGAAGATAGATTTTATCATATGGACACTTTAATTTTACAAGATATAGGTCCTAAGATTGCAGGTAACCAAGGTATTGACCAATGGATTGTTACAAAAGACGGCGAAATGTACGTTGGTATGGTTGATAAATCTAAGTTATTCCGCTTTGACTGGAAAACTGAAACGTTTGAATTTATTGCCGATATTGCCCCTGAATCTGGTAGAACTGCCGTTATGGAAGAAGATGAAAACGGCATTATTTGGATAGGCGCTGGCTATCCTAATATGAGGCTTATTCGCTTTGATAGAAAGGCTACGGGCGATGATAGATTAAAAGATTACGGTCCTGTAAACGATAAAAATTATAGATGTTATTTTCACTCTTCAGCATATCATAACGGAAAATTGTATTTAGGCGAAACTGACGGCTTTACTCCATCAGTGCACGTTGTAGACCTTAAAAATTTATAAGGAGTTTATTTATGAAAGATAAAGTAATGTGGTCGTACTGGAATCACGAGCCAATTTATCACCTTAAAAGAATGGGAAATGATGGTGGCACGGTATTTAGTCTTGGCGAATACGTTGACGAATGGTACGATAGAATTCATAAAGAAGAATTGATTAAAAAGGGCGCTGAACTTGGCATAAATACGGTATATACGCATTTTTATAAAGGCTCGGGTATTCTTTTTGAAGAAGAAGAAATGCTTAAAACTAAAGAATTTACTAAATCGGCGCACAAATACGGCGTTAAAGTTTTAGGCTATATGTCAATGGGGTCTATTTATACTGAAAATATAACAAGAGAAATTCCTTACGTTAAAGAACTTTTAATAGTTGATAGAAACGGAAGATACAAACCTACTTTAACCGACCAATATTATCGTCCAAGACCTTGCTATAATAACGATAGATACTTAGAATATTTAAAAAGTATAATTAAATACGGAGTTGAAGAAATAGGGCTTGACGGCTTTCATTTTGACAATTCGTCTTTTTCTTACTGCTACTGCGAACATTGTCAAAGAAAGTTTAAAGAGTATTTAAAAGAAAACTTTAAAAACCCTTACGAAGTTATGGGAATTAAAGATTTCGACTACGTTGAAATTCCTTACCCTGATTACCCAGCATCGCTTGACGATATACACGAAATTGCTCCACGTAAAAATATTTACGACCCACTTCTTATGTGGTACGTAAAATTCTTAAAACACACGGTTGCTAAATTCCATAAAGAGTGTTTTGATTACGTTAAAGAAGTTTCTAACGGCAAGGCGTTGGTGCTTCATAATCCAGGCTTCCCACGTGGGTATAGAAATCAAGTTATTGGCGGTTTCGACCCTACTTTAAGCCCTGATAGTTGCGATTATATTTTCGTAGAAAATTCGGGTGGTTATTTTGGTAAAAACCAAGGTAGAGTACAAGGTCAAACGTTAGCATTTAAGTACGGCGAACGCTTTAACTACAAAGTTTTCGACACGTCTTGGTGTAATGAAAACGGCAAATTGCGTTTTCCTAAAAATAAAGAAGAAATCAAAAGTTTTCTTATGCACGCTGCCGTGTACGGAGATATTATGGGCGTTCCTTGGACGGTACGTTCAATGAAAAACGGCGATGAAGTTGCTATTGATACACCTTATTTATGTGACGGATTAAAAGAAAGTTTTGATTATTATAAAACTAATTCGGAACTTTTCGATGCTAAATCGTATAATAAAGTAAAAGTTTTACACGTTGTTGAAAATCTTTCGGGCTCTTTAAAAAGTTATGATGAACTCTTTAGCGTTACTACAAAACTTGTACTTAATAACAACCCTTATTCAATTATCACTGAAGAAGAAGTTGCTTCATTAAAAGCGGGTGACGTTATCGTACTTCCTGATATATTATATTGTAAAAACAAATTGTACTACGATTTAAAAGAAGCGTCATCAAGGGGCGTTAAAATTGTTGCTACGGGTGGTTTTGGTCGTCATAACGAAAACACTAAAACGAGAAGTGAAAAGAACGAAATTTACGACCTTAAAGGAATTAAAGACGCTATTTTAACTACTAAGGAAGAATTTTTACAATATATTCCAAGTAATTTAACTATTGATACTGAAGACGTTTTACTTGAAACGAGAATAAATAAAAACGGCGATATAATTTTGCATATTTTAAACGCTAACGTAGACGTTGATTTAAATGAAACGATAGTTACTTTTGAAGATGATTTATTAAAAAATCTTACTAATTACAAAGTATATTCACCTGATGATATTTCAAGTGAAGTTACAATTAAAGATAGTAAAGCAACTATAAAAGTTAAAAACTTAAAAACTCTTGCAAGTATCGTTTTTAGTAAATAATAAATAATTTGTGCGTGTGTTAAAAGCACACGCACTTTTTTAACTTAAATTAAATTGATAAAAGGGGAGTGAGTAATTTTTTTACTTATTATGTGCTTTACGCTAAGAAAAAACCTAAGCACCGAAAATTGCTTAGGTTTTTTGGAACGCCACAAGGGATACAACCGAAACCCTACTAAAGTAGGGAAGCCATCGGTTGACCTTAGCCCATCAAGTAAGCCCGTCATATGACGGCCGACCAGCTCTCATCCCTTAACGGCACTGCATAAACAAAACAACCACCCAATAGGGTGGTTATTTTGATGGCACGCCGCAAGGGATTCGAACCCCTGACCTTTGGTTCCGTAGACCAACGCTCTATCCAGCTGAGCTAGCGGCGCATAAATATAAAGTTGTTAAAAATTTAATTACACCATTAGGAAACAAAGGTGTTCATAACTCACAAAAAAGATTTGCGTGCAAAGATTTTTTGTGAAAAGGAGTAGCAGTGGTTAAAAACTAAGAAAACGCATACTTGCGGTTTCTTTGAAAGAAACACTTGCTATGACGCGGTTCCGTAGACCAACGCTCTATCCAGCTGAGCTAGCGGCGCATAAAGTTTTTAATTTAAAACTTAAAATAAAAACAAAAATTATTCTTTCATTTTCACAAGTGTTGTTATTATACAATACAACAAAAATTTTGTCAAATATTTATAACTATTTACGTAAAAATATTTGAAACTTAAAGCATTGTAATTTTATTGAAAATAAATTAACTTATGGTTTTAATTACCTTATTTTTTTCAATAAAAATACAATGCTTTTTTAGTTATTCTTTATTATCGAATAAAATTTTAATTGCTTGATATATGTTAGATACGGCTATAATTTCAATTTTATCTTTATATTTTTTCACGCTTTCATAATTGCGTTTTGGAATAATTACTTTTTCAAAGCCAAACTTTATACAATCAGCAACTCTTTTTTCGCTAAAAGTAACGCCTCTTATCTCGCCCGTTAAACCTAATTCGCCAAAAGCGGCTATATTTTTATTTATAGGAATATTTTTACTTGAACTTGCAAGTGATAGCGCTATTGCTAAATCTACTGATGGCTCTACAAGTTTAATTCCACCCATAGCGTTTAAGTAAACGTCTTGATTATAAAAGGGGAGATACGCCTTTTTTTCTAAAACGGCAATTATTAAAACGAGTTTATTATAATCAATACCTATCGGCATACGCCTTGGAAGTCCAAATACCGTTTTCGTTAATAAACTTTGTATTTCAACAGGCATACATCTATTACCGCTAATTGAAGGTGTTACGATACTTCCACACTCTTCGCCACGACTTTCGCTTGTGAATATTCCGCTGCAATCAGTTACGCCAAATATTCCTTTATCCGTCATTTCAAACACACCTACTTCTTGGGCTGAGCCAAACCTATTTTTTACTGCTCGTAAAATCTTGTAAGTGTCTGACGGCTCGCCTTCAAAATATAATACGGTATCCATTACGTGTTCTAAAACTTTTGGACCTGCTATACTTCCTTCCTTAGTTACGTGGCCTATTACGAAAATAGTTTTATTATCTCGTTTAGCAAGGCGCATAAGTCTTGACGCACACTCTTTAACTTGTCCAACCGAGCCAGCCGAGCCCGATAATTCCTCAAGATATATGGCTTGAATAGAGTCTATAATAATAAAGTCGTAATCTTTACAAATAGTTTCAATATTTTCTAAAACACACTCGTTAACGAGCATTAAATTATCGTTTGTAATATTAAGTCTATCACAACGCATTTTAACTTGCGATAAACTCTCTTCCGCTGAAACGTATAACACTTTATGATTTTTACATAATTCGCCCGAAACTTGCGTTAAAACGGTAGATTTACCTATTCCAGGGTCACCGCCGAGTAAAACGATAGAGTAGGGCACGATGCCTCCGCCTAAAACGGTATCTAACTCATTTATTCCCGTTGAAATGCGTTTATACGTTTTGTATTCCACTTCGCTTAATTTTTTAGGAAGAGTAATCTTATTTGTGCTTTTTGACGTATTCGTAGTTGTTTGAATAATTTCTTCAACTAACGTTCCAAATTTATTACAAACGGGGCATTTACCGAGCCAAACGGGGTTAATGCTTCCGCACTCACTGCATACGTATTTTGACGTTTCTTTGCTTTTCATTATATATACCTTTTAATTTATTGTTTTTAACGAGCAGTAACATTGAACGGCAATGCCTTCTTCTCTGCCTACGATTCCTATGCCTTCTAAGGTGGTGCAAGTAATGCCTATTTGACTACTTTCAATATTTAACGCTTTTGCTAAATTTAAAGTAATTTTTTCAACGTATGGCGAAAGTTTAGGTTTTTGCGCCATTATAACTGCGGAAATATTATTTACTTTATAACCTTTATCAGTAATCATTTTTAAAACTTTATCAAGTAAAATCATACTCGAAATATCTTTATATTTCTCGTCTTTATCGCTAAAATGATAGCCTATATCTCTAAGCGACAAACTAGATAACATTGCGTCCATTATAGCGTGAGTTAAAACGTCAGCGTCACTATGACCTAATAAGCCTTTGGTGTGTGGAATTTCAATCCCGCCTAAGATAAGTTTTCTATTTTCAGTTAAAACGTGTAAGTCAAAACCCGTACCTACGACAAAATCTTTATTATCGCTAAAATCTTCGGGGTAGGTGAGTTTTTTGTTGTTTGAATTACAAAGTACAGCCTTGCATTTACCTATAAAAGCGGTGTAAACACCGGCATCGTCAGTAAAATTATCTTCTTCACTTGCTAACGTGTAGGCACGCTTTAAATCTTTTACCATAAAGCCTTGTGGCGTTTGCGCTAAAAACCTATTTTTTCTTGTAGAAACTAAAATATTTAAATTGTTATCAGTTTCAATAATCGTGTCGGTAGGGGTAGAGCAAACGACTCCAGAGCCAAATTTTTTAATAGAAAAAACGCAATCTACAATAGTTTTTTCATCAATATAAGGTCTTGCTCCGTCATGTATTAAAACAGCGCCTTCATTAAGGGTGAAAAGAGCGTTTTTAACTGATTGAAAACGAGTTTCGCCACCCTCAATATATGTAATTTTTTTAGTTAATTTTGGTAAAACTTGCTTAATTTTAGTATCTTCGCCTTTAGCGTGAACTATAATAATTTCATCTATAACCTTAGCGTTTTCAAAGGCTAAAACCGTTTTTACGATAACGGGCTCATTGTCGATAATAGAGAATATTTTGTTGTTATTTTGCTTTGCTCGACTGCCTTTTCCAGCACACGCAAGTATAGCCGTAACTTTTAAATTTTTCATAAAACACCTTTAATTTAATACTTTGTATAGGGTAGAAACCTCATCTTTTTTAACGCTTTCTTTGAGTGAAAGCACCTCAAAAATAAGAGAACTTTTAATAAATTTAATTTCAACGATATCGCCTATTTTTAATTTGTAAGAAGGCTTAACGTCTTTGCCATTAACGGCAACTTTACTATTTTCACAAGCCTCTTTTGAGAGGGTACGCCTTTTAAGTATACGCGAAACTTTAAGAAATTTGTCGATTCTCATAATAAAAATTTCCTTAAAAATTTTAATAAAAACACGCCAAACAGTTGACAATTTGACTTTGGTAATTTATAATGATAAAATGCTAAAATGTAATAATAGCGTCTTTTTGCACTTTTTTAGAAAAAAAGAGTAAAAAAATCGCACCTTTTTTCAGGGTATAAATTACATTTATAAGTTTTTCTTGGTAAAAAATTTGTCTTCATTGTGAATATTATATCGCAAGCGGGCAAAATAATCAAGTCTTTTACAAATTTTTTTAAGGAGTCTATAAAATGCGTGATTTACAAACAGTAAAATGCGGAAACGTGGAAAGAAAGTCTTTTGCAAGAGGGCAAGAGATTCAACCTATTCCTTACCTTGTTGAAGTACAAAAAGATTCTTACAATGCTTTTATTGAAGAAGGTATAGGAGAGGTTTTTGAAGATTTTTCACCAATTACCGATTTCGCCGACCATTACGAATTGTATTTCTTAGACCACAATCTTGACGGTGCGCCAAAGTACACTGAAAAAGAATGTAGAGATAGAGATGCAACGTTTGCCGTACCTTTAGAAGTTAAGGTAAGGCTTAACAACAAAATTACAGGCGAAATAATAGACCAAAACGTCTTTATGGGTGATTTACCTAAAATGACTAACAGCGGTTCATTTATTATCAATGGTGCTGAAAGGGTAGTAGTATCTCAACTCGTTCGTTCGCCAGGTGTATATAATGCTTATGAACAAGACAAGTCTGGTAAAAAACTTTATAAAACCACAATTATGCCTAATCGTGGTGCTTGGCTTGAATTTGAACAAGATTCACAAGGCTTGTTAGGTGTTAGGGTTGATAAAAATCGTAAAATTACGGCAACTACGTTACTTAGAGCGTTAGGCTTTGGTAGTGACGATTCGTTACTTGATTTATTTGAAGGTAGCGAAATAATTGCTAACACAATCAAAAAGGATAGGGACAATAATATTGTTTCTGAGCATCAAGGTTTATTTGAACTTTACAAAAAATTAAGACCAGGTGAAGTTCCAACTGAAGAAGCAGTTAAACAATACATTAGAAGAACTCTTTTCTTTGATGCAAGAAGATACGATTTAGCAAAGGTTGGTAGATATAAATACAACATGCGCCTTTGTTTAGCAAATCGTATAATCGGTCTTACTGCCTATGAAGATATAATTTCATTAGACGGCGAAGTTTTAGTAACTAAAGGCGAAGTTATTAGCGAAGAAAAAGCAAGAGAGATTCAAAATAGTGGTATCAACTCTATTTTCGTATTAACTGAAAAGGGCGAAAAGCATAAAATTATAGCAAACAACGTTGCTGATTTCAAAGTATTAACGGGCGTAAGGGCTAAATCGTTTGGCTTAATTGATACCGTTCACTATCCAACGCTCGTATTTGCTAAGGAAATTTATGAACTTTCAAAAACAAAGGCAATAGAAGATATTGCAGAAGAGTACATTACTCAAATAAACGACCTTTACTACGTAGAGGAACTTTCAGCTGAAAGACTTGCTGAAGAAAAGCCGGAAGATAAAAAGAATTACGAAGCAAGAAAAGAAACGAGAAGAAGATTTGTCGAGGCTTGCGTTAAATTCTATGAAATTATTGAAAGTGGCAATATTCCTAACAAACTTTCAGCAGAAGATAGAAAGACAATAAGACCACTTATTGATAAATTAAATCACAAACACATTACAGTTGACGATATCGTTGCGGGCATTTCTTTAAATATCGACCTTATTAAAAATATCGGTACGACTGATGATATAGACCATTTAGGTAATCGTAGGGTAAGAAGTGTAGGCGAACTTTTACAAAATCAATTCCGTATAGGTATGTCAAGACTTGAAAAAGTTATCAAAGAGCGTATGTCTACGCAAGACCCTAAAGAAATCAATCCAAAAGGTTTAATCAACGTAAGGCTTATAATTTCGGCTATTAAAGAATTCTTTGGTTCATCTCAATTATCACAATTTATGGACCAAACGAACCCTATTGCCGAATTAACTCACAAGAGAAAGTTATCAGCGTTAGGTCCTGGCGGTCTTAATAGAGAAAGAGCAACTTTTGACGTGCGTGACGTTCACTATACTCATTATGGTCGTATGTGTCCTATCGAAACGCCTGAAGGACAAAACATAGGTCTTATCACGTCACTTTCTTCATTTGCTAAGGTTAATGAATACGGTTTCATTGAGTCAGCATATAGAAAAGTTGATAAAAAGACGGGGGCTGTTACTGATATCGTTGAATATTTAACTGCTGACGTTGAAGATAGATATACTATTGCTCAAGCAAACGAACCGCTTGATGAAAACAATTGCTTTATAAACGAGCGTGTACTTTCAAGAAGAAGAGATGAAATTGTTGAAGTTCCAAGAGATGAAGTTGATTATATGGACGTTTCGTCTAAACAACTCGTATCTGTTGCAACGGCACTTATTCCTTTCCTTGAAAACAGTGATACGAACAGAGCGTTGATGGGCTCGAACATGCAAAGACAAGCAGTTCCACTATTAGTTCCTGAAAACGCAATTGTAGGTACGGGTATCGAAGCAAAAATTGCATACGACTCTGGCGTTATGGTAATTGCTGAAAACGACGGTGTTGTAAAAGCGGTATCTGGTAGAGAAATTATCGTTGATGAAGACGGAAATCTTCACGCTTATACTCTTAAAAAATTCGAGCGTTCAAACCAAAGCACTTGTCTTAACCAAAGACCTATAGTAAACGTTGGCGATATCGTTAAAAAAGGCGATATTCTTGCCGATGGTCCTGCAACTGCAAACGGCGAACTTGCTCTTGGTAGAAATATTTTAATCGGTTATATGACTTGGGAAGGTTATAACTACGAAGATGCTATCTTACTTTCTGAAAAACTCGTTCAAGACGATATATTCACGTCAATTCACATTGAAGAATACGAACTTGAAGAAAGAGACACGAAACTTGGTAGTGAAGAAATTACGAGAGATATTCCTCATTTAAGCGAAGAAGTATTAAAAGACCTTGATGAAGACGGTATTATAAGAATAGGTGCGGAAGTTACAAGTGGCGATATATTAGTAGGTAAAGTTTCACCTAAAGGTGAAGTTGAACTTACACCGGAAGAAAGACTTTTAAGAGCAATATTCGGCGATAAGGCGAGAGAAGTTAAAGACACGTCTTTAAAAGTTCCACACGGCGAAAGCGGTATCGTAGTTGACGTAAAAGTATTCTCTCGTGAAAATAAAGACGACTTAGCACCAGGCGTAAACAAAGTAGTTAGAGTTTACGTTGCTCAAAAGAGAAAGATATCAGTCGGCGATAAGATGGCTGGTCGTTATGGTAACAAGGGTGTTATTTCAAGAATACTTCCTGAAAGCGATATGCCTTTCCTTGCTGACGGTACGCCTTTACAAATAGTGCTTAACCCACTTGGCGTTCCATCACGTATGAACATAGGTCAAGTACTTGAAGTTCACTTAGGTTTAGTATGTAAGCAACTCGGTTGGAAAGTTTGCACTCCTGTATTTGAAGGGGCAACTGAAAAAGATATAAGAGAATTGCTTGAAGAAAATAATATAGTAAATCCAAACGGCGAAGTTGATGGTAAAATTCAACTTTACGATGGTAGAACGGGTGAGCCTTTTGAAAATAGGGTAACGGTAGGTTCAATGTATATGATTAAACTTCACCACCTTGTTGACGATAAAATTCACGCTCGTTCAATCGGTCCATACTCACTCGTAACGCAACAACCACTTGGCGGTAAAGCGCAATTTGGTGGTCAAAGATTTGGTGAAATGGAAGTTTGGGCGTTAGAGGCTTATGGTGCTGCTCATATTCTTCAAGAAATGCTTACCGTTAAATCTGACGATATCGTTGGTAGACTTAAAACTTACGATTCAATAGTTAGCGGTAACGATATAAGCGAACCTGGTATTCCTGAATCATTTAAAGTTCTTTTCAAAGAACTTCAAGCGTGTGCTTTAGATATGAGAGTTTTAACTGAAAATAACGAAGAAATTTCTCTTAAAGACCTTACTGAAGAAAGCGAAGAATTTGGCGCTTACGACAAGTCTGATAAAGAACCACAAGAAGAAGTTGAACTTGATTTTGGTCAAGATGAAGATATCTTAGACGATGACGATATGTTTGACGACGACTTAGATGATTTTGATGATGATAGTGATTTTAGCTCGGGCGAAATGTTTGATGATTATGATGATTTAGACGACCTTGGCGATATCGATGATGAAGAATAATAGGTAAAAGGAGTAAATTAAATGTTTGAACTTAACAATTTTGACTCTATTCAAATAAGTATTGCTTCACCAGAGAAAATAAGACAATGGTCTTATGGTGAAGTAACGAAACCTGAAACTATCAATTACAGGACACAAAAGCCTGAAAGAGACGGTCTATTCTGCGAAAGGATTTTTGGACCTACGAAAGACTATGAGTGTCATTGTGGTAAATATAAAAGAACGAGATACGCAGGTATCGTATGTGATAAATGCGGTGTTGAAGTAACAAAGGCTAAGGTAAGACGTGAGAGAATGGGACACATTGAACTTGCTGCTCCCGTTTCACACATTTGGTATTTTAGAGGAGTTCCTTCAAAAATAGGTCTTATTCTTAATATGAGTCCTAAACAACTTGAACAAGTAATTTATTTTGCGTGCTTCGTAGTACTTGACAAAGGTACGGCAGAAGAACTTTCATACAAGCAAGTTATTACCGATAAAGAATATCGTGATTGTATTGAAAAGTACGGCGAAGGTAGTTTTAAAGTTGGTATGGGTGCTGAGGCCATTAAAGAATTATTGATGGCTGTAAATCTTGAAGAAGAATCAGCAAAATTAAAAGCAATTATCGGCGACGATTCTAATGGTCAAAAGAAAGCCGATGGTTTAACAAATCAAAAGAAAGTAAAGGCTATTAAACGCCTTGAAATTATCGAGGCTTTTAGATTAAGTGGTACTCGTCCTGAGTGGATGATTTTAGACGTAATTCCTGTAATTCCGCCTGAACTTCGTCCTATGGTTCAACTTGACGGCGGTAGATTTGCTACAAGTGACCTTAACGACTTATATAGAAGACTTATAAATAGAAACAATAGACTTCGTAAACTTATGGCTATCGGTTCACCTGATATTATTATTAGAAACGAAAAGCGTATGTTACAAGAGGCTGTTGATGCTCTTATAGATAACGGTAAACACGGAAAATCTGCAACGGGACCGGGTGGTAGAGAACTTAAATCGCTTTCTGCTATGTTAAGAGGTAAACAAGGTAGATTCCGTATGAACTTACTTGGTAAGCGTGTTGACTATTCTGGTCGTTCAGTTATCGTAGTAGGTCCTGAACTTAAACTTTATCAATGCGGTTTACCAAAAGAAATGGCAATTGAACTTTTCAAACCTTTCGTTATGAAAAGGCTTGTTGAAGACGGTACTTGCAACAACGTTAAGAGTGCGAAGAGAACCGTTGAAAGAATGAAACCTTGCGTTTGGGATATTCTTGAAGAGATTATCAAAGACCATCCAGTGCTTTTAAACAGAGCGCCAACACTTCATAGACTTTCAATTCAAGCGTTTGAGCCTGTATTGATTGAAGGTAGAGCAATTAAACTTCACCCACTCGTATGCGGTGCGTTCAACGCCGACTTCGACGGTGACCAAATGGCTGTTCACGTTCCACTTTCAGTGGAAGCACAAGCAGAAGCAAGATTTTTAATGCTTTCTTCTAACAATATTTTAAAACTTTCAGATGGTAAGCCTGTTATGAGTCCTACTCAAGATATGGTATTAGGTTGTTATTATCTTACTATTATCCGTAGGGCAGAAGGTAAATATTACGGTGAAAACGCTCACGTTGAATACACTGAAAAAGATGGCAAATTCTACGTTATTAAAGAGAAAAAAGGTAAAGGTGATGCTGAAGAAATTCCAGAATCATTTACCGCATCTAATTTAGTATATCGTGATGACGTTATCGTGAGTTGCACTTTAACAAGTGACTCAACGGGTAAAGTTGTTGAAAACGTTAAAAGATATGATAGTCCAAGTTATATTTCAAAAGATGAAGTTATTATGGCATATCAAACTAAACAACTTCACTTACAAGATGAAATATATTTAAGAAGAACCGTAACGTTACCAAACGGCGAAAATATTACGGGTATTATTAGGACTACTTGCGGTAGAATTATATTCAACGAGCAAATTCCACAAGACCTTGGTCTTACTAAGAGGGAAAAGGCTGAAGATTATCTTAAATTTGAAGTTGATACGCTTGTTAAAAAAGGCGAATTAAAGAAGATAGTTGAGGCTTGCTTTAAGAAAAAATCAGCAAAATGTGCCGCTGATACGCTTGACTATATCAAGTCGTTAGGTTATCAATATTCAACTGTAGGCGCTATTACGACTTCTATATTTGATATGCACGTTCCAGAGAAGAAGAGCGAGATATTAAAAGCAGCGTCAGAAGAAGTTATAGGTATTGAAAAGAACTATAACAGAGGTTTCATTACTGATGACGAAAGATATAAAGAAGTAGTTAAAATTTGGTCTAAGGCAACTGATGAAGTTACGGGCGAACTTACGAAAACGCTTGATAAATTCAATCCTATTTGGATGATGGCTAACTCAGGTGCCCGTGGTTCTATCGACCAAATTAAGCAACTTTCAGGTATGCGTGGTCTTATGACTAACCCTAATGGTAAAACCATTGAAACGCCGGTTAAATCTTGTTTCCGTGAAGGTTTAACTGTATTAGAATACTTTACTTCTTCACACGGTGGTCGTAAAGGTCTTGCCGATACGGCGTTAAAGACGGCTGACTCTGGTTACTTAACGAGAAGACTTGTTGACGTTTCACACTCAGTAATCGTTAGAGAAGAAGATTGTTTTGCTTCATTAGGCGAAACTCCAAAAGGTACTTGGGTAACGGCTATTAGAGAAGATGGTGTTGAAAAACCTATTGAAAAACTTGAAGAAAGGTTGGTAGGTAGATACACGATAGGTGACGTAATCCATCCACAAACAGGCGAAGTTATAGTTCCAAACGATACTATGATTTCAGAAGAAAAAGCCAAAGAAATTGAAAAGGCTGGCATTGAGTCAGTTCATATAAGAACGGTATTTAATTGTCGTACGAAAGTCGGCGTATGCGCTAAGTGTTACGGTAAGAATATGGCAAACTTAAATCCTGTTCAAATCGGTGAAGCAGTTGGTACGATTGCCGCTCAATCAATCGGTGAACCTGGTACGCAATTAACGATGAGAACGTTCCATACGGGTGGTATAGCATCAACGGGCGATATCACGAGAGGTCTTCCTCGTATCGTAGAATTGTTTGACGCAAGGCGTCCAGCAGGTCAAGCCGTTCTTTGTGAAACGAGTGGTACTGTAAGTATCGTTACAAAAGAAGGTTTAAGACACGTAGTCGTAACTAACGAAAAAGGTCATAAAGACTATCAAATTCCATTTAGCGTAGAGTTAAAGGTAAAAGATGGTGATATAGTTGAGCCAGGTACGGTATTAACGAGTGGTTCAGTATATCCACAAGAAATTCTTACGACTAAGGGTGTTAAGGGCGTTGAGGCTTATATTCTTAAAGAAGTACAAAAAGTATATCGTAGCCAAGACGTTGAAATCAACGATAAACACGTTGAAATTATCGTTAGACAAATGCTTCAAAAAGTTCTTATTCAAAAGAGTGGAGATTCTTCATTCTTACCAGGCGAATACGTAGACGAATACAAAGTTCGTGAAGAGAATAAGAGAATTATTGAAGAGGGTGGCGTTCCAGCAATGAGTGAGAGAGTGCTTTTAGGTATTACAAAGGCTGCTCTTGCTGCTGAAAGTTTCTTATCAGCCGCATCTTTCCAAGAAACTACGAGAGTTCTTACAGATGCCGCTATTAAGGGCAAAATCGACCATTTAGTAGGTCTTAAAGAGAATATTATAATAGGTAAACTTATTCCAGCGGGCACAGGCGCAAAGGAATATAAAAACTTATTGCCACAAGTAAATAACGTAATAAAAAATCCAGAAGATGATTCATCTACTGACATTAAAACGGTTGACTAAAATTTTTAAAAATGCTAAAATAGTCAAGTGAATAACGCAAAACGCAATTTTGAGTGTTAAAATGCTCAAAATTACGCTTTTTGCTATGTAAAATTAGTTTTCTTTAAACGGGTTTTAATTCGTTTAGAAATATTTTCCGAAATTTTTCAAGGAGGTAAAAGTATGCCAACAATTAACCAGTTGATTAAACAAGGTAGAGTGACTGCTAAAGAAAAGAGCAAAAGTCCTATTCTTTCATCATGTCCACAAAGAAGAGGCGTTTGTCTTTCTGTAACAACTACGTCACCTAAAAAGCCTAACTCAGCAGTTCGTAAAATTGCAAGAGTTCGTTTAACTAACAAACAAGAAGGTACTGTTTATATTCCAGGTGAAGGTCACAACCTTCAAGAACACAGTTCAGTACTTATTCGTGGTGGAAGGGTAAGAGACCTTCCAGGTGTTCGTTATCATATTATCCGTGGTACTTTAGATACTGCCGGCGTTGCAAAACGTAAGCAATCAAGAAGTAAATACGGTGCAAAAAGACCTAAATAATAAACACCGTTAACTAAACCTACTTGTCGGAAAGTATTTAGCCCGATATTGTAGGCAGTATGCTACTACGTAGCAGAAGGTTCACCGCAATAGAGCGTGTGATAGCTGTACAAGGGTAAAACCCTAAATTTAAAGGAGGATTAAATTATGCCAAGAAGAGGCAACGTCCCTAAAAGAGACGTCTTACCAGATCCTATTTACGGTAGTAAAGTAGTTACTAAACTCGTAAATCAAATCATGTTAGACGGTAAAAAGGGAATCGCACAAAGCATTGTATATGATGCTTTTGAAATTATTGAAGCAAAAACTGGTCAAAAGGCTATGGACGTTTTCAATCAAGCAATGGAAAACGTAATGCCGGTTTTAGAAGTAAAAGCAAGAAGAGTTGGTGGTTCAAACTATCAAGTTCCTATTGAAATTAGACCAGAAAGAAGACAAACACTTGCTATCCGTTGGATTGTTATTAACACAAGAAAGAGAAGTGAGAGAGAAATGGCTCAAAAACTTGCAAACGAACTTATTGATGCTATGAACAACACGGGTGGTTCAGTTAAGAAGAAGGAAGATACACACAGAATGGCAGAAGCTAACAAAGCATTTGCACATTATCGTTGGTAGGAGTAGAGTAATATGCCAAGAGAATATGACCTTTTACACACAAGAAATATAGGTATTATGGCGCACATTGATGCTGGTAAAACAACAACTACCGAGCGTATTTTGTTCTATACAGGTAAGACTCACAAATTAGGTGAAACACACGATGGTGAGGCTACTATGGACTTTATGGCACAAGAACAAGAGCGTGGTATTACAATTTGTTCAGCAGCAACTACGTGTTTTTGGAAAGGCAATAGAATTAACATAATAGATACACCAGGTCACGTTGACTTTACTATTGAAGTTGAACGTTCACTTCGTGTACTTGATGGTGCTGTTGCAACTTTCTGTGCAAAAGGTGGTGTTGAACCACAATCAGAAACAGTATGGCGTCAAGCGGATAAGTATAAAGTTCCAAGAATTGCATACGTAAATAAAATGGATATCAATGGTGCAAACTTTTTCAATGCAATTGAAATGATGTGCTCAAGACTTCATACAAACGCCGTTCCAATTTGTTTACCTATCGGTAAAGAAGATACGTTCAAAGGTATAATTGACCTTGTAAATAACGACTCTATTATTTATAAAGACGACCTTGGTAAAGATTTCGTTCAAGGTCCTATACCAGAAGATATGGTTGATATTGCTAACGAGTACAGAGAAAAACTTATGGAAATTTGTGCTGAGCAAGATGATGAATATATGGAAAAATATTTCGAAACGGGTGAATTAACTGTTGAAGAAATGAAAATTGCCATTAGAAAAGCAACAATTGCTATGAAAATGACACCAGTTTTATGTGGTTCATCATACAAAAACAGAGGTGTACAACACCTTATTGATGCAATTATCGATTATCTTCCAAGCCCTATTGACGTTGACCACGTTGAAGGCGTTAACGTTAAAACAGGCGAAAAAGAAATTAGAAAAACTGACGATAGCGAACCATTTGCAGGTTTAGCATTTAAAATCGTTGCAGACCCATTTGTTGGAAAACTTGCATTTTTTAGAGCATATTCTGGTACGTTAGAATCAGGTTCATACGTTTACAATAGTACGAAGAATAAAAGAGAAAGAGTTGGTCGTTTAGTGTTAATGCACGCAAATAACCGTGAAGAAATTGAAAGAATTTATTCAGGTGACATATGTGCAATCGTTGGTCTTAAAGACACTTCAACAGGTGATACACTTTGTGATGAAGACCACCCTATTATTCTTGAAAAAATGGAATTCCCAGAGCCAGTTATTAAAGTTGCTATCGAGCCTAAAACAAAGGCTGGTCAAGATAAAATGACTATGGCACTTATTAAACTTGCTGAAGAAGACCCATCATTTAAATTCTATACGGATAAAGAAACAAACCAAACGATTATCGCTGGTATGGGTGAATTACACCTTGAAATTATCGTTGATAGACTTTTAAGAGAGTTCAAAGTAGAAGCAACGGTTGGTAAACCACAAGTTGCATACAGAGAAACGTTTAGAAAAGAAGTTACGGCAAGAGGTTTCTACAAGCGTCAATCAGGTGGTAAAGGTCAATATGGTGACTGTCTTGTTAAGTTCACACCATTAGAGCCAGCATCAGGCTTCCAATTCGTTGACGAAACGGTTGGTGGTTCAATCCCAGGCGAATATATCGAGCCTGTTAGAAAGGGTATTGAAGAGGCTTCTAAAAACGGTACGCTTGCAGGCTACGAAGTAGTTGACTTTATGGCTACCGTTCAAGATGGTTCATACCACGAAGTTGACTCTTCTGAAATGGCGTTCAAAATTGCAGGTTCACTTGCATTTAAAGAGGCTATGAAGACTGCTCAACCTGTTATCTTAGAGCCTATAATGAAAGTTGAAATTATTACTCCAGACGATTATTTCGGCGATTTAATGGGTAACGTTTCATCAAGACGTGGTAATATTCAAGGTACTGAAGATAGAAATGGTGCAAAAGCAATTGATGCACATATTCCACTTTCTGAAATGTTTGGATATGCTACTGACCTTCGTTCAAGAACACAAGGTCGTGGTCAATACACAATGCAATTTGACCATTATGCTGAAGTTCCAAAGAATATTGCTGAAAAAATTATCGGCGATAGGGCTGTAAAGAACGAAGACTAATTAAAACTTTTTATACTTTTTCAATCTTATGCTTGACAGCGTGAGATTGATAATGTATACTATTATTGTATAACAATAAAAAACAAATTTTTAAAAAATAAAAATAAAAAAATAAAAACAAACAATTTTTTTGGAGGAAACAAAAAATTATGGCAAGACAAAAATTTGAAAGAAGTAAACCGCACATTAATATCGGTACTATCGGTCACGTTGACCATGGTAAAACTACATTAACTGCTGCAATCACTATGGTACTCGCTTCACAAGGCAGTGCTGAAAAAATGAGATACGACCAAATTGATAAAGCTCCTGAAGAAAAGGCAAGAGGTATTACGATAAATACTTCTCACGTTGAATATCAAACTGAAGCTCGTCACTACGCTCACGTTGACTGTCCAGGTCACGCAGACTACGTAAAGAACATGATTACTGGTGCTGCTCAAATGGACGGCGCAATCCTTGTATGTGCTGCTACTGATGGTCCAATGCCTCAAACAAGAGAACACATTCTTCTTGCAAGACAAGTAGGTGTTCCATACATCATCGTATTCCTTAACAAATGTGACCAAGTTGATGACGCTGAATTACTTGAACTCGTTGAAATGGAAGTTAGAGACCTTCTTAGCGAATATGGTTTCCCTGGTGATGATACTCCTATCATTAAAGGTTCAGCATTAAAAGCATTAGAATTTGCATCTAACAATGATGGCGATGCTGTTAAAGGCTCTGCTGATTGTCAATGTATTTTCGAACTTATGAACGCTGTTGATAGTTATATCCCAACTCCAGAACGTGAATCAAGCAAACCATTCCTTCTTCCTGTAGAAGACGTATTTACAATCTCTGGTCGTGGTACAGTTGCTACTGGTAGAGTTGAAAGAGGTGTTGCTAAAGTTGGCGAACCTGTTGATATCGTAGGTATTAAAACTGAAAAAATGACTTCAGTTATTACTGGTCTTGAAATGTTTAGAAAATCTCTTGACGAAGCATACGCTGGTGACAACGTAGGTGCTCTTTTAAGAGGTATTGATAGAACTCAAATCGAAAGAGGTCAAGTTATTGCTAAACCTAACACTGTTAAACCTTTCACAGCATTTAGCGGTCAAGTTTACGTATTAACTAAAGAAGAAGGTGGTAGACATACTCCATTCTTTAACAACTATCGTCCACAATTCTATTTTAGAACTACAGACGTTACAGGTACTATTAAACACCCAGAAGGCGTTGAAATGGTTATGCCTGGTGACCACGTAACAATTGACGTAACTTTAATTACTCCAGTTGCTATGGAAGAAGGTCTTAGATTTGCTATCCGTGAAGGTGGTAGAACTGTAGGTTCAGGCGTTGTTTCTAAAATCGTTGAATAATTTTTAGAAAAACTTAAAAACCAAATATAAAGGGTGTATGCGAAAATTCGCATACACCCTTATTTTTATGTAAAATCAAAGGTT